>NZ_JOHB01000005.1:0-285241 GCF_000719605.1 Streptomyces sp. NRRL S-1813
GGGCAGGGGGTTGGGGAGGGGGAGATCGGTGAGAGGCCGGTGGAGTGTGTGACCTCGGGGGAGTGTGCGGCGCCCGGGCAGGACATGGCGTCTGTGGGGTGTGAGGTGCCGGTGGGATCCGTAGGGACTGTGCAGGCCGAAGGGAGTGGCGAGCCCGTGGAGGGGCGGGAGACGGGCGTGGGGGCGGAGTCCGTTGGACGGGCGACGGTGGCGGGTGGGGCGTGGGATGACGGGTTGATTGCGCGGCGGGCGCGGGATGTGGGCGTGCCCAGGCCGACGGTGCGGCAGGCGGGGAACGGGGAGCGGGTGGAGATGCCTGGTGGGGCTGGTGGGTCTGCCATGCCTGGTGGGGCTGGTGTGGTGTCGCGGGGTGGGGTTTACGCCGCGACAGGCATGCGGGCGTATGGCGCGTCACGTACCGAGTCGCGTGGTGAGGGAATGGTTCAGCCGCGTTCGCCGGGTGTGGAAGGCGGGGGCGGGGGCGGGTACCGCTGGGTCGCGGACGGGGGGCGGCGGGCCGCGGCAGGCGGGCTGCGTGGACGGCTGGATGCGTTGCGGGAGTTGATCGCGCTGTCCCGTACCCGGCTGGACGGGCGGACGCTGGAGGGGGCGGGGCGGGTACTGGAGACGGCGGACGAGCGTTACCGGCTGTCCGGTGAGCACACCGTCGTCGCCATTGCGGGGGCGACCGGCAGTGGTAAGTCGTCGCTGTTCAACGCGCTGGCCGGGGCGAATCGTTCGCAGGTCGGGCCGCGGCGGCCGACGACCGCGGAGCCGGTGGCCTGTGTCTGGCCGGGCAGCCGGCCGGGCGCGGAGGGGCTGCTGCACCGGCTGGGCGTGCCCGCGCACCGGCGGCACACTCCGGCGGACGGCAGCTCCGAGCTGCACGGACTCATCCTGATCGACCTGCCCGACCACGACTCCTCGGCCACCGAGCACCGCGCTCAGGTGGACCGGATGCTGGAGCTGGTGGACGCGGTGATCTGGGTGGTGGATCCGGAGAAGTACGCGGACGCGGTGCTGCACGAGCGGTATCTGCGGCCGCTGGCGGGCTACGCCGAGGTCATGTTCGTCGTCCTCAACCAGGTGGACCGGCTGCCCGGGGACGCCGCCGACCAGGTGGTGGACGATCTGCGCCGGCTGCTGGACGAGGACGGGCTCGCGCTCGGCGAGCACGGGGAGCCCGGGGCGGCGGTGCTCGCGCTGTCCGCCGCGACCGGCCGGGGCGTGGGGGAACTGCGGGAGGCGCTCGGCCAGTTCGTCGCGGAGCGGGGTGCCGCGGACCGGCGGCTGGCGGCGGATGTGGATGCGGCGGCCGAGCGGTTGCGGTCGGTGTATGTGGCACAGAGCCAGGTGGGGCTGACCGAACGGGCCCGGGCGGAGTTCGACGACCGGCTGGCGGAGGCGGTCGGGGCGGTGGCCACCGGGCGCGCGGCGGAACGGGATTGGCTGCGGTATGCGGAGCGTGCGTGCGGGTCACCGTGGGCGCGGATGCGGGGAAGGCGGGGGAGCCGGTGGGGGACCGGCGGCTCCGGGGCGGGGGCGACGGGCGTGGGCGCTTTCACCGGTGCCGGTGGGCCGACGGGCACAGGGCGGACCGATGAGGGGCGAGCCGGTGCGCCGCGGGCCCGTAGGGGGCGGACGGGAGCGGGGCGGGGTGACGGCGGACGGGCGGCCGTGGGCCAGACCTGCGGGGGACGCAACGAAGCGTGGCGTGACGAAGCGGGACGCAACGGAGCGACGCGCAACGGAGCGACGCGCAATGAAGTCGGGCGCAACGAAGTGGGGATGACCGGTGCCGGGCGGGCCGGTACAGGGCGGAGCGGTGGCGGTCGGGCCGTCCGTTGGCGGAACGGGGTGCGGCGGCGTGTGGTGGGGCGGCACGGGCTGTCCGGGCATCCGCCGTCGGCCGGGGCGGTGGCCGGTGGTGGGGGCGAGCCGACGGTGGACGGCCGGGCCGCGGCACGGCCGGTGGTGGAGCAGGCCGTACGCACGGTGGCCGGTGAGGCGTCGCATGGCTTGCCGGCGCCGTGGGCCCAGGCGGTGCGGGAGGCGGCGGACCGGGGTGCCTACGGGCTGCCGGAGGCGTTGGACAGGGTGGCCGCGGATGCGGAGGAGTCGCTGCGCGGTGGGCCGGCCGTGAAACCGCGGTGGTGGACGGTCGCCGCCTCGCTTCAGGGGCTGCTGTCCGTACTCCAAGTCGTCGGCCTGCTGTGGCTGCTGGGGGCGGTCACGGGTGTGGGTGAGGGGACGGCCTGGGTCTCCGGGCTGCTGCCCGCGCTCGTCGGTTCGGTGGGCGGGCCGACGCTGGCGTGGCTGTGCCGGGTGGTGGCACGCGGTCCCGCCAGGCGATACGGGCAGGACGCCGAGCGACGGCTGCGGACTGCGGCGGCCGGGTGCGGGCGGGCACGGGTGCTGGAGCCGGTCGCCGCCGAGCTGTTGCGCTATCGCGAGGTACGGGAGCAGTACGCGGTGGCGTCAGGGGCCTGACGGCGGGTGCCTGGCCTCGTCGGTGTCTGGCGTCAGGTGCTTGACGGTGGGTGCCCGGCGGTGGCGTGTGGCGGCGGGCATGTGAGGGCGGATTCCCTCTCCCGGGTGGCCGAGTTGTCCACAGCCGGTCACCCGTCCACATGCCGCCGCGGCGCCCGCCGGATCCGTGCAGCATGAGATCCACGCAGCGCGAGCGGCAGATGACGGGAGCGAGCGCATGACGCGGGGGAGGCGTGTTCCGTGAACGACACGATGGTGACGCTGGTGGGCAATGCCGCGACGGCGGTGGAGCACCGGCAGACGACGGCGGGCGTGACGGTGGCGAGGTTCCGGCTGGCGGCGACGTCCCGTCGGTGGGACAAGGCACAGGAACGCTGGACCGACGGGGGGACGAGTTTCTATACGGTCCGGTCGTGGCGCGCGCTCGCCGACAATGTCGCGGCGTCGGTGGCGGTGGGTGAACCACTCGTCGTCCAGGGGCGCTTGCGGCTACGGGAAGGGGAGCAGTCTCCCGAGCGGGGCGGGCAGCGCTGGTTCTCGGCGGAGGTCGACGCCGTGGCGATCGGTCACGATCTCGCGCGCGGCACTTCCGCGTTCCGGAGAGCCACCCGGGCGCCGCGTACGGAGGCGGACCCCGCACCGCCGCCGTCACCGCAGCCCTCACCACGATCGCCACACGAGACCTCGGAACAACACGAGACCTCGGAACAACACGCGACCTCGGAGCGACACGCGACGTCGGAGCGACACGAGACCTCGCCACGACATGCGACCTCGCAACAACAGGAGGACTCGGAACAACACGAGGCCGGGGGAGAGATGTTGCCGGTCGACGCGGCGCCGGCCGTCGGCGAGACCGTTGGCAAGGCGCCGGCCAAAAGACACGCCCGTGCCAGGACTTCGACGCCCCGGGAGCCTCGGGAAGCGTCCGTCACAGCAGCCTCATCCGCAACCCATTCGTCCCAGAAGGCCGCAGTGCCCTGAATAGTCCTGGGGATTTGTCGATAATGCCAGGTCAAGGTGCCCGTTGTCGGTAACGATTGCGATTCGGATCGCTTATGGGATGCCATTACTGGGGACCCTGATGCACCTGCTCCATAAGATCCGACAAGTACTCACGGGGGCTGACGTGTTCGGCTGTTGAGTTCTTTGGGATCTTTCCGGCGAGGCATCCTCTCCCACTCGACCGCCTCGCCCAGAGGGGAAATTCATGCTTTCGATGAAGAGGCGGGGCGCAGCCCGCCTTGCCGCCGCGGTCGTGGCCTCGGGCCTCGTCGCGGCGGGTGCGATAGCCACCGCGGGTACTGCCGCGGCGGACGAGACGACCCCCACCCACGGGGGTGCCACCGCCACGCTCGGCGGTCTGAAGACGTTCGACCAGGCGGTCGTGCACAACGACGGAGGGGACCAGCGCGTAGGCGCCGGCCTCTTCGAGATGGCGGTCGACAACGGCGGCACGCTCCAGACGTACTGCATCGACATCCACAACCCGACGCAGCAGCAGGCGAAGTACCAGGAAGTGCCCTGGAGCGCCTCGTCGCTGCACAACAACGGGGACGCGGGCAAGATCCGCTGGATCTTGCAGAACTCGTACCCGCAGGTGAACGACCTGGCCGCGCTCGCCTCCAAGGCCGGTGCCGGGAACCTCACCGAGAAGACCGCCGCGGCCGGCACCCAGGTCGCGATCTGGCGCTTCTCCGACCACGCCAAGGTGGACGCGGTCGACCCGGCGGCCGAGAAGCTCGCCGACTACCTCGAGAAGAGCGCGCAGAACGTCGGCGAGCCCACGGCGTCCCTGACGCTGGACCCGCCGGCCGTCTCCGGCAAGTCCGGCGGCAAGCTCGGCCCGGTCACCGTGCACACCAACGCCGACAGCGTGACGATCTCCCCCGGCGCCGGTGCGGCGGCCGGTGTGAAGGTCGTCGGCAAGGACGGCAAGGCGGTCACCAGCGCCGCCGACGGCACCCAGCTGTTCTTCGACGTGCCGAAGGGCGCCGCCGACGGCAGCACCTCGCTGACCGCGCAGGCCGCCACCAAGGTCCCGGTCGGCCGTGCCTTCACCGGCATCGGCGTGCACGCCAAGAGCCAGACCCAGATCCTGGCCGGCTCCAGCGAGTCCACGGTCTCCGCGGCCGCCACGGCCTCCTGGAAGAAGCAGGGCGCCATCCCGGCGATCACCGCCGAGAAGAACTGCGCCAAGGGCGGCGTGGATGTCACGGCGACCAACAAGGGCGATGAGGCCTTCCGCTTCCAGCTCTCCGGCAAGAACATCGAGATCGCGCCGGGCAAGTCGCAGACCGTGACCGTCCCGGTGGCCGAGGACCAGCCGTACAACATCACCATCAAGGGTGAGGGCGGCTTCAAGAAGTCCTTCTCCGGCGTCCTGGACTGCAAGACCGCCGGCAGCGGCGGCGGCAAGCCCTCCACCCAGCCCAGCCCGGCCTCGGTCGGTGGCAGCACGGGCGGCAGCGCGGGCGGCGACAAGGGCGGCGACCTGGCCGAGACCGGTTCCAGCAACGCCACCCCGATGATCGCGGGCATCGCGGTCGTCCTCGTCGTGGTCGGCGGCGCCTCGGTGTTCTTCCTCCGTAAGAAGAAGACCAGCACCCCCGCCCAGTGACACTCGGCGCCCGGTGAGATCCGGCGCCCGGTGACACGGCCGGTGCCGGTGAGACTCGGCGCGCAGTGACAATCGGCGGCCGCCCGGTGACCTCACGGTGACCGGGCGGCAGTCGATCGAACAACCCAAGGCCCCGGAGCGCAGTGGCGCTCCGGGGCCGCTGGCGTCCGCCGTCCCGGCCCCCGTTCCTTCCCGTGGGGAAGTGCGGCCCACGGGCGGACGTGCGGCAAGAAGAGAGCAAGAAAAGAGCAAGAAGAGAACGGCCCGCTCGACAGCGACCAACGCTGACAGAGGGCAACCAAGCGGACACCGCGTCATGCCAGGTCGCGCTGAGCAGGGGCGCTCTGACCTACTCGTTTCCGCCAGAGCGCAGGCGTACGGCAAGATGGGGTGTATCTGCCCTCCCTCGGACACGTCGCACGATGGCCTTGGGGCGGTGCCGCACAGACCCTGATCGATCCAATCTGCCGGACGGTTTCTCTTGGCTGAGTACATCTACACGATGCGCAAGGCGCGCAAGGCGCACGGCGACAAGGTCATCCTCGATGACGTGACGCTGAGCTTCCTGCCCGGCGCAAAGATCGGTGTCGTGGGTCCCAACGGCGCCGGTAAGTCCACGGTGCTGAAGATCATGGCCGGTCTTGAGCAGCCGTCGAACGGTGACGCTTTCATCTCCCCCGGCTACACCGTCGGCATGCTCCTCCAGGAGCCGCCGCTGGACGAGTCCAAGACCGTGCTGCAGAACGTGCAGGACGGCGCCGCCGAGGTCATGGGCAAGCTCCACCGCTTCAACGAGGTCGCCGAGCTCATGGCGACCGACTACTCCGACGCGCTGATGGAGGAGATGGGCAAGCTCCAGGAGGACCTCGACCACGCCAACGCGTGGGACCTGGACACCCAGCTGGAGCAGGCCATGGACGCGCTGGGCTGCCCGCCCGGCGACTGGCCGGTCACCACCCTCTCCGGTGGTGAGCGCCGCCGCGTCGCGCTGTGCAAGCTGCTGCTGGAGGCCCCCGACCTGCTGCTCCTCGACGAGCCCACCAACCACCTGGACGCCGAGTCCGTGCAGTGGCTGGAGCAGCACCTCGCGAAGTACCCCGGCACCGTCGTCGCCGTCACCCACGACCGGTACTTCCTCGACCACGTCGCCCAGTGGATCTGCGAGGTCGACCGCGGCCGCCTGCACGGCTACGAGGGCAACTACTCCAAGTACCTCGAGACCAAGCAGACCCGTCTCAAGGTCGAGGGGCAGAAGGACGCCAAGCGCGCCAAGCGCCTCAAGGAAGAACTGGAGTGGGTGCGCTCCAACGCCAAGGGGCGGCAGGCCAAGTCCAAGTCGCGACTGGCCCGTTACGAGGAAATGGCCGCCGAGGCCGACAAGATGCGGAAGCTGGACTTCGAGGAGATCCAGATCCCGCCGGGCCCGCGTCTGGGCAATGTCGTCGTCGAGGTCGACAAGCTCAACAAGGCCTTCGGCGAGAAGGTCCTGATCGAGGACCTGAGCTTCACGCTGCCGCGTAACGGCATCGTCGGCATCATCGGCCCGAACGGCGCCGGCAAGACCACGCTGTTCAAGATGCTCCAGGGCCTGGAGACCCCGGACGCCGGCGACATCAAGGTCGGCGAGACCGTCAAGATCTCCTACGTCGACCAGAGCCGCGAGAACATCGACCCCAAGAAGACCCTGTGGGCCGTGGTCTCCGACGAGCTGGACTACATCAACGTCGGCCACGTCGAGATGCCCTCGCGGGCGTATGTCTCCGCGTTCGGCTTCAAGGGGCCGGACCAGCAGAAGCCGGCCGGTGTGCTCTCCGGTGGTGAGCGCAACCGCCTCAACCTGGCGCTCACCCTCAAGCAGGGCGGCAACCTGCTGCTCCTCGACGAGCCGACCAACGACCTCGACGTCGAGACCCTGTCGTCGCTGGAGAACGCGCTCCTGGAGTTCCCGGGCTGCGCCGTGGTCGTCTCCCACGACCGCTGGTTCCTCGACCGCGTCGCCACGCACATCCTGGCGTACGAGGGCGAATCCAGGTGGTTCTGGTTCGAGGGCAACTTCGAGTCGTACGAGAAGAACAAGGTCGAGCGCCTCGGTGCGGACGCGGCCCGCCCGCACCGCGCCACGTACAAGAAGCTGACCCGGGGCTGACCGGCGTGCGTCACCTCTACTCCTGCCCCCTGCGCTGGTCGGACATGGACGCGTTCGGCCATGTCAACAACGCGGTGTTCGTCCGCTACCTCGAAGAGGCGCGGATCGACTTCATGCGCCGGCTGGCGCCGGGGGACGGCAGCCCGTCGTTCACGGGCGGCTCGGTTGTCGCCCGGCACGAGATCGACTATGTGCGGCCGCTGGTGCACCGGCCCGAACCGGTGACCGTCGAGTTGTGGGTGACGAAGATCAGCGCGGCGTCGATGACGGTCGGCTACGAGGTCAAGGACGAAGAAACGCTCTACCTGCGGGCCTCGACCGTCGTCGTTCCGTTCAACTTCGCCGAGGAGCGCCCCCGCCGCATCACCGCGGAGGAGAAGGCGATCCTCAAGGAGTATCTGGACGATGCGTCGCACCAGAGGGCCGTCGCGGTATGACGGCGCTGCACCTGGCCGACGCGGGGGAGGCGGCGGATCTCGCCGCCTTCCTCGCCCGGCTGATCCACTACGACAAGGCCGCCGCGGTACGCCTCCAGGCCGGCGGCGGGGTGCTTGCCGTGTTCGGCCGCCCGCCGTCCTTCGAGGTACTGGCGATCCGTACCGCCCGGCTCGCCGGGGACAGCACCCTGGACGCCACCGTCTCGGCCGGTGAACTCCTCGACGGCATCGAGGAGTCGGCGAACGTGCTGACCGTGCCCGACGCGGTCACCGGCCCGCCGTGGACCGGGCTGCTGCCGCCGCGCGGCGGCTGGCAGCGGGTGCCGGGCCTGCCCGCGCCCGAGACGCTGGTGCGTGCGGTGGCCGCCGCGGTCGCCGAATTCCGGGCCCGTGACGAGGAGTTGCCGCCGCAGCACCGCACCCGCAGCGAACGGGACCGTATCGGCCGGGAGATCTGGTCGCGCACCCTCGGCGACACCCACCTTCCGCTGCGCGCCGCCCATGCCGCGCAGTCGCTGGGCTTTCTGCGGCCGGCGCGGGCCGGTGCGCTCGTGGGGGGCGGCGCCTCGTCCGGAGCCGCTGCCGCTGCGCCGCGGTCCCAGCCGCTGAGTCTGCTGTCCGCGGGCGGCTGGCTGCGGCTGAGCACCCCGTACGGGTCGATCGCCGTAAGGACGAGTGGCCCGGCAGGGCTGACCGGGCTGTCGGGGCTCACGGTGACACCGGCCTGACGCGGCGGGTGCCGTAGGACGGACCGGGCCGGACCGGTTCCTTACGGATGCCGGTCCGGTGTGAGGTATTCCTCTGTGAGGCGGTGCGGTGTTCCTTAAGGCCGCGACATTCTCAGGTCGCGACGTTCTTCATGCCCCGATGTTCCTCAGTCCGCGGCGTTGATCATCGAGGCGGCCGCGTAGGTGAGGTAGTTCCACAGCTGCGTCGCGTGTGCCTCGGACAGGTCCAGGGAGTCCACCGCGTCCCGCATGTGCCGCAGCCAGGCGTCATGGGCGGCGCGGTCGACGGTGAACGGGGCATGCCGCATCCGCAGCCGGGGGTGGCCGCGCCCGTCGCTGTACGTACGGGGGCCGCCCCAGTACTGCATGAGGAAGAGCGCGAGCCGCTCCTCGGCCGGGCCCAGATCCTCCTCCGGGTACATCGGCCGCAGCAGCGGGTCCTCGGCGACTCCCTGGTAGAAGCGGTGCACCAGGCGCCGGAAGGTCTCCTCGCCACCGACCTGTTCGTAGAAGGTCTGCTCCTCGAGCGTGCCGCGTGGAATCTTGTTCACCCGTCCATGGTGGCAGACGTCCCGGCCCAGGACTTCGGTCGTAGGACGAAGAGACCGGCGACGGACGGAAATGGCTCCGGGGCGTGATCGGTTGATCACGCCCCGGGGTCGTTCTGTCCTCGTCGGCGGGTCAGCCGCGGCGGACGGTCAGCGTGGTCCAGGCACCGACATGCACCCGGTCGCCCTCATGGAGCGGCACCGGCACATACGGCTGGATGGGGTCCTCGGCGAGGTTGATCGTCGTGCCGTTGGTGGAGTTCTGGTCCACCACCGCCCAGCTGCCGTCCTGCTGCTGCACCAGCAGTGCGTGCTGGTGCGAGACGCCCGGGTCCTCCGGCGCGCTGCCCAAATCGATGTCCGGGGCCTCGCCGGTGTTGTTCCGGCGGCGGCCGACGGCGATCTGGCCGTTGGCGAGCGGGAGCACCTGCTCGGGGGAGTACGAGGGCAGGTTGAGTCCCGCCGCCTCCGGGCCGCTGCGGCCCATCATCGCCATGAAGTACTCGCGGTCCGGGGCGATCGCCACCACCCAGCCGGTGCCGACGACCGGCGGCGGACCCTGCGGCGGCGCCGCGGGACCCTGGCCGGGGCCGCCGTTCCACTGCTGGTCCGGTCCGGGCTGCTGCTGCGGCATCTGCTGCTGCTCGTACGGGCCTGGCTGCTGCTCGTACGGAGCGTGCGGCTGCTGTTGCTCGTACGGCGGCGGCTGCTGCTCGAACGGGGCCTGCGGCTGCTGCTGTTCGTACGGTCCCGGCTGCTGCGGGGGGAACGGCATGGGCTGCTGCTGCTCGTACGGGGCCTGCGGGCCCGGTCCGGGCGGCGCGGGTGCCATCGGCGGGGGGCCGGCCTGGGCGCTCGGCGGGTTCAGCGTCCAGTCGTCGCCGCCCTGCTGCTGCGGCGGCGGGCCGGGCTGACCGGCCGGGCCGGGGCCGGGCATGCCGGGGGGCGGGCCGGGCTGGCCGGGGAAGCCGCCGGGGCCGGGGCCGCCGGGAGGCATGCCCTGCTGCTGCGGGGGCTGGGGCTGCTGCGGGGGCGGGAAGCCGTAACCGTCCTGGCCGCCCTGCGGGCCGGGGGCGGGCGGCGGGAAGCCGTACCCGTCCTGGCCACCCTGCTGGCCGGGCGGCGGGGCGTAGGACGTCGGGGAGTTGGTGAGGAAGTTGTAGCGGCACCCCTCACAGAACGGGGCCATCGCCTCACGCGGCGTGCCGCACTGCGGGCATGCCTCAGGGCGCCCGGACTGGTCGGGGCCGGGCGCGGGCGGCGGGAAACCGTAGCCGCCCTGGCCGCCCTGTGGGCCGGGGCCACCTTGCGGGCCGGGGCCGCCGGGGCCGGGTGCGGGGGGCGGGAAGCCATAGCCGCCCTGGCCGCCCTGTGGGCCGGGGCCACCTTGCGGGCCGGGGCCGCCGGGGCCGGGTGCGGGCGGCGGGAAGCCGTACCCGCCCTGGTTGTCAGGAGCGCCGGGGCCGCCGAAGCCGGGGCCGGGGCCGGGTCCACCGGGCGGCGGGCCGGGCTGTCCCGGCGGCGGGCCGGGCCGGCCGGTCGGCTGGCTGGGCGGTGCGTTCAGGAATCCCGCAGGCAGGGAGGGCGGCGGGGGGACAGCGCCCGCCATCCGCTGGCCGCACACCTCGCACCAGTCTTCGGCCACCGACTGGTGGCCGCTCGGGCAGGTCGGCATGTCGGTTCTTCCCCCTCCGTACCGATTCGCTTCGGTAGTAATGCTCGGTACTGATCGTGGCTATTTCTTCACGCGAATGGTTTTCGTCGAGCGCGTCTCGAGGGTCATCTCGTCCGCTTCGGCGACCTTCGCCTTCAGTCGCACAGTACCGGTCGCCGCATCGACGACGTCCACCACCTTCGCAAGGAGTTTCGCAGTCGCCTCGTTCCCCGAGGCGCCGGCCAGTTGTACCGCGCGGCCCAGTTTTGCCGTGGCACCGTCGGTATCACCCGACTTGCGGGCATCGAGCCCCTGTTGGATGACATGGGCCAGTTCGGCCTGTCCTGTGTAGTGCGCCACCTGCGGATTGATCGAGGTGGAGGCGACCGCATCGTCCGTCCACACGGCCCGTACGAGCCCCTGCGACAGGGGCCGCGGCGGGGTGGCGGACGCGGGGCCGTCCGGTGCGGAGATGATCAACGAGACGCGTCCGGCGAGCATTTCCTGGCCGACGCCGGCGGCCGGGACCCGCAGGCAGAGGTGGTAGTCGCGGGACTCGTCGCCCCAGGAACCGGTCGGGTAGTCCCCCGACCGCGGACCGGACTCCCTGCGCCGGCCGGTCAAGTCCTCCACCGTGGGCGCCACTTGCTTGACGAAGACGGTCTCGGCGCCCAGCGGGGTCCACAGCCGCAGCACGACATCGGCGACCTCTTTGCCCATCGCCTTCTCCGTCATCCGCGTGAAGTCGGCGGTCAGACCGGCCGGGTCGGCGACGATATCGGCGGTGCCCAGGAGTGCCGAGGCGATGCCGGTGACCTCCTTGACCTCCCAGTCCGTGCCCACGCCGCGGGCGTCGCAGGTGAAGGAGCCGCAACAGGCGTCCAGGGCGGCGCGCAGCTCCTGCGGCGACTCGTGTTCATTGCGGCCGTCGGTGAGCAGAATGGCGTGCCGGATGGCGGCCCCGGCGGACGACAGCAGCCGTTCGGTCAGCCGCAGCCAGGTCCCGATGGCCGTACCGCCGCCCGCACTCAGCTTCCGCAGTGCCTCCCTCGCCTCCGCGCGGGTGGTGGCACCGGCCACGGCCAGCCGGCCGCCGCCGGGGTAGATCTCGGTGGCCCGGTGGGTTCCGGCCACCACCGCGAAGCCGACCCCGTCGCGCACGGTGTCGATGGCGGCGGCCGTCGCCTCACGGGCGCCGCGCATCTTGGCCGGCGGATAGTCCATCGACCCGGAGCAGTCCACCATGATCACCACACCCGCGTCCGGCCCGCCGGCACCTCCTGCGGATACCGGCCGGCCCCCGGTCGTGCCGCCCCCGGTCGCGGTGACCGTGACGATGGCGTGCACCTCGCGCCCGCCCTCCGGGAGATAGGGGTTCTGGTACACCTCGGCGGAGAAACGCGGCACATGGGACTTGGTGAAGTTGGCCATCCGTTCCGCTCCTTGAGACGCCGTGACCGTCGGTCAGTGCCCGTGATGCGTCGTACGTGGTGCGTCGTACGTCGTACGTGGTGCGTGGCGCGCGCGGTGCAGGGCGGGTGGTGCGGCGCGCCGTACGTGGCGTACGGCGCGCCGCACCCCGGACGGGATGCGTGGTGCTTTGGACCAGGTCCCCAGGTCCCCAGGTCCCCTGGTCCTCTCCCCCCGGCGTCCGACTCGGTCGGTTTTGAGCTGGTCAGGCCGATTCTGCCCGCCCCGCAGGTGCGGGGAACGGCACCAGCGCCACCGTTACGTTGTCGTGCCCGCCGCCGTCGAGCGCGTGGGTGACCAGCGTGCGGGCGCTGTCCAGGGGCCTGCTGGGGGCGTCGTGCGGCAGTACGGCGGCCATCTGCTCCGCGCTCTCGGCGTAGTTCCACAGCCCGTCGGTGCACACCACCACCACACCGGGCCCATCCGGCTTGAAAGTGGCGGTATGTGGCTCGACTTCGTAGGCGTCCGCGCCGAGCCAGCCCGTGATGGCGTGCGCCCGTTCGTCGGCGTTCGCCTCGGCCTCGGACATCAGGTTGTTGGCGACCATCTGGGCGGCCCAGGAGTCGTCCTCGGTGAGCCGGGCGGGCGGCGCCGCACGGTCGTTGGGGATCCAGTAGGCGCGGCTGTCGCCGACCCAGCCGATGGTCAGCAGCCCGCCGCCGACCACCGCACCGACGAAGGTGCAGGCCGGGGCGTTCTGCTGACGGTGCTCGTCATGCGCCGAGGAGGGGTCGGCGGCCAGCGCGTCGACCGCGGAGGAGGCCGCCAGGATGGCCTCGTGCATGGCCTGTTGGGGATGTGCGCCGCGCGGCAGCGATGCCCCGAGGGCCTCGCCGGCGGCCTCGGACGCCGCCGTGGACGCCTCGTCCGGACGGGTCGCCGAGGAGACGCCGTCGCAGACCACCGCGACCACGGCGGGGGTGCCGTCGGGGAGGGCGGCGGCGCGGAGTGCGAAGAAGTCCTCGTTGCGGTGGTGCCGGTGGCCCCGGTCGCTGACCGCGGCGATGCCCGCCAACTCACGCTCCATGTGGTCGCGTTCGCGGGGCTGGGCGTGGCCGCAGTGCGCGCAGTAGCCGTCCGGCCCCACGGCGCCGGACCGGCAGGCGGCGCAGAGGGGGGTGCCCTGGGCGGGGGTGCCCTGAGCGGGGGTGTCGGACGGGGCCCCGGCCGCGGCGGGCGCACCGGGGTCCGTGCCGGGCGTACCTGATGCCGGGCCCGGGGCGATGGGCGCCGCGCCGGGCACGGGCGCACCGGACTCGGCGCCCGCTCCTGCTCCGGCTCCCGCTCCGGCCCCCGCTCCCGCAGCCGCCTCCGCGGCCGCGTCGGCGACCGCCTCGTATCCGGCGACGCGCGGATCGGCCACGGGGGCATGGCCGGGCACCGGCGGCGCGTGGCTCGGCATCGGGGGCGTGCCCGGGTCCCCGTACGGGAGACGGGCCTGCGGGTCCGGCGGGGGCGGCGGGCCGGCCGGAGCGGTCCGGGCGGCCGCGGCGGACGGTGCGGGTGCCGGCGGCGGACCGGGCGGCCCCGGCGGACCGGGGGGCGCCGGTGGCGCGGCCGGCAGGGGCGGTACGGCGGGGGCGCCGTGCGCGGGCGCGCCGTACGCCGGCGGCACGGCGGGCGTCAGAAGATCGGCGCCGCACCGCCCGCAGAAGTTGTCCCCCGCATCGAGCGGTTCGTCACAGCCCGGACACCGGGACGGCCCAGTCACACCCATGTCACACCCACGTCCTGGGGCGGAAGCGGTTGGCCCGTTCCACCAGTTCGATCCTTTTCTCACCACGCTGTGCCAGCCGCGCGAGCATGCGGTACGACCCCTCCAGGCCGAACCGCAGACCGCGCTCGTCCAGCGGGCTGCCGAGCAGCACCGGCCGCTCGCCCACGGCAGCCCAGCCGTCCGGCCCGGCACCGTGGCTACCGGAGAGTACCCAGTCCAGGGCACTGCCCAGTACCTCGGTGGTGAGTTGTTCCCGTCGCTCGGCGTCCAGACCGAAGTCCGCGAGCGCCTCGACCTGTTCGGCGGCCGCCCGCAGATCCGCCGACAGCGGATCACGGGGCGGGCGCTCCCGCAGCCGGGCGCGGACCGCCGCGATCCGCGCCGCGATGTAGTGGATGGACGACTCCGGTACGGACTCCAGCGCCTCGACCGCGCCCGTACGGTCGCCCGCCGCCAGCCGCACCCGGGCCAGCCCGAACGCGGCGCTGACGTAGCTGCGGTCGGTCGCCCACACCAGGCGGTAGTACTCCACGGCGTTGTCCAGCTGGCCCAGCAGCTCCGCGCAGATCCCCAGCGCCAGCTTCGGGGCCGGCTCACCGGGGAAAGCGTCGTAGACCGCGTCGAAGGCCAGCGCGGCGCTCTCGCGGTCACCGGTCGTCAGCGCGACCAGGCCGCGGTGCCACACCACCCGCCAGTCCGCGCCCCAGGTGCCGGGCTCCGTACCGCCCCGCTGCGCGGCGGCCCACTGCTCCGCGGGCTCCGCCGCGATCGCCTCCAGCACCTGCTGCGCCGCCGCGCCGTCACCCGTCTCCAGGCGGGCGCGCAGTTTCCGCAGCCGGATCTCCAGGGAGTCGGCGGGCGCGGAGCGCAGCGCGTCCAGCAGCTCGGCGGGCGGGGCGGCCAGCAGACCGGCCAGCAGCCCGGCATTCGGGTCACCCGGATGCACCCGCGGCACCGGCAGGGCCAGGGCCGCGCCCGCGACGTCCAGGGGGCGCAGCACGGGGCCGCCGGGCGCCGGTTGAGCAGCGCCCGCCGGCGCCGCCCCACGCGCGCCCAGCAGCGAACTGTCACCCTCCGCCGCGGCCATCAGCTCCGTGTCGACCACCCGGAGTTCGGGCCCGAACAGCGAGGACGGCGCGGGCCGCGGCTCGCCCGACTGGAGCGCCACCACCTCCCGCAGCACGCCCGTCAGCTGCTCGGCCATCTCCTCCGCGGAGGCGAACCGGCGGGCCCGGTCCGGGTCCGTGGCGCGCACCAGCAGCCGGTAGAAGGACTCGTAGGTGCGGAACACCTCGATGTTGTCCGGATCGGGCAGGGAGTCCGCGAAGACGTTGGTATAGCCCTGGAAGTCGAAGGTGAGGACGGCGAGGGTGCGCGCGACGGTGTAGAGGTCGGAGGAGACCGACGGGCCCAGCGCGGCGATCTCCGGTGCCTGATAGCCGATCGTGCCGTAGATGGGGCTCTCGTGGTCGTCCATCCTGCGCACCGCGCCCATGTCGATCAGCTTGAGCTGGTCGTGCTGCTGGATGGCGTTGTCGACCTTGAAGTCGCAGTAGAGATAGCCGCGGCTGTGCAGATGGCCGAGCGCCTCCAGCGCCTCGATGCCGTACGCACAGGCCACTTCGACCGGCAGCGGATCGCGCCTGCCCTGGGGGGTGCGCCGGTCGTTGGCGAGGTCCTTGAGCGACTTGCCGCCGACGTACTCCATGACGATGTAGCCGTCGAGGCTGCCCGTCGCCCGGTCGAGGTGCTCCACGAAGTTGTAGATCCGCACGATGTTGGCGTGCTCGATCTCGGCGAGGAAGCGCCGCTCGGACATCGCCACCGCCAGCGCTTCCTCGTCGCCGGTGTCCAGCAGCCCCTTGAGCACCACCCACCGGTCGGAGACCGCATGGTCCGTCGCCAGATAGATCCAGCCGAGCCCGCCGTGCGCCAGACAGCCCACGACCTCGTACTGGCCGTGCACCATGTCGCCGGGCCGCAGCTTGGGCATGAAGCTGTACGGATGGCCGCACTTGGTGCAGAACCCTTCCGTACGGCCCGGCCGCTCACCGCGCCCCCGGCCCACCGGCGCCCCGCAGTCCGTCCGGCTACAGAACCGCTTGCGCTCCGGGACCTCGGCATGCTCCAGCACCGCCGCACGCGGATCGGGCCGCGGCACCTCCGGCACCGCCACCAGGCCGGCGCCCAGCCGCCCGCGCGCCGCCCCGGAGGACGAACCGCTGCCCGAACTGTGCACCGACACCGCCGAGACGCCGCGCGTCGGACCACCGCCCGACACCGCGCGCGAGAGCCGCCCGGACACCGAGCGCCGGGACGCCGACGGGCGGGACGGCGCGCTGCGGCCCGAACCGGGCCCGGGGGAGGGGACCGTCAGCAGCGCCCCCGCCGCCTCACGGCCGGCCGTGCCGCCCGCGAGCGCCCGGCCCGTCAGGCCCGTGGGCGGCGAGGACACCAGACCGCCCGACGAGACCACCGGCGCCAGACCGCACACGTCGCAGTACAGCTCACCACTGCCGACATCCTCGTAACCGCCCGCGCAGTCCCGCCGCTGGCAGCGCTCGTCGGCCCGCTCCGTCACGACTCCCCTCTCCCCTCCAGCTGCGGCGGAACCATCGCCTCCGCCGCCGCCTGCTGATAGCGCCACACCGCCTGCCCGGCCGCCCGCAGATCACACGGCGCGCTCCACAGCATCCGGCGCGCCACGTCATAGCGCTCCGTCAGCAGCGGATCCTCCGCCATGCCGTGGCGCCCCACCTTCGCCTTGTACGCGTCCAGCCGGCCGCGCAGCTCGGCCCGCACCGCCAGCGGCGCGGTCACCGCCGTCAACGACTCCCGGGCGCGGTGGAGTTCGTCCTCCGCCCGCTCCTCCAGGCTGTCCAGCAGCGGCGACAGCCGGTGCCACTGGGACCGCCTGCGGTACTCGGCGGCCGCCGCCAACTGCTCGTGCAGCGCCGTCGACGGGCCGCTGACGGCAGGGACCTCCGACGCGGCGATCTTCGCCAGCACCTCACCGCGGGCCTGCCGGGCCTCGGTCAGGGTGCGGTCCGCCCGCGACAGCACGTCACGCAGCTGCATCAGCCGCCGCTCCGCGTCCTGCCGCACGTCCAGCACCGCCGCCACCTCACGCCGGATGTCCTCCAGCGCACGGGCCGCACGGTCATAGCGCGCGGTGTCCGCACGGCCCCCGCCCGGCGCCGAACTCCCCGTCGACGACGACAGCCAGAACGCCAGCGGATCCGCTATCACCTGGGCACGCAGCCGCACCAGCTCGTCCGTGATCCGCTCCAGGTCATCGCCCGCCGGATGCTCACCGGGCCGCACCCCCACCGAATGCGCCAGCGAACGGGTGCGCTGCAACTCGGCCGAGAGCAGGTCTATACGGGCCGGCAGCGCCAGCCAGACCGCGTCGGCGGCCACGATGACATCCAGCGACCGCGCGTACAGCCCGTTCATCCGCTCGACGAGCCCCTCCAGACTGAAGCGTTCGCTCAGCCGCGCCGGACCGCTCTCCGCGCCGCCGCCGGCCGCGGCCGCGCCCGGCACCGTCACCGCGTCGCCGTGCAGCAGCTCCGTCAGCTCCGCCAGGTCCTCCGGGGACGGCCAGCGGCGCCGCGCCCGCAGCTCACGCGCCTCCTCCAGCGCCGCCGTATACGCATCGAACAGCGACCACAGGACCGTGATGGACCGCTCCGCGGCGGCCCAGCGCTCCTTGGTGGTGCCGGCCAGATCGGCGCCCTCCAGCAGCCGGCGACCCGCGTGGTCCTGCAACGCGAGCAGCGACGTCTCGATCGCCTCGTACTCGGCGCCGAGCCGCGCCAGGGCACGGTCCACCTCCTCCCGGTCCAGCACCGGGGCATCGGGCCTCCCCGGAGAACCGGGAAAGGGTCCAGGGACCCCCATCGATCACCTCTCCAATACGCGTACGGTGCACGGCGTTTGCTGCGGCCGGGCGGCCGCTGCGGTCTGCTCCTCCCACGTCCTGTTCCATAGTGACGGCATCCGGCCCTCCCGTGGCGCCCAGTGGCGGTACTCCGCTCCAAGGAGCGTTCAGTCGCTGTACTCCGGCGACGGCGGCCCCGATATGCCCGGCAGATCGGCTTTCAGCCAGGTGCGGTACGCCTTCATCCAGCGGCTGTCGGCACCGCCGCCCCGGTAGTCGTCCAGGACCTTGTTCACCCGCCGCACCAGATCCGTGTCGTCCTTGTTCATCGCCACGCCGTACGACTCGTCCGTGAACGGCTCGCCCTTGAGCTCCACCGCCGGATCCTGCGCCGCCTGCGCCGCCGCCAGCGCGCTGTCCGTGACCACCGCATCCGCCTGGCCCAGCTGGAGCCGCACCAGACAGTCGAGTTGGCTGGGCACCGTCAGCACTTTCGCGCCGTGCCGCTGCGCCGTCAGCTCGGTCTCGCCCGTCGAACCCGCCGCCGTGCACACCCGCTTGCCCCGCAGCGAATCGTCGAACGCCTTGATCTTGGAGGTGACCGGGGCCAGCACCTGCTGCCCCGCCTGGAAGTACGAGGTCGAGAACGCCACCTGCCGCTTCCGCGCACAGTTGATCGTCATCGTCCGCACCACCATGTCGACCGACCGCTTCCGCAGCGCCGGAATCCGCTGGTTGGTCGGCACCGCCTTGAAGACCACCTTGGGGTGCGGCCCCAGGATGTCCTCGGCGATCGCCCGCGCCAGATCGATGTCGAAGCCCTGGAGCGTGCCGGTCGCCGGATTGCGGTACCCCCACTGGTAGGTGTTCTGGTCGACCCCGACGACCAGCTGGCCCTTCTCCTTGATCCGCGTCACGGCCGTACCGTCGTCCGGCGACGGCCGCAGACTCTCCGCGGCGTTCTGCGCCGTGCACGGTGCGACGGCCGGAGTGGCCGGCGCCGCCCCCGGGCCGTACGCCCGGTGCGTCGCCGTGGGTGACGAGACCCCGCCATGACCGCGGCCGGCCCGCTCCGCGTCGCCGCCCAGCGCCGGCACCAGCACGGCGGCGGTCGCCGCCATCACACACACCCCGGCCGCGACCGGCGCCAGGACGGCACGCAGATTCACCAGGTCTCGCGCGCGCACCCGTATGCCCCTCTCGCCAGGCCTCATCACCGGTACTCCGCCAGCCTGCGGCCGATCCCCAGCACCGCGCCGACCGCCGCCAGCCCCGCCAGCACCCCGGCCCCCACCGGCAGCCCGCCCAGCGCCCCGCGCCCGGAGTCCGCCGCCGACCGGAACTCCTCCTGCTCATGCACCAGCGCCTGCTGGAGCCCGGCAGCCACCCGGTCGAAGGACTCCCCGGTCGACCCGCCCGTGCCGATCACCTTGGCCAGCGCCCGCTCGTAATCGCCCTGGTCGTCCGCGGCCCGCGCCGCGCCGTGCCGCACCTGCCACTGCCGCACCTGCGTCAGCGCCGTACGCACCGGACGCCGTCCCGCCTCGTCGTCGGCCAGGGCCAGCGCCGCTCCCAGCCTGCTCTTCGCCGCCGCACCGTGCTCGCCCCCGCCCGCCAGATCCGCCATCCCGGAACGGAAACCGGCCTCGTAGAAATCCTCCTGGCCGTCGGTCAGTACCGCACCGCGCGCCACCAGCGTCAGATTTTCGTCCCCGCGCGCCTGTAGCGCATCGATCCGTGCCTCGTTGAGCACCCGCAGCGACCGGGCGCCGTGCTCGTACGAACCGGTCAGCGCCGCACGCGCCACCGTATGCCCCGCCGCCAGCCACACCAACACCACGACGGACGCGGCCGTCGCCGCCAGCAGGCCCCGGTTGAACACCCGGTTCGTGCGCCGGTAGTGCCGCCGCTGCGCCCACCCCAGCGCACCGATCGCCACCACTCCCGCCGCCAGCGCGAACCACGGCCGCGCCTCCGCCGCGCCGTAGTCCGCCGCCAGCCGGTCCGTCTCCGCGTCGTACAACGCCCGTGCGGCCGGGAGGAGTTCCTTGCGCATCTGCTCATTGGCGTACCGCAGATACGCACCGCCCAGCGGCAGCCCCTGCCGGTTGTTCGCCCGCGCCGTCTCCACCAGCCCCGTATAGCGCGGCAGCCGGCTGTTGAGCTTCGCTATCTGCGCGCCCGCACCGTCCGAACCCCCGCTGTTGGCCGCGGCCTTGACCAGCAGCGCGGAGGCCGTGGAGATATCGGTGGCGTACCGCTCACGCGTCGCCACGCTCTCCTTGTCACCCGCCAGAAAGCCCGCCGCGGCCGTCGTGTCGGCGTCCGCCAGGGACCGGTAGATGCTCGCCGCGTCCGAGGTCAGCGGCTGGCTGTGCGTCACCACGTCGTCCGCGGCCGCCGCCCGGTCCGCGATCTGCCAGGCCGTGACCGCGCCGAACACCACCACCAGCAGGGCCAGTAAGGCACCGATCACCCGCAGCCTGCCCGGCTCGGTCGTCGCCGCGGCGCGCAGCTCGTCCAGCCCCTCGGCCCAGGCCGTTTTGCGTCCCGTGACGGGCGGTGACGCATGGGTGGACGACACGCTGGTGGCCGACACGGAACCTCCCCCTGGGCGCTGACTTCGGGACCGGCCCCCGCGCCGGGCGCCCGGGAGCGCTCACGAGAAGGACTGGTGCATGGGCAGCAGTATGTCCGTAGCCGCTGACACACACACCGCGATTGCCCCGATCTTGTTCGGATCGCGATCCACGGCGGGGCCCGCCACCACCCTCTAGAGTGGACGGGAGAGTCATCAGACATCAGGCGATGCCGGAGCCCGGACACCGCGCCTCCGGACACCGCGCCGAAGAGGGGGAGTGATCTCGTGCAGTCGGTCCGCAAGGGCAGGGTGTCGCTCGTGGAGACCGCGACCGACGAGATCCGCACGCAGATCGTGAACGGCAGCTGGCCGGTGGGCAGCCGTATCCCGCCCGAGAGCGCGCTCTCCGAAACCCTCGGGGTCAGCCGCGCCTCGGTCCGCGAAGCCGTACGGTCCCTGGTGCACTCCGGCCTCCTGGAGCCCCGGCAGGGCGACGGCACGTTCGTGATCTCCGACGACGACAGCGCGGTCGCCCTCCGCCGCCGCCTCGAACGCGCCGAGCTCAGCCATGTCACCCAGGTCCGCCAGGGCCTCGACGTGGTCGCCGCCCGCCAGGCCGCCAAGCACCGTACGAACGCCCAACTCGCCGGTATCGAAGCCGCGCTGGCCCGCCGCAGGGCCGCCCTCGCCACGCACGAGAGCGAGGCGTTCACCGCCGCCGACGCCGAGTTCCACGTCCTGGTCGCCGAGGCGAGCGACAACCCCGTCCTCGCCGACATCTACCGCTCCCTGAGCGCCGCCCTGCGCGAGGAGCTCCGCCGCGCCGCCTGCCTGGACACCGCCACCGCGGCCCCCGACGATCCGCACTCCCGCCTCGCCGACGCCATCCGTGCCCAGGACCCCCAGGCCGCCGTGGACGCTGCGGTCCTCCTCCTCGCCGGACACGTACGGGACCTCGCGCTTCCGCTGGACGACTGATCGCCGGGGAAGCCCCCGACACGCCCGCCCCGCCCTACCCCCAAGCTCCCCTCAACCGCCCGTAAGCGCCCGGCTCCGCCCCCGTGCGGTCCAGGGTGTCGAGGGCCGCGCCCAGTACCGGAGGGGCGGTGACCACATGGGGGACCGCCTTGGGGGCGCGCTCCGAGAGGAGCCGGGTGATCTGGTCGTGGAGCAGGGGGTGGCGGGCCGCCAGGACGCCGCCGCCCAGGACCACCGGGGCCGGTTCGCCGAGGAGGCCGAGGCGTTCCAGGGCGATGGCGGCCAGCAGGGCGATCTCCTCCGCCTGGCGGACCACGATGCCGCGGGCGACCGGGTCGCCGGAAGCCGCGACGGCGAAGAGAAGCGGGGTCAGTTCGTGGCGGCGGTGGTCGGGGAGGATCCGCAGATGGAGGGCCTCGATCAGCTCCGGCATGGTGGTCAGGCCGAAGTGGGCGGGCAGCGCGCGGGCCAGCCCGGTCGGTTCGCCGCGGCCGTCCTCGGCGCGGGCCGCGCACCACAGCGCCTCGTCGGCGAGGTGGGAACCGCCGCCCCAGTCACCGGAGATGCGGCCGAGGGCCGGAAAGCGCGCGACGGCCCCCTGGCGACCGAGCCCTGCGCAGTTGATGCCCGCCCCGCACACCACGGCGACGCCCACCGGCTCCCCGTCGTCCGGCAGCCCGGCCCGCAGCAGCGCGAAGGTGTCATTGCGGACGCTCACCGTGCGCGCCCATCCCCGGCCCGCGACCTCCGCGGTCAGGTCCGCCTCCTCGACCGGGAGGTCGGCGTTGGCGAGGAAGGCGGAGAGGTGCTCGACGGGGCCCGTCAGCCCGGCCTGGTCCAGGACCGACCGCACCAGCGGTGCCAGGACGCCGACCGCCGGGCCGACGCCCACCACAGGTGGCTGGAAACCACCGCCGCGGGCCGTCCCGAGCAGTCCGCCGTCCGCGGTCACCAGCGCCACGTCGGTCTTGCTGTTGCCCGCGTCGATGGCGAGCGCCGTGCCGGTCAGGCCCACGTGAGGTGCTCCCGGTTGTGCGCGATCAGTGCGTCGGTGAGCCGGTCCGCGTAGTCGGCCTGGCCGATGAGGGGGTGGGCGAGCAGGGCGGAGAAGACGGCGTTGCGCGCCCCGGCCCGGTCGGCCTTCCGGCCGTCCCTGCCCCACAGCGCGGCCTCCAGGGCGAGGTGTTCGTAGGCGGTGACGTTCGCGACCAGTCCGGCGTACAGCGGTTCCAGGGGGCGTACGGGAAGAGGGGTGGCGCCCGTGGAGTCCACGGTCGCGGGCACCTCGATCACCGCGTCGTCGGGCAGGAAGGGCAGGGTGCCGCGGTTGAGGGCGTTGACGATCTGGGTGTCCTGGGTGTGGCGCAGGAGGGAGGAGGTGAGCGCCACCGCGGCCTCCGAGTAGAAGGCGCCGCCGCGCCGGGACAGCAGCTCCGGCTTCTCGTCGAGTGCCGGGTCGCCGTACATGCCCAGGAGCTGCTGCTCGATGGCGGCGACCTCCGCGGCGCGGGAGGGCTTGCTGCGCAACTCCCGTACGACCGCGTCGTGCTGGTAGTAGTAGCGCAGGTAGTAGGAGGGGACGACGCCGAGGCGGTCGAGGAGCGGGCGCGGCATGCGCAGGTCGTCGGCGAGGGCGTCGCCGTGTTCCGCCAGCAGCCGGGGGAGGACGTCCTCGCCCCCGACGCGTACCGCCCGCTCCCAGGTGAGGTGGTTGAGGCCGACGTGTTCCAGCTCGACCTGGCCGGGGGAGACGCCCAGCAGTGCGGCGAAGGTGCGCTGGAAGCCGATGGCGACATTGCACAGCCCGACGGCCTTGTGGCCGTGGGTGAGCAGTGCCCGGGTGACGATGCCGACGGGGTTGGTGAAGTCGACGATCCAGGCGCCGGGGTTGCGGCGGCGTACGCGTTCGGCGATGTCGAGGACGACGGGGACGGTGCGCAGCGCCTTGGCGAGGCCGCCGGCACCGGTGGTTTCCTGGCCGACGCAGCCGCACTCCAGCGGCCAGGTCTCGTCCTGGTTGCGGGCGGCCTGGCCGCCGATGCGCAGTTGCAGCAGCACGGCGTCCGCGCCGTCGACCCCGGCGTCCAGGTCGCCGGTCCAGGAGATCCGGCCCGGGTGCCCCTGCTTGGCGAAGATCCGCCGGGCCAGGCCGCCCACCAGCTCCAGCCGGTCGGCGGCCGGGTCGATGAGGACGAGTTCCTCCAGCGGCAGGACGTCACGCAGCCGCGCGAAGCCGTCGATGAGTTCGGGGGTGTAGGTGGAGCCGCCGCCGATCACGGCGAGTTTGAGGCGGGGGTGCGGGGTGCGTCCCTCGGGAGACGGCATGCAGGATCAGCCCTTCACTCCGGTGAGCGTGACGCCTTCGACGAAGGCCTTCTGTGCGAAGAAGAAAACGAGCAGGACCGGCGCCATGACCAGCACCGTCGCGGCCATGGTGAGGTTCCAGTTGACGCTGTGGGCGCTCTTGAAGGACTCCAGCCCGTAGGAGAGCGTCCAGGAGGCCGGGTTCTGTGCGGCGTAGACCTGCGGGCCGAAGTAGTCGTTCCAGCAGGAGAAGAACTGGAAGAGGGCGATGGCGGCGATACCGGGCCTGGCCATCGGCACGATGATCTGGAGCAGGGTGCGCAGCTCACCGCAGCCGTCGACCTTCGCCGATTCGAGGTACTCCTGCGGGATGGTCAGCAGGAACTGCCGCAGCAGAAAGATCGAGTACGCGTCGCCGAACGCCATCGGGATGATCAGCGGCCACAGCGAGCCGGCCAGATGCAGCTGCTGCGCCCAGACCAGATACATCGGGATCACGACGACCTGCGGCGGCAGCATCATCGTGGAGATGACCAGAAGGAGCGCGGTACGCCGGCCGCGGAAGCGGAACTTGGCGAGGGCATAGGCGACGGGGACGGCCGAGCAGACGGTGAAGAGGGTGCCCAGTCCCGCGTACAGCAGGGAGTTCTTCCACCAGTCCAGGAATCCGGGGGTCCGGAAGACGGTGACGTAGTGGGACCAGTGCCACTCGTGGGGCCACAACTCGCCGCTCATCGCCTGGTCGTCGCTCATCACAGAGGTGAGGAAGACGAACACGAACGGCAGCACGAAGAAGAGCGCGGCGGCGACGGCGACGGTGTGGACGGCGATCCAGTGCAGCAGCCGGGTGCGGCGGGCACGGGCGCGGGCGGCCGGGTCCCCGGTGGTGCCGCTGCGGGACGGGGCGCGGCGCGTGGTGAGGGTCGTGGTGGTCATCTCGGATCAGTCCTCCGCCGGGAGCAGGCCGGCGCGCTTGCGCAGCAGCAGGGTGGTGACGGCCATGGCGATGACGAACAGCACGAGGGAGAGCGCACACGCCGCGCCGGTGTTGAAGTTCTGGAAGCCCAGGGAGTAGACGAGCTGCGGGACGGTGAGGGTGGAGTGGTCCGGGTAGCCGGGCTGGATGACCGTGCCGGGGCCGATGGAGACGCCGGAGGCGAGCTTTCCGGCGACCAGCGCCTGGGTGTAGTACTGCATGGTCTGGACGACGCCGGTGACCACCGCGAACATCACGATCGGCGTGAGGAACGGCCAGGTGACATAGCGGAACTTCCCCCAGGCGCCGGCCCCGTCCAGCTCGGCGGCCTCGTACTGCTCCCTGGGGACGTCCAGCAGCGCCGCCATGAAGATCACCATCAGGTCGCCGATGCCCCACAGGGACAGCATCACCAGGGACGGTTTGGCCCATCCGGGGTCGTTGAACCAGGAGGGCGCGGGGAGGCCGACCGCTCCGAGGATTTCGTTGACGGGCCCGGTGCCGGGATTGAGCAGGAAGACGAACGCCACGGTGGCCGCCACCGGAGGCGCCAGATACGGCAGATAGAAGGCCGTACGGAACAGGCCGGGCCCCGACTTTATTTTCGTGACGAGGATGCCGATGCCCAGTCCGAAGACCACCCGCAGCGCGACCATCACCACGACCAGCCACAGGGTGTTCCACAGTGCGGGCCCGAACAGCGGCATCTGCGTCAGCACGTATTTCCAGTTCCGCAGCCCCACGAATTCCGGGGGCTCGATCTGGTTGTAGTGCACGAACGAGAAGTAGACGGTGGCGATCAGCGGATAACCGAAGAAGACCGTGAAGCCGACGAGCCAGGGGGAGAGGAATCCGAGGGTACGCAGCCGCTCGCGGGTGCGCTTTCGTCGTAGTGCGGGAGGCACGAGGCCGGTGGATGCCATGGCGGTTCTCCGTCAGTTCTCGGACTGAAGGGTGTCGGAGTCGATCTGGGCGTCGAGTCCGCGCAGGCCCGCGTCGAGATCGTGGACCTGTCCGGCCTCGACGCGGTAGGAGAAGTCCTGGAGCGCGGTGACGTACTGCCCGCCGTTGACGGACGGCGGAAGTGCCACGCTGTGCGGATTCCGCGCGATATCGAGGAAGGTGCGGAACGTCGGATCGGTGTCCAGCCGGGGCGATTTCAGTGCCGCACGCGTCGACGGCACGTTATGGATGGCATTGGCGAACCGGACCACCTGATCGGTGTTCACGGTCAGGAATTTCACCAGCTCCCACGCCGCGTTCTGGTGCCGGCTGCTGTGCGCGATACCGGCGACGGTCCCGGTGAGATAGCCGCGGCCGTAGGTGTCCGCCCGGTCGTCCGGCACCGGCATCGGCGCGGTGCCCCAGGCGAAGCGGGCCTTTGCCCGGCGGAGCATCAGTCCGCGCCACTCGCCGTCCATGTGCATGGCCAGCTTCTGCGTCAGAAAGGCGTTCTGTGCGGACATCTCGTCGCCGAAGGTGGTCCGGAATTTCTCCAGCGGCCGGTAGCCGCCCTGGGCGTCCATCAACTCGCGTGCGGTGGTGAAGAATTCCTGGCTCGCTGGATCCCCGGCGAGCCGGGACTTCCCGTTCTTGTCGAAGTAGACCGGCCCCCACTGGGCGAACATCCGGTCCGGGCTGTTCTGGTAGAGGCGGAAGTCGGGCATGAAGCCGACCTGTCGGTACGCGCCGTTCCTGTCCCGCCGGGTGAGTTTGACGGCGTCCCGTTTCAGCTCGGACATGGTGTGCGGGGGCCGGGTGATCCCGGCCTTCTTGAACGCGTCCTGGTTGTAGTAGAGCCCGTAGGAATCGGCGAGCAGCGGCAGTGCGCACTGCTCGCCCTGGTAACTCGTGTAATCCAGAAAGGTCTTGGGGAAGACCTTCGCCTTGTCCACCCCGGTCTTCTTCAGGAACGGATCGAGGTCCACCCACATGCCCGACGAGCAGTACTGCCCCACATTGTTGGTGGTGAACGACGACACCACATCGGGTGCGTCGTCCCCGCCGGCCCGCAGCGCCTGGTTCATCGTCTCGTCGGTGACATTGGGCACCACTTTCACCGTGATATTGCGGTGACGTTTCTCGAAGCGGGCGACGCTGTCGTCGATCGCTTTCCTTTCGCCGGCGGTGGACCAGCCGTGCCAGAACGTGAGCGTGACCGGCGCGGCCGGATCGTCGTGCGCACTGCCGACGCCGGGGTTGGCGCAGCCCGGCACGAGCAGCCCGGCACCGGCCAGCGCCGTCGACAACCAGATACGCAGACGGGGAATCGGCATGGCGGCCTTCCTTTACTGCGGAGGGAGTGGGAAGTGACGCGGGTGGTGCTCCGTGCGGCGGGTCCGGCAACGGCCCGTGCGCCGGGTCCCGGCGGCGGCTCCGTACGGCCGGCCCGGCAACGACACGTGCGGCAGTCCGGCAAGGGCACATACGGCCGGTCCGGGCGACGGCACCGTGCCCCGGGGCGTGGCGCTCAGCCGGTGTGGAACACCGCCTCGCGCGCGTCCGCGAGCGCCGTCCGCAGCGCGCCGATGAGGATCGCAGGGCCGTCGATATGGCTCAGCCGCAGCGTGGGGCGGGGCAGTGCGAGCCCGGTGAACTCCTCCTCGACCAGGGCGCGCAGCGTCTCCCCACCGGCCTGGGCGACCTCGCCGGAGAGCACCACCAGCCGTGGGTCGACGACCGCGACCACCGCCGCGATCCCGGTCGCCAGCCGCCGCGCGATCTCGGCACGGACCTCGTCATGCGCCATCGCCCCGGCGACCGTCCGGACCCCGGCGACCCCGTACTCCCGGGCCAGCTCGATCACGCTGGGCGAGCCGACGAGCCGCTGGAAGCCGCCGCCGGCGTCCGCCTGTGCGGCGCTGTGGTCCCCGCCACGGGCCAACGGGGCGCCGGGCAGCGGCATATAGCCGATCTCGCCCGCGCCGCCGGTGGCCCCGCGCAGCAGCTGACCGCCCAGCACGATGGCGGCGCCGACCCCCTCGTCGGCCCACACCAGCACGAAGTCGTCGAAGTCCTGGGCGGCCCCGTCGTGCTGTTCGGCGACCGCCGCCAGATTCACATCGTTCTCGATCGTGATCGGCGTGCCCAGCACCTCGGCCAGCTCTTCCTTCAGCGCCCGCGAGTGCCAGCCCGGCAGATGCGGCGCATAGCGCAGCCGCCCGGTCTGCGGGTCCAGTGCACCGGGTGTGCCGATCACCGCCCCGTGCAGCTCCTCGCGCCCCAGCCCGGCCTTGGCCAGCGCCCCGTCGACGGCCCTCGCGACCAGCTGCGCCGTCCGGTGGGGCGCGTCCTCGGCAACGGCGCCGGTGTCGACCCGCTCCTCCCCGAGCACCTGTCCGGTGATGTCGGCGACCGCGGCCGTGATCCCCAGCTGATCGACGGCCAGCGCGGCGATATGCGCCGCCGTCGGGTTGATCTCGTACAACTGCGCACTGGGCCCCGGCCGTCCGGTCACATTCCCGGTGGTCCGCACCAGCCCCGCGGCCTCCAGCCGCGCCAGCAGCTGCGAGGCGGTGGGCTTGGACAGCCCGGTCAGCTCCCCGATCTGCGTACGGGTCAGCGGGCCCTGCGACACCAGCAGATCGAGCGCCGCCCGGTCGTTCATGACCCGCAACACCCGCGGCGTCCCGGGCGTCCCCTGCGCGCTCTGCCCACCGGCCATGACCGTCACCCCGTTCGCCCGGCGGCCGGAACGCCCGCCAGCATCTGTTAGGAAACCTTCCAATTGATGAAAAGGAAGGTAGGCCGCGGGCCGGGGCGGCGTCAATGGGTGGGGCGCGGCGACTTGCCCCTGCGCGGGCGGGCGCGGCGGGAGGCGGAACGGGCGCGGTGGGAGGGGCAGGGAGAGGAGGGGGCGCGCCGGAGAGCGCGACAAAAGGGGCGTACCGACGATGAGGCGGTACGCCCCTCCACAGCGCGGTCCGGGCCCTCAGGCCCGGATCACCGGCCTACTTCCCCATCTTCGACGGCGACGTGATCGGGCTGGTCGCCATGGACTGCGGGGACAGCGGGTTGTTGAGGGCCGAGGGGGCGGCTATGCCGGCGGCGGGGTCCGCGGCTTCCTCTTCCTCGTCCTCGGGGGCCGGGCGCGGGGCGAGGTGGACACCGGCGGCGTCCAGGGCGTGCTTGATGCGCCAGCGCAGTTCGCGCTCCACGCCCAGGGCCTTGCCGGGCATGGTCTTGGCCGAAACGCTGATGGTGACCGTGTCGAGGTGCACCTCGCTCAGGCCGAGGACCTCCACCGGCTCCCACAGCCGCTCGTTCCAGGGCTCGGCCTTGGACATCTCCTCGCCGGCCCGGGTGATGGTCTCGCGGGCGCGTTCCAGGTCCTGGTCGGCGGCGAGCACGACGTCCACGGCGGCGGTGGACCAGCCCTGGCTCAGGTTGCCGATCCGCTTGACCTCGCCGTTGCGGATGTACCAGATCGCGCCGTTGGGGCCGCGCAGCTTGGTGACGCGCAGGCCGACCTCGATGACCGTACCGGTGGCCACGCCCGCGTCGATCTCGTCGCCGACGCCGTACTGGTCCTCAAGGATCATGAAGACGCCGGAGAGGAAGTCGGTGACGAGGTTGCGGGCGCCGAAACCGATGGCGACACCGGCCACACCGGCGCTGGCCAGCAGCGGTGCCAGGTTGATCTTCAGGACGGAGAGCACCGTCAGGGCGGCGGTGCCCATGATCACGAAGGAGGCGACGCTGCGCAGCACCGAGCCGATGGCCTCGGAGCGCTGCCTGCGTCTCTCGGCGTTGACGAGCAGCCCGCCCAGCGCGGTGCCCTGGGCGGCGGCCGCGGTGCGGTTCATCCGCTCGATGAACTTGGTGATGGTGCGGCGGATCACATGCCGCAGCACCACCGCGATCACGATGATCAGCACGATTTGCAGGCCGGACGTGAGCCACGTCCCCCAGTTCTCCTGCACCCAGCCGGCGGCGTTGGTGGCCTTCTGAGTGGCGTCGTCGAGCGACGTCGGGCCGGATGAGCCGGGCGGGACGGCGCTCAGGGGCGCGGCGGCGACCGGCGAAGCGGACCAGAACACAGTCGAACCTTCCGTGTGGGACAGCAGACCCGGGCCTCGGTGGGACCGCAGGAACCGGGCAGACCATCCACACTAACGGGGCAACGGGAGCGGTCCGCGCCCTTGTTCGAGTCGGATAGTTGTGCGGGGGCCGGAATGAGCCGAATCCGGTCGGACGTGCCGGTGTGTGGTGGAAAACACCTCCGACCCGTTACTCGGTCATGGTGGCGCTCTCCGCAGGCACCGGGGGACACTGTGGGGAGATCGTCCCGGCGCGAGCCACGCGCCGCCGGCGTACAAGGAGGCACCCGTGCCGCATGTCCTGGTCCTCAACGCGTCGTACGAGCCGCTCGGCGTCGTACCGCTCCGCCGCGCGCTCATCCTCGTACTCAATGAGAAGGCTGTGAGCCTTGAGGAGTCCGGCGCCCTGATGCACAGCGCGACCCATGTCATCCCTGCTCCGAGCGTGGTCCGCTTGAAGCGGTTTGTGCGGGTGCCCTTTCGCGGCCCCGTTCCCTTGACCCGCCGGGCGCTGTTCGCCCGTGACGGCGGGCGCTGTATGTACTGCGGTGGCGTCGCAACCAGCGTCGACCACGTCATCCCGCGCAGCCGCGGAGGTCAGCACACCTGGGAAAACGTCGTCGCCGCCTGCCGGCGCTGCAACCACGTCAAGGCCGACCGCCATGTCGCCGAGATCGGCTGGCGGTTGCGGCATCAGCCCGCCCCGCCGTCAGGACTGGCGTGGCGGATCATCGGCACGGGCCATCGGGACCCGCGCTGGCTGCCGTATTTGCAGCCGTACGGCGCGGATGACGCCCTTGCCCGGATCGAGGCCGTATCGGCGTAGGTCCGGGTTTTTCCGTCTCTGACCGTGGTGTCGAACGTCTCGCTCCGGCCGGGGCGGACGCCGCCGGACCCTCGCCCCATGGCCGACCGCCGTGGTGACGAGGGTCTCGCGGCGCCCACGACGGCAGCCCGCACCGTCTCTGTGGTGGGGTTCATCCACGGTGCGCGACGGCAGCCTTCATGGCGTACGGCCCACCCGTGGCCCGCGACGGCCGTCACGGCACTCGCCGTTCACCCGTGGCCCGCGACGGCGGTCAGCGCGCTCGCCGTTCACCCGTGGCACGCCACGACAGCCATCGCGCTCGCCGTTCACTTGTGGTCCGTGACCGCGTACGCCTCCACCGACCACAGCGAGTAGCCGAAGCGGGTGGCCCGCTTGTCGCCCTGGATGCGGACGAACCGGGCGTCCTTGGCGTCCATCCGGACGGACTCGCGGCCGCCCTTGCCGTCCCGGACCGTGGCCGCCGTGCGCCAGCTGCGGCCGTCCGGCGAGACCTGGACGCGGTAGCGGGTGGCGTAGGCGTCCTGCCAGTTCAGGACGAGCCGGCCCAGGCGGGTGGGATGGGCCAGCGCGAACTGGAGCCAGGCGCCGTCCTCGGCGGTGGAGGACCAGCGGGTCCTGGGGTTGCCGTCGGTGGCCGCCGAGGCCGGGAAGTCGGCGGTCTCGTCCCCGGAGGAGGTGGCGACGGTGCCGTGCGCCAGGTCCTTGCCGCCGGTGCGCGGATACGACCGCACGGTCAGCGTCTGCCGCGCGCCGCCGAATTCCACCGGGATCTCATACGTCCCGGAGGGGGTGCCCTCGGGGACGTCGACCGTGATGCGGACCGTGGCGGTGCCGCCACGCGGTGCGGTGACCTCCTTGGGGGCGTGCACGGTGAAGCCCTTGGGTGCCTTGACCGTGAGCTTCTCGCGGACGTCGCCGGGGCGGCGGGAGAAGATCAGGGCGTCCACCGTCGCGGTGCCGCCGGTCTGCGCGTCCGACTCCTTGCGGGACAGTTCGAGCCCGGCCGCCGGGGTGTCGTCGAACCACGGGGTGAAGGCGTGCACGGACGGCACGTCCACGCCCTTCGCCCAGGTCAGCCGTATCGCGTCGGCGCGCAGCCGGGGCGTCTTCGACTCGGTCCAGCCGCTGGCGGAGAGCCGGTCGAGGCGGCGCCAGCCCTCACCCGGGACATGCGCCTCCAGGGAGACGGCGCCGGCGGCCGCGCCCGGATCGGTCAGCGCGGTGACCGCGGCCAGCGGGCGGGCCCGCTCGAAGGGGACGGTCAGGGACGTCGGGCCGGTGTCGTCGTCGGGCCGGGTGGTGTCGTGGCGGGCGCCGGTCCAGGCGTCGGCCTCGGTCATCGCCCGCTCCAGGAACGGTGCCAGCACCCCCTTGCCGACCGTCGCCGGGCTGTGCGCGCACGCCTCGCGCAGCCGCTCCACCGTGCGCTGGGCCGACCAGGCGGCGTCGCCGTCGCCATCGGCCTGTGCCATCAGCGTGTCCACGGCCTGTTCGCCGGCGCTGCCGTAGCGGGCCAGCTGCTCGGCCCACGGACGGATCTCGGCGGCCAGGTCCGAGTGCAGGTCCCGGGGCGCGGTGCTCATGGTGTGGAACGCGGCCCGCAGCGCCTTGGCCGCCTTGGCCAGATCCGGGTCCCGGCCGGGCCGGCCGTGGTTGACCGCCGCCTCGCGGGCCTTCCAGAAGCGGTCGATCAGGGGCCGCAGATAGCGCGACTCGGTCCGGTCCAGCAGCGAGGACGAGGCGTTGCCGGCCAGCGCGCGCAGCGCGGCACGGGCCCGCGGATCGCCGCCCGCCAGATCGTCGATGGCCGCGTCCCAGGACTGCGCCGGGTGGTAGGCGCGCGGGTTCCACGCGTAGTCGGCGGCCGTGAACAGCGGGATACGGGAGGCGAGCGGCTGCTCCATGGCGTTGGCGAGCAGCGCGGTGGAGCCGGTCGCGACGGCCGGCTCACGGCCCTGGTAGGGGCCGAGGAAGATCCGGTCCTGGGCGTAGTCGTTGACCGGATAGTTGTCCATGGTGACCAGCGGGTGGCCGAACGCCTGGCGGGCGGTGGACAGCTCCCCGCCGGTGATGGTCCGCGGGACCACGCCGACGCCGGTCCAGGCCACCTCGACCCGGTCGCCGAGCGCATCGGACAGCGCCCGGCGGTACGCCGTCGAGCCGTCCTGGTAGTACTCGGTCGGCATCAGCGACAGCGGCTCGGCCTGCGGGTACCGCCGTGCCAGATGGTCGGCGAGCGCATCGGCGACCCGGGCCTGTGCCTGGGCCGCGGCCTGTGGCCCCTTGCCGAAGGTCTCCGCGTCGGTGTCGCAGTGCCATTCGCTGTAGCTGACGTCCTGGAACTGGAGCTGGAAGGAGCGCACGCCCAGCGCCCACATCGCGTCCACCTTGCGCCGCAGCGCCCGCAGGTCCTCCTCGGACGACAGGCACATCGCCTGGCCCGGCGCGAGGGCCCAGCCCAGCGTGACGTGATTGGCCTTGGCCCGCTCGGCCAGCGCCCGGAATTCGGCGCGCCGGTCGGCCGGGTAGGGGTCGCGCCACCGGGCCTGGCGGTACGGGTCGTCGCCGGGCGCATACAGATAGCGGTTCTGCTTGGTGCGGCCCATGAAGTCCAGCTGGGCGAGCCGCTGGGCCTGGGTCCAGGGCTGCCCGAAGAACCCCTCGGTGGTGCCGCGCACCGCCGTGCCGGGCCAGTCCCGTACGGCCACCGAGGCCAGCTCTCGGTGTGCGCCGTCGGTGACCAGCTGCCGCAGTGTCTGCGCGGCGTGGAAGAGGCCGTCGGGGCCGACGCCGTCGAGGGCGACGGTGTCGCGTCCTGCGACCTTGCCCACGGCGAGCCGGTAGCCGCCGGCGGGCAGATCCCCGCGGGCCGGTGCCCGCAGTGCCCGCAGCGCGTCCGCGGCCTGCTTGCCGCCGACCCGGATCACCGGCCCGGCCGCGGGCAGCCGGTCTCCGGGGGCCGTGCGGTGCACCGTGTGCACCCCGGCGTCCCGCAGCAGGCCCCGCAGCACGTCCAGCGCGTAGGGATCGGTGTCCGGCGCGACCACCAGCGTCGCCTCGCGGCCGAGCGGCACGGCGTCGCCGAGCTCCTGCATCGACTGCGGGCGCGGCCAGACGGCGGGCGCCTGCCCGGCGCCGGCCGGCCGTTCCGGCTGGTCGGGGGCGCCGATGGCGAGGTCCGCGGGCGCCGCCTGGGCGCTGGGTACCCCGCCGAGCAGACCTCCGATGACCGCGGCGGCCAGCGCGGTGGTGCCTGCCACCCGCGCACGGGCGCCCGCGCCGTTCCCCCTGCCGCTCCTACCGATACTTCCGACGCTCCATACGCCCCGGCCTCGCACGGCTGCTCCTCGTCCCCGTCCCACACTTGCCGGTCTGCACCGGCAACCCCGTTTTTCCCGCCGATGCCCGTTCGGACAGACCTTCGGCCGTGAGCCCACCATTGTGGCGGTTCGGGTGTCAACCAGGCATCGGCGGGGGTACCGGACGGCCGGCCGCGCGCGGGGTGCGGCCGGTGCCGCGGGCGGGTGTGCGCGGCCTCGCAGGTCCGCAGAACTTTCGTCCCGATGCCCCGTTTCTCCGCGTTCTCTGCGCCTGTCGTTGTTCCCCGCAGTGAAATCGCCTGCGTGAGGCATAATGTGACGTGGGTCACGTTTCGTGAGCAGATGCGTCTGCGATCGTGTCGAGTGGGTAGAGCCCACGTGTCCCATTACCGATGAACGGGAGGCCCTCGTGGCCGCATCCGCTCAGCTGCTCCTCGACGCTCTGTCCTCCAAACCGGGAGGTGCGACGATGGAGCCCGACATCTTCGACGGGGTGTCCGACCCCGATTCCGGCCTCGACGGCTCCGGCTCCTACAGCTTCGTCGAGCCGCCCCTGACCAGCGAGCCCCCGCTCGCCGACGCCGCGCCGCTGACCAGTGAGGTCCCGATCGCCGCCGAGCTGCCGCTGACCAGCGAGCCGACGGCCGCGGGCATGGGCACGGAGTCCATGGAGGTCTGAGGACCCATGGGCCGCGCGCGGCTCGCCCGGCTGCACGGCATCGCCACCTCCTACGAACCCTCGCCGGGCAGGAGCGTCCAGATCGGCGACGACACCGTCGTCGCCGTGCTCGCCGCACTGGGAGTCGATGCGTCGACCCCGCACGCCGTACGCGCCGCCCTGGCCGCGTACGAGGACGGCGCGGGCCGCGCACTGCTTCCCCGCACCGTCGTCGCCCGCCCGGACCGCCCGCCCGACCTCGCCCGTCTCCCCGAAGGCACCGTCCTGCGGGTGGAGACCGAGGACGGCGGGGCCGCGGAAGACCTGGGGGCGCCCGATCCGGCGGCGCTCGCCCGGCTGCCCCTGGGTGTCCATGTGCTGCACGCACGGGCCCCCGACGGCCGCGGCGGCCGCGCCCGGCTGATCGTCGCGCCCGACCGGGTGCCCGCGCCGCCCGGCCGCAGCCACGGCTTCCTGGTGCAGCTGTACTCCCTGCTGTCCCGGCAGTCCTGGGGCATGGGCGACCTCGGTGACCTCGCCGATCTGGCCGCCTGGTCCGGGCGCGCCCTGGGCACCGGCTTCGTCCAGCTCAACCCGCTGCATGCGGCCGTCCCCGGCCCGCCCACCGACCCGTCGCCCTACCGGCCCTCCTCGCGCCGCTACCCCGACCCGGTCCATCTGCGGATCGAACACATCCCGGAGTACGCCCAGCTCACCGGCGCCGCGCGCTTACGGGCCGACGAGCTGGCAGCGCGGGCCCGTGCGCTGCGCGCCGATGTGCTCGAAGGGGGCGCGCTGATCGACCGGGACGCGGTCTGGGCGCTCAAGCGCGAGGCCCTGGAGCTGGTGTGGTCGGTCCCGCTCACCCCGGGGCGGCGGGCCGCGTACTGCGACTTCCTCGCCGAGCAGGGCGAGGCGCTGGAGGACCACGCCACCTGGTGTGCGCTAGCCGAGCGGCACGGCCCCGACTGGCGCCGCTGGCCCGCCGGACTGCGCGGCCCACGCTCCCCGGGCACCGCCCGGCTGCGGCCGCAGCTGCTGGACCGGATCGACTTCCACTGCCGGCTCGTCTGGCTCACCGACCAGCAGCTGGCCGCCGCGCAACGGGCCGCGCGGGAGGCCGGGATGGGCATCGGGCTGGTGCACGACCTCGCCGTCGGGGTCCATCCCTCCGGCGCCGACACCTGGGCGCGGCAGGACGACTTCGCCGCCGGGATGTCCATCGGGGCGCCGCCGGACGCCTTCAACTCCCGAGGCCAGGACTGGGGTCTGCCGCCCTGGCGGCCGGACGCGCTGGCGGCCGCGGGCTACGCCCCGTACCGGGAGCTGCTGCGCGGACTGCTGCGGCATGCCGGGGCGCTGCGTATCGACCATGTGATGGGGCTGTTCCGGCTGTGGTGGGTCCCGGAGGGCCGCCCGCCGACGGAGGGCGCCTATGTCCGCTACGACGGTGAGGCGATGCTCTCGGTGCTGGCCCTGGAGGCACACCGGGCCGGCGCCGTGGTGATCGGCGAGGACCTGGGAACCGTCGAGCCGGGCGTGCGGGGCGCGCTCGCCGGACGAGGCGTGCTGGGCACGTCGGTGCTGTGGTTCGAGCGGGATTACCAGGGAGACCAGGGAGACCAGGGAGACGAGGGAGACGAGGGGGGAGGGCGGGAGGCGGCGGACGGGGAGCGGCGGGGGGCCGGGGGCGGCGCGCCGCGGGCCGACGTGGCCGACGGGCCCGGCGCGGCCGACGGGCCCGGCGCCGCCCGCATCCTGGCGCCCCAGGAGTGGCGCAGTGCCTGTCTGGCGACCGTCACCACCCACGATCTGCCGCCCACCGCGGCCCGGCTGACCGGCGAGGACGTCGAGCTGCGCGAACGGCTCGGGCTGCTCGCCGGGCCGCCGGAGCGGGAGCATGCCCGCGCCCGGTACGAACGTGCCGAGTGGCTGCGGGAGTTGGTGCGGCGCGGGCTGCTGCCCGAGGGGGCGGGCGACGAGGAGGCGGCGGTCAGGGCCGTACACCGCTTTCTGCTGCGTACCCCGGCGCGGATGGTGGGTGTCTGGCTGCCGGATGCGGTGGGGGACCGGCGCCCGCAGAACCTCCCCGGGACATGGGATGAATACCCGAACTGGCGGCTTCCGATCGCCGGCCCCGACGGGCGTCCGCACACCCTGGAGGAGCTGGCCGCCTCGCCCCGCCTGCACGCGCTGATGCGGGAATTGTCCGACGGCAGACGGTAGTCCGGTCCGCGGAACAGGGTCGGACACCCCGGGAATCCGCCGTTGCACACACCCTTCCGGTACGTCGTGCTGTCCGGCACCATGCCGTGGACACCATCCAGACATCCGACCATTCGCCTTACGTGGTCGGCGAGTTGGAGGGAACCATGGAACTTCGCCGCACCCGGCGGACGCTGTGGGTGCTCGCGCTCACGGCGGCCGCCGCGCTCGTCCCCGTCACCGGCTCCCTGGCCCAGTCGCCGCCGACCGCCGCCGGCCCCTGCGACCGCCCCGTACGCCCCGCCTCCCAGATGGCCGTCGAGCCCTGCGACACCCCCGCCCGGATCATCGACAAGGCCGCCCATATCGTCCCCGCCAAGGGGCAACTCGCCTGGCAGCAACGGGAGGTCACCGCCTTCACCCACTTCGGAATGAACACCTTCACGGACCGTGAATGGGGCTCCGGCGCCGAGGACGAGAAGCTCTTCGATGTCTCCGGCCGCTCCCGTATCGACGCCGACCAGTGGATGCATGCATACAAGGCGGCAGGCGCCGAGCAGGTGATGCTCACCGCCAAGCACCACGACGGGTTCGTGCTCTACCCGAGCCGCTACACCCCGCACTCCGTCGCGGCGAGCCCCGGCCGCCCCGATGTCGTCGGTGCGTACGTCAAGGCCGCCCGCAGGGCCGGACTGAAGGTCGGGATCTACCTCTCGCCCTCCGACGGCGCCGAACTCCCGCACGCCTGGCATGCGCAGTGGGTCGAGGAGATCCGCAGGAAACAGCAGGAGGGCACACCGCTCAGCCTGCCCGAGCGGGTCGCCCTGGAGGACGGCGACCGGGCGCCCCGCGGACTGGGCCGCTTCGGCAACGGCAGCAGGGTCACCGAGCGCACCATCCCCACCCTGGTCCCCGGCGACGACCGCGCCGCCGCCGTCCGCAGCGGCAGGCTGCCCGTCTTTCATGTCCGGGCGGACGACTACGACGCCTACTACCTCAACCAGGTCTACGAACTGTTCACCCAGTACGGCCCGCTCGACGAGCTGTGGCTGGACGGCGCGAACCCCTGGACGGACTCCGGCATCACGCAGAAGTACGACGTCGCCCAGTGGTTCCGCCTGATCCACCGGCTCTCCCCGGACACCGTCGTCTTCGCCGGTCCGCAGGGCGCCCGCTGGGTCGGCAACGAGAAGGGCGTCGCCCGGGAGACGGAGTGGAGCGTCACCCCCTCCGCCGACGACCCCTGGACCGTGATGGCCGGCGGACTGCCGAACGACTCCACCGACCCCGACATCGGCTCCCGCGCCAAGCTCCTCGCGCCCACCACCAAGTACCTCCAGTGGTACCCGGCCGAGGCCGATGTCTCGCTGCGCCCCGGCTGGTTCCACCACCCCGGAGAACACCCCAAGACCCCGGCACAGCTGATGGACCTCTACGAGAAGAGCGTGGGGCGCAACGCCGCGCTGCTGCTGAACGTCCCGCCCGCCAGGGACGGCCGGATCGCCGCCGGGGACGTCGCCTCGCTCACCGCGTTCGGGACCGCCGTACGCGAGACCTACGGCAGGGACCTGCGGGCGGCCGGACCCGGGCCCTGGACCTTCGACCGGATCGGGCTCGCCGAGGACATCCGCCAGGGTCAGCGGGTCGAGCGGTTCTCCGTACAGGCGCGGGCCGGCGGGACGTGGACGACGCTCGCCCGGGGCACGACCATCGGGCACCGGCGGATCCTGGCGCTCGGGCAGCCGGTGACCGCGGACGCCGTGCGGGTCACCGTCGAGGAGTCCCGCGGGCCGGGCCGGCTCGCCCCGGTGACGCTGCACCGGAGCCGGGCAGCGGGCGGCTGAGCAGTGTTGGCCCGGCCGGGTCCGCCGGTTGTGCCACCCCGGGCGCGCAGGGCGCCGGGGCGTCCGATACGTTGACTTCGTGAGCAACAAGGTCAATAAGAATGTCCTGCGCGCCGGAACCATCACCGCCGGCACCGCGCTGATGCTGCTGATGTCGTCCCCCGCGTTTGCGCTCACCCGCGACGATGGTGACGACCCGGGTCCGGGTCTGAGCGTGATCGAGACGCTCGGCCTCTATGTCGCTGCACCCATCGTGCTCTTCCTGGTCATCGCCGGGCTGGTCGTCGCGGGCGACAAGCCCCGCAAGCAGGCCAAGTCCGAGGGCTGACGCCGGGCACCAGTGACGCTTCAGGGCGCCCCACGGTCACACGACCGTGGGGCGCCCTTCGTCATGCCCGGACCGGGCGCCGGACGGTGACAAGAACCGTGCGGCGTCCTTTGTCGTACTCGGATATTTCCGCAGGTGAAAAAGGGGTTGCCGGGCGGCTAACGAGCGCTTTTCAACCGGTTTGAACGGGGGGAGGTGTTTAACCCGTCCTAACCTACGATGACGTAACCTACGGGTCCGTAGGTCAAACCTACGGACCCGTAGGTCATCGTCCCCAGGAGTTCCCCCGTGACCATCGCCCCCGCCCGCCATAACGGAGAGCTCGGCCAGGCCGCCTGGAGCGACGCCCAGCTGCTCTACGCGCTCGAAGAGGTTGTCGAGAAGGAACTCAACCGCCATCTGAAGATCGCCAAGGAATGGATGCCCCACGAGTACGTGCCGTGGAGCGACGGGCGCAACTTCCCCGGGCCGCTGGACGGCGAGGCGTGGGACCCCGAGCAGTCCAAGGTCAGTGACATCGGGCGGATCGCCCTCGTGGTCAACCTCCTCACCGAGGACAACCTCCCCAGCTACCACCACGAGATCGCCACCCTCTTCGGCCGCGACGGCGCCTGGGGCACCTGGGTGCACCGCTGGACCGCCGAGGAGGGCCGGCACGGCATCGTGATGCGCGACTATCTGCTCACCAGCCGTGCGGTCGACCCGGTCGAGCTGGAGCGGTTCCGTATGGCCCACATGTCGGAGGGCTTCGAGTCCGACAACGCGCACAGCATGCTGCACTCGGTGGCGTACGTCGCCTTCCAGGAGCTGGCCACCCGGATCTCGCACCGCAACACCGGCCACCACTCCGGCGACCCGGTCTGCGACCGGATGCTGGCCCGGATCGCCACCGACGAGAACCTCCATATGGTCTTCTACCGCAACCTCCTCGGCGCGGCCTTCGAGATGGCGCCCGACCAGACCATGAGCGCGGTGCGCGACGTCGTCACCGGCTTCCGGATGCCCGGCCACGGCATGCCCGGCTTCGAGCGCTCGGCCGCCCGGATGGCCATCGGCGGGATCTACAACATGCGGATCCACCACGACGATGTGCTCCAGCCGGTGCTGCGCCATCTGAAGGTGCTGGAGATCGGCGGGCTCGGCCCGGCCGGGCTGGCGGCGCAGGAGGAGCTGGGGCTGTTCATGGACGGTCTGGACGGCCAGGCGCGGAAGTTCGACGAGCGCCAGGCCGCCATCCTCGCCCGCCGCGAGGCCAACCGCCGCGGCTGATCCGGCCGGCTCCCGCTGCCGGCTCCGGCTGCCGTCGCCCGCGGGCGGGTGACCGCGGCGGGTGCGTACGCTGCCCGCATGGCCGACTGGGACCTCAAGAAGCTGCGCATCCTGCGCACCCTCCACGAGCTGGGCACGGTCACCGCGACCGCCGAGGCGCTGCACATGACGCCCTCGGCGGTCTCCCAGCAGCTGACCGGCCTGGCCAAGGCGCTCGGGGTCACGCTCCTGGAGGCACACGGCCGGCGGGTGCGGCTGACCGGCGCGGCGCAGCTGGTGCTGCGGCACGCCGAGGCGGTCTTCGCCCAGCTGGAGCGCGCGGACGCGGACCTGCTCGGCTACCTCCAGGGGGAGGCGGGGCAGGTGCGGGTCGGCGCGTTCTCCACCGCCATCCCCGCGCTGGTGGTCCCGGCCGTCCAGGAGCTGCGCCGCAGCCACCCGGGCCTGTCGGTCGCCGTACGGGAGGCGGAGGCGGAGGCCGCCTACGAGCTGCTCGCGGAGGGCAGCGTCGATCTGGCGCTGTCGCTGGCCGCGCACGCCCCCACCCCGCGCGACCCCAAGTTCAGCCGGGTCTCGCTGCTCGCCGACCCGCTGGACGTGGCGCTGCCGGCCGGTCACCCGCTGGCCGCCGAGCCGGGGCTGCGGCTGGCCGATCTGGCGGACGAACCGTGGATCTTCGGCAGCAGCGGGCCCTGGTCGCAGATCACCACCACCGCCTGCGAGAACGCCGGGTTCGTGCCCGAGCAGGCCCATGCCGCCGCCGACTGGAGCGCGATCTGGGCGATGGTCGCGGCGGGGATGGGGGTGGCGCTGGTGCCCCGGATGGCGATGGCGGGCGGTCTCGGCGCCGTGGGGCGCGGGGCGGGGGGAGATGCCGTACGGGCCGGGCGCGGCGGCGGGGGAGTGGTGCTGCGGGTCCTGCACGCCGACCAGCCGCGCCGCCATGTGGTCGCCGCCGCCCGGCGCGGCTCCGAAGGGGCGCCGGGGCCGGCCCGGGTGCTGGCCGCGCTCCGGCAGGCGGCCGCCGCCGACCAGACGCCGGAAGACCCGACCATTCAGTTCAGCTGAACGTATTCCTCAAAAACTTTCGATGGACCTGAGGGGTGGTCCGCTGCGACCGTGGAGCGGTCCGCACCTCCCCCTCCGTCGAAAGGCAACGATGACCGCCAGCCCGGCCGCCGACTCCACTGATCCGCACGCCAACGACGCCGCCCCGTACGGTGGCGGAGACCCCTACGCCGACTACCGCGGCGGGGACTTCCCCTTCACCTCGCTCGTCGATCTCGCCGACCGCCGCTTCGGCGCCGGAGTGATCGCCGCGAACGACGAGTTCTTCGCCGAGCGCGAGAATCTGCTGAAGCCCACTCCGGCGGTCTTCGACCCCGAACACTTCGGCCACAAGGGCAAGATCATGGACGGCTGGGAGACCCGGCGCCGCCGCGGCACCGACGGCGACCACCCCTTCCCGGCCGAGGACGAGCACGACTGGGCGCTGATACGCCTCGCCGCGCCCGGCGTGATCCGCGGGATCATCGTCGACACCGCCCACTTCCGTGGCAACTACCCCCAGCAGGTCAGCGTGGAGGCCACCGCGCTCCCCGGCAGCCCCGGCCCCGAGGAGCTGCTCGCCGACGGGGTGAAGTGGGAGGAGCTGGTCCCGCGCACCCCCGTCCGTGGCCACGCCGCCAACGGCTTCGAGGTCACCGTGGAGCGCCGCTTCACCCACCTGCGGCTCAAGCAGCACCCCGACGGCGGGATAGCGCGGCTGAGGGTCCACGGCGAGGTCGTGCCGGACCCGGAGTGGCTCGATGTGCTCGGCACCCTCGACCTGGCCTCCGTCATGCACGGCGGCACCGTCGAGGACGCCTCCGACCGCTTCTACTCCTCGCCCACCCAGATCATCCAGCCCGATCTGTCCCGCAAGATGGACGACGGCTGGGAGAACCGCCGCCGCCGGGTCAGGGGCACCCACGACTGGGTGCGCTTCCGTCTCGCCGCGCAGGGCGAGATCCGCGCCGTGGAGATCGACACCGCCTACCTCAAGGGCAACTCCGCGGGCTGGGCCGCCCTGTCCGGGTGCGACGGCGACCCGTCCGACGAGGCCTCCTGGTTCGAGATCCTGCCGAAGACCAGGCTCCAGCCCGACACCCCGCACCGCTTCCCGCTGCCGCAGGCCGTCACCGCCACCCACGTACGGCTCGATGTCTTCCCCGACGGCGGTCTCGCACGGATGCGTCTGCACGGCGCCTTCACCGAGGCCGGCCGCGCCGCCCTCGGCCGCCGCTTCGACGCCCTGAGCGGCTGACCGCACCGCCTTCGCCGGCCGGGCTCCGTGGGAGGGGCGGGGCCCGGCGGACACCTCCCCCGAGCTCTTGAGGGGTAAGGGGGGACCCCTCGCCCGGCGGACGGCAGCGCACCAGGCGCCCGTCCGCCGGCGGCGTCACCGGCCGTGGCGGCGGAAGGAATTCCCGCCGCCACGGCGGGCAACCCCCATGACGAGGGTCCGGCGGAATCCGCGAAGGCGGCCCCCGCCACGTGGGACGACTAGGCCGCCGCGTCGGCCTTCTGCGCCTTCAGCGCCCGCTCGATCCCCGCCCGCGACTCGGTCATCAGCCGGCGCAGTGCCGCGCTCGGCTCGGCCGACGCCAGCCAGGCATCCGTGGCGTCCAGCGTCTCCTGCGAGACCTGGAGCGCCGGGTAGAGACCCACCGCGATCTGCTGCGCCATCTCATGGCTGCGGGAGTTCCAGATGTCCTTCACCGCGGCGAAGTACTTCGCGGTGTACGGCGCCAGCAGCTCCCGCTGGTCGGTCTGCACGAAGCCGCCGATGACGGACTCCTGGAGGGAGTTGGGGAGCTGGTCGGACTCCACCACCGAGGCCCACGCCCCGTCCTTCGCCTCCGCCGTCGGACGCGCCGCGCGCGCGGACGCGGCATACCGCTCGCCCGCCGAGGTCTTGTCCCGGTCCAGCTCCGCGGCGATGGTCTTCTCGTCCGCCCGGCCGGTGGCGGCCAGCCGGTGCACCAGCGCCCAGCGCAGCTCGGTGTCCACGGCGAGCCCGGAGACCTCCTCGGTGCCCTCCAACAGGCCCTGGAGCAGGTCGAGCTGCTCGTCCGTACGGGCCGAGGCGGCGAACGCGCGGGCCCACGCCAGCTGGTGGTCGCTGCCCGGCTCGGCCGCCCGCAGCTGCTCCAGGGCCGCCGCGGTCCAGGCGGCCAGCCCCGTCTCGCGCCACTCCGGTGCCGCGTACAGGTCCAGCGCCAGCTTCACCTGGCGGTGCAGCGACTGGACGACGCCGATGTCCGACTCCTTGCCGATACCGGACAGCACCAGCGACAGATAGTCGCGGGTGGCCAGTTCGCCGTCCCGCGTCATGTCCCAGGCCGACGCCCACGACAGGGCGCGCGGCAGCGACTCGGTGAAGTCGCCGAGGTGCTCGGTGACGGTCTTCAGCGACTCCTCGTCCAGCCGGACCTTGGCGTACGACAGATCGTCGTCGTTGAGGAGGATGACGGCCGGCCGTGCCTTGCCCACCAGCTGGGGCACGGCGGTCAGTTCGCCGTCCACGTCCAGCTCGATCCGCTCGGTGCGGACCAGCTTGCCGCCCTCCAGCTCGTAGGCGCCGACCGCGATCCGGTGCGGCCGCAGTACGGGCTCGCCCTTGGCGCCGGCCGGGAGCGCGGGCGCCTCCTGCTTGACCGCGAAGGAGGTGATCACGCCCTGGGCGTCCACCGCGATCTCCGGCCGCAGGATGTTGATCCCCGCCGTCTCCAGCCACTTCTTCGACCAGGTCTTCAGGTCCCGGCCGCTGGTCTCCTCCAGCGCGCCGAGCAGGTCCGACAGCCGGGTGTTCCCGTAGGCGTGCGCCTTGAAGTAGGCCTGTACGCCCTGGAAGAACTCGTCCATGCCGACGTAGGCGACCAGCTGCTTGAGGACGCTGGCGCCCTTGGCGTAGGTGATGCCGTCGAAGTTGACGAGCACATCGTCGAGGTCGTTGATCTCGGCCATGATCGGGTGCGTGGACGGCAGCTGGTCCTGCCGGTAGGCCCAGGTCTTCATGGAGTTGGCGAACGTCGTCCACGAGTGCGGCCACTTCGAGCCGGGGGCGTACGCCTGGCAGGCGATCGAGGTGTAGGTGGCGAACGACTCGTTCAGCCACAGGTCGTTCCACCACTCCATGGTGACCAGGTCGCCGAACCACATGTGCGCCAGCTCGTGGAGGATCGTCTCCGCCCGCACCTCGTACGCCGCGTCCGTCACCTTCGACCGGAAGACGTACTGGTCCCGGATGGTCACCGCGCCCGCGTTCTCCATCGCGCCGGCGTTGAACTCCGGCACGAAGAGCTGGTCGTACTTCGCGAACGGGTAGGCGTAGTCGAACTTCTCCTGGAACCAGTCGAAGCCCTGGCGGGTGACCGCGAAGATCTCCTCCGCGTCGAGGTGCTCGGCCAGCGACGGCCGGCAGTAGATGCCCAGCGGCACCGTCCGCCCGTCCTTCTCGTAGGTGCTGTGCACGCTGTGGTACGGACCGGCGATCAGCGCCGTGATGTAGGTCGAGATCCGCGGCGTCGGCTCGAAGCGCCAGACGGTGCCGGTCGGCTCCGGCGTCGGCGAGTTGGAGATCACCGTCCAGCCCTCCGGGGCCTTCACGGTGAACTGGAAGGTTGCCTTCAGATCCGGCTGCTCGAAGGACGCGTACACCCGCCGCGCGTCCGGCACCTCGAACTGCGTGTACAGATAGGCCTGCTGGTCCACCGGGTCGACAAAGCGGTGCAGCCCCTCACCGGTGTTGGTGTAGGCGCAGTCCGCCACGACCCGCAATTCGTTACGGCCGGCCCGCAGCCCGGTCAGCGCGATCCGCGAATCCTTGAACACCTCGCCCGCATCGAGCGCCTCGCCGTTCAGCAGCACCTCGTGCACAGTCGGCGCGACCAGGTCGATGAAGGAGTCCGCGCCCGCCTCGGCCGAGTCGAACCGCACCGTGGTCACGGACCGGAACGTGCCGTGGCCGCTGCCGTCCGCCTCTCCCCCCTCCTGCGCGCCGGAGAGGTCGAGTTCGACCTCATACGCATCCACGGTCAGCAGGCGCGCCCGCTGCTGCGCCTCGTCGCGGGTCAGATTCGTGCCAGGCACCCGTTCGTCTCCTTCGCATTGGTCATTGCATCGGAACTTTCGGCCATCCTTCCATGTGGCCCGGGGCTCAGGAGGGGGCGTATTTCCGGAGGTGGGCGCAGCCCCGGCACAGCACCGCGCCGGCACCCGGCGCCCCGGGTGACCGCGGCGCGCGACCACGGCGTCCGATTGCCGCCAGCACGCCCCACCGGCAGGGCCCGATGCTGGCCGCATGACGACCTGCACCCCTCTTCCCATCCCTCCCACCGCCCTCAAGGAACTCCGCGGTACCGACGACGCCGGACGGCCCGCCGAGCCGTACACCGCGCGTGCGGACGGGGTGCCGCTGGACTGCGTCGGCAGTCTGCTGCGCTGCTGTCTGCGGGACATCCGGGCCGGCGAGCGGGTGGCGCTCGTCTCGTATGCGCCGCTGCGCCGCTGGGCGGCCACGACCGGGGCGCGGCCCGGGGCGTACGAAGAGACGGGGCCGGTGTTCATCCACGCCGAGGACTGCGCCGGCCCGGAGGCCACCGCCACCGCGGAGGGCTACCCGGCCGGCCGGCCCGGCGGGCTGCGCACCGTGCGCCGCTACGACGCCGACGGGCACATCATCGGCGGCCGGCTCCTGGAGATCCCCGAGGACGCGGCAGCCGGGTTCGACGCGGCCTTCGACGAGGCGTTCGCGGAACCGGAGGTGGCGCTGGTGCACGTCCGGGCCGTGGAGTACGGCTGCTTCCTGTTCGAGGTCCGCCGGGCCTGAGGCCGCACCGCCCCGAACGGACGGGTGCCCGTACGGAGACTCCGTACGGGCACCTCGTGTCGTGCGTGCGTCGGTCAGCCGCGCAGCTCGGCCGCGACCAGCTCCGCGATCTGGACGGCGTTCAGCGCCGCGCCCTTGCGGAGGTTGTCGTTGGAGACGAACAGCGACAGGCCGTTCTCGGCGGTCTCGTCCTCGCGGATCCGGCCCACGAAGGACGCGTCCTGGCCGGCGGCCTGGAGCGGGGTGGGCACGTCGGAGAGGGTGACGCCGGGGGCGCCGGCCAGCAGCTCCTGGGCGCGGGCGGGGCTGATCGGACGCGCGAAGCGGGCGTTGACCTGGAGCGAGTGGCCGGTGAAGACCGGGACGCGGACACAGGTACCGGACACCTTCAGGTCCGGGATCTCCAGGATCTTGCGGCTCTCGTTGCGGAGCTTCTGCTCCTCGTCGGTCTCGTTCAGCCCGTCGTCGACGATCGAGCCGGCCATCGGCAGCACATTGAAGGCGATCGGGGCGACGTACTTGTCCGGCTCGGGGAACTCCACGGCCGAGCCGTCGTGCGTCAGCTTGGTGGCGTCCTGCTCGACGGCCTTGCGGACCTGGCCGTCCAGCTCCTCCACACCGGCCAGACCGCTGCCGGAGACCGCCTGGTAGGTGGAGACGACCAGGGAGACCAGACCGGCCTCGTCGTGCAGCGGCCGCAGCACGGGCATCGCGGCCATGGTGGTGCAGTTCGGGTTGGCGATGATCCCCTTGGGACGCTCGGTGATCGCCGACGGGTTGACCTCGGAGACGACCAGCGGGACCTGGGGGTCACGGCGCCAGGCCGACGAGTTGTCGATCACGACCGGGCCGGCGTCGGCGACCTTCTCCGCCAGCGCCTTGGAGGTGGCACCGCCGGCCGAGAAGATCACGATGTCCAGCGCCGAGTAGTCGGCGGTGGCCGCGTCCTCGACGGTGATCTCGGTGTCCTGCCAGGGCAGCGTGCGTCCGGCGGACCGGGCCGAAGCGAACAGCCGCAGCTGCTCGACCGGGAAGTTCCGCTCGGCGAGGATGCCCCGCACCACGCCGCCGACCTGTCCGGTGGCTCCGACGATTCCGATCCTCATGGGACTCCTTCTTTCTGGCCTGACTCGGGTGTCTGCTCGGAACACCTGCTCAGTAGTGCCTCCATCATGTGTGTGACACCCGTCGCCTTGTCCAATCCGTTCCATTCCGTGGCGGCCCGGAAGGCCGGATCGCGACGGAGCGTGGCAGCGTGATCGCTGTACGTGCCGGCCGGTCGCGGGGTGCCCTGCGGGTACCCCGCGGGGTGAACATCCGGTGACCGGCTGCCGCACCCCCGGGCAGCGCTCCGTGACCGGCCGGTGGCCGGCAGCTCCCTGTGCGGTGATGGGTTCCCCGCGTTGCGGTGGCGTTCACACTCAGGTCATCCCCGATGCCAACCATCCCAGGTGACAGGGCAGTTGTGCTGCCCGGCCGCCTTCGCGTTCGCACCCGGGGAGCCCGCGTATGTCCCGTATACGGTCCGCCGCCACCTTCGACCGCCGTACGTTCCTCACCGCCACCGGGGCCGCCGGTGCCGCCACCGGGCTCGGTCTGGCCTTCGGTGTCGGCCCGGACCGGCCGGCGCAGGCCGCCACCGTCACCTCCGGCCCGGCCCCGGCCGCGCCCGTCCCGGTCGATGCCCCCGCCGTCCCCCGTACGCCGTACACCCGGGGGACCACGCTCGCCGGCGTGTCCGCCCCGCGCGGCAGCGGCGGCTACCGCAGGCTCGCCGACGGCCCCGCCTGGAACCGGGTCGTCCGCGCCGATCTGGCCACGGCACACGGCGGGCGAGCCAAGCGGCGCACCGCACTGGCGTCGTTCGTCCAGTTCACCGACCTGCACCTGGTCGATGTGCAGAGCCCGCTGCGCTACGAGTACCTGCGCGCCGAGACCGCCAGCGCCTGGCGGCCGCAGGAGGCGCTGTCGGTGGCCGGTGTGATCTCGCTGATCGAGCGGGTCAACGCGCTGCCCGGCGGGCCCGCCACCGGCGCCCCGCTGTCCTTCGTGATGACCACCGGGGACAACACCGACAACAACTCCAAGCTGGAGCTGGAGTGGTTCCTGACCGCGATGAGCGGCGGCCGGATCACCCCGAATTCCGGCGACCCGCGCCGCTACGAAGGCGTCCAGGACAGCGGGCTGAAGCTGTACTGGCAGCCGGCCAGCGCACTGCGCGACGCCGACAAGCAGCAGGGCTTCCCGCGGCTGGACGGGTTCCTGGAGGCCGCGATCCGCACCGTCCACAGCCCGGGGCTGCGGCTGCCCTGGTACTCGACGGTCGGCAACCACGACTCGCTGCCCGGCGGCTGCTACGCCCCCGGCGACCCCTTCTGGACCGAGATCGCCACCGGCGGCCGCAAGCTGGAGACGCTGCCCGCCGCCGAGGCCGCGAAGGTCTGGAAGGCGGTCAAGGACGGCCTCGACCCCAAGGGCGCGGACTTCAAGCGGCTGCTGACCTCACACACCAAGCAGTCCAGGAGGGTCACCCCCGACGAGCGGCGCGCCCCCTTCACGCGGGCCGAGTATCTGCGCGCCCACCTCGACCCGGCGCACACCGGCCCCGGCCCGCACGGCCACGGCTACACCTCCGCGCATCTCGACGGGAACCGCCTCTACTACACCTTCCGGGTCTCCGACGACGTCCTCGGGATCAGCCTGGATACCACCGACCCCGGCGGCCACTACACCGGCTCGGTCGGTGACGCCCAACTGCGCTGGCTGGAGCGGACGCTGAAGGAGAACGAGAAGGGGGAGAAGGCGCATGTGCTGGTCTTCAGCCACCACACCAGCAAGACGATGAACAACACCCGCCCCGACCCGGCCCACCCGCACGAGCGGCGGCACAACGGCGCCGAGCTGGTGGAGGTGCTGGCCGCCCACCCCGGCGTCGTCGGCTGGATCAACGGCCACAGCCACAAGAACGACATCACCGCGCACGGCAGCTTCTGGGAGATCTCCACCGCCTCGCACATCGACTTCCCGCAGCTGGCCCGGGTCATCGAGCTGGTGGACAACCACGACGGCACGCTGTCGCTGTTCACCACCCTGGTCGAGTCGGCCGCCCCGCACCGCACGGACTTCGCCGACCTCTCGCAGACCGGACTGGCGGCCCTCTACCGCGAACTGTCCTTCAACGCCCCCGAGGCCCGTACGGACCTGGCCGGCACGGCCGGGGACCGCAACGTCGAGCTGCTGCTCCAGCGGAGCTGACGGCCTCGGGCGGCGCCCGCGCCAGGGGAGACACCCCCTAGCGCGGCAGGACCGCGACATACGCGCCCGGCTCCCGGTCCCCGGCTGCCATCAGGGCCGTACGGATCACCGCGGCCTGCTGCTCGGGTGCCGTGCGCAGGGTGCGCGGCAGACAGCGGACGACGGTGATGCCGAGCCGCTCCAGGTGCTCGCGCTTGTGGAAGAACGGCGACTGGAGCGGGTCCTCCTCGGGGCGCGGTGCCCGGGTGTCGATCTCCAGAGCCACCGCGTGCTCCGGCCAGAAGGCGTCCACCCCGCCCAGGTGCGGCCCGCCCGGCAGCCGCAGCTCGACGTTCCACAGCGGGTCGGGCAGTCCGTGGGCGCGCACCATCGCATAGAGCCGCTGCTCGGCCAGCGCCCGGCCCTCGGCCAGCAGGGTGTCCACCGCGTCCACCACATGCGGCCGGGTCAGCAGCCGGGCCCGGCTCAGCTCCCGTACCACCGACGTCGCCTCGCAGTGGCCGCCTCGCACCGCCTCGGTCAGCAGCCGGCGCACCGTCGGGGCGTCGGTGAGCGAGCCGACCGCGTCCGCCACCGCGCGCGGCACCGGCGCGGCCGGCACCCCGGTGATCTCCTGCGCGACGGGCAGCTCCACCGCCCGCACGATCCGCGCGAAACCGGTCGAGCGCAGCCGCCGGGTGCGGGCCACCAGCACCTCGATGCGGTCCAGGGCGAGCAGCGGGGGCGCCTCGGTGAAGCCGTGCAGGGCGAGCGCCGCCAGCCCCGTGATCATCGCCTCGGGGGCGTCCCCGGACGCGGTGGCCTGCCGGGGCACCGTCGGCCCCCGGTGACTGGCGTACAGCAGGACCGCATGCAGCCGGTCCTCACTGGTGGGCGGTCCCGGGTGCAGCAGATAGATGCCGGGGAGCACCTGTTGCCAGGGGCCGCCGGGGCGGCAGCGTTCGGTGACCTCCGCCGCGGGGATGCCGTGCTCGCGCAGCTGACGGGTGGTCATCACCCGGCGGTGCGCGGCGGAGAGGTGCTGGAGGGGGAGGGGGGAGAGCGGGGTGTCGTGGTTCATGACCCCTCGATTCCCGCCTCCGCTCCGCCCCCTAACCGCTGTTACACGCCCGTACCACAAACCGGACAACCCTGTACTAAAGTACGGGCGTTCGACTGCCGAAAGGGCCTGGTCGCCACGGGGGTTACGGCCTCGGTCCGGCCGCCTCGTCACAAGCCTGTGCACGCAGTGCCCGGGCCAGATCGTCCCGCTTCTCCAGGACCAGCCGGCGCAGCGCCGGCGCCGCCTGCGGATGCCCGTCCAGCCAGCCGTCCGCGGCGTCCAGCGTGGCCTGCTCCACCAGCCAGGACGGGAACAGCCCGCGCACCACCTCCATCGCGATCTCGATGGAGCGCTCCCGCCACACCCGCTCGATCGCGGCGAAGTAGCGCGGCCGGTACGGGGCCAGCAGCTCCCGCTGCCCGAACTGCGCGAACCCGGCGTCCGTCGCCTCCACCAGGGCGTTGGAGAGCACGTCGGACTCCACCACCTGCGCCCACGCCTGCGCCTTGACCTCGGCCGAGGGGCGGGCGGCCAGGCAGCGCACCTGGTGGCGCCTGCCGGAGGCGGTGTTGTCGCGGGCCAGCTCGGCGGCGATCACGGTCTCGTCCGCGACGCCGTGCGCGGCCAGCGGCTCCAGGATCGTCCAGCGCAGCTCCTGGTCCACGTCCAGGCCGTCGATCTTCGCCGTACCCGCCAGCAGGCCCTGGAGCAGCTGGAGATCGGCGGGGGAGGCGGCGAGGGCGATGAAGTGCCGGGCCCAGGCGAGCTGGTGGTCGCTGCCGGGCGGGGCCAGCCGGAGTTCGTGCAGCGTGCCTTCGGCCAGCTCCCGGGCGGCGCGCTCCTGGTCCTGGGGCGCGGAGTACTGCTCCAGCGCCGTCCGGGCCTGCCCGTGCAGGGACTGGAGCACGCCGATGTCGGTCTCCCGGCCGGCGAACCGGCGCACCAGATCGAGGTAGTCGCGGGCCGGCATCAGCCCGTCACGGGTCAGGCCCCACAGCGCGGCCCAGCACAGCGCCCGTGCCATCGGGTCGGCCAGATCGCCGAGCCGGGCCCGCAGGGTCGCCAGCGAACCCTCGTCGAAACGGATCTTCGCGTAGGTCAGGTCCTCGTCGTTGACCAGCACCAGCTCGGGCCGTTCGAGACCGGCCAGGCCGTGCACGGTGGTCCGCGGCCCGGAGACGTCCACCTCGGCGCGGGCGTAGCGCACCAGCGCCGAGCCCCCGCCCTCGGAGAACGCGGTCTGCCGCCGGTAGAGACCGACCGCGACCCGGTGCGGCCGCAGTTGCGGGTGCGAGGGCGCCGCCTCCTGGAGGATGCTCAGCTCGGTGATCCGGTCCTTGGCGTCGTAAGTGACCTGTGGGGTGAGGGAGTTGACGCCCGCGGTCTCCAGCCAGGCCCGGGACCAGGCGGCCAGGTCGCGGCCGGAGGTCTCCTCCAGCACCGACAGCAGGTCCGTCAGCCGGGTGTTGCCGTAGGCGTGCCGCTTGAAGTAGCGCCGTGCGCCCTCCAGGAAGGCGTCCTGCCCCACGTACGCCACCAGCTGCTTGAGGACCGCGGCGCCCTTGGCGTAGGTGATGCCGTCGAAGTTGAGCTTGGCGTCCTCCAGGTCACGGATGTCGGCGGTGACGGGGTGGGTGGAGGGCAGCTGGTCGGCGCGGTAGGCCCAGGACTTGCGGCGGTTGGCGAAGGTGATCCAGCCGTTGGTGAAGCGCGTCGACCCCACCAGCGCAAAGGCGCCCATGAAGTCCGCGTAGGACTCCTTGAGCCACAGGTCGTCCCACCACTGCATGGTGACCAGATCGCCGAACCACATGTGCGCCATCTCGTGGAGGATGACGTTGGCCCGTCCTTCGTAGGACGCCTCGGTCACCTTGCCGCGGAAGATGAACTCCTCGCGGAAGGTGACACAGCCCGGGTTCTCCATGGCCCCGAGGTTGTACTCCGGGACGAAGGCGCTGTCGTACTTCCCGAAGGGGTAGGGGAAGTCGAAGTGGTCGTGGAAGAAGTCCAGGCCCTGCTTGGTGACGGTGAAGATGTCGTCCGCGTCGAAGTGCTTGGCCAGGCCCTTGCGGCACAGCGCGCCCAGCGGGATCTCCAGCTCGGTGCCGTCCTCGAAGGTGCGGCGGTAGATGTCGGAGACGTAGTGGTACGGGCCGGCGACCACGGCGGTGATGTACGTCGAGATCGGCTGGGTCACGGCGAAACGGTGCCGGCCGCCCTCGGCCTCGCCCTCCTGCGCACCGTTGCTGAGCACCCGCCAGCCCTCGGGGGCGGTCACCTCGAAGGTGAACGGGGCCTTCAGATCGGGCTGTTCGAAGTTGGCGAAAACCCGCCGGGAGTCGGCCGGCTCGTACTGGGTGTAGAGGTAGACCTCGCCGTCCTCGGGGTCCACGAAGCGGTGCAGGCCCTCACCGGTCCGGCTGTAGGCGCACTGTGCGTCGACGACGAGGGTGTTCTCGGCCGCCAGGGAGTCCAGCGCGATCCGGGTGCCGTCGAAGACCGCCGCGGGGTCCAGCTCCCGGCCGTTGAGGGTGACGGAGGTGACCGACGGCGCCAGCAGGTCCGCGAAGGTCGAGGCGCCGGGCTCGGCGCAGCGGAAGCGCAGCGTCGTCCGGGAGCGGAAGGTCTCCGCGTCCGCACCGGAGGCGACCGCTGAGCGGACGTCCAGCACCACGTCGTAGGCGTCGACGCCCAGCAGTCGACCCCGCTCACGTGCCTCGTCCCGGGACAGATTCTCACCTGGCACGACGTGACTCCCTCGTCCTCGTCCACGAATATCGAACAACGGGAATCATGGCACGCCCGCCGTCGGTTGAACCGTCCACGGAAGCGCCCCGCTGACCGACCCAGCACAGCTCGCATAAGGAGACCCCGTGTCCGAGACCGCCAAGACCCCCGCAGACTTCTGGTTCGACCCGCTGTGCCCCTGGGCGTGGATGACGTCCCGCTGGATGCTGGAGGTGGAGAAGGTCCGCCCGGTCGAGGTGCGCTGGCATGTGATGAGCCTGGCGGTGCTGAACGAGGACAAGCTCGACGAGCTGCCGGAGGAGTACCGCGAGCTGCTGGCGACCGCCTGGGGCCCGGTACGGGTGTGCATCGCCGCCGAGCAGCAGCACGGCAGCGAGGTGCTCGGCCCGCTCTACACCGCGCTCGGCACCCGCTTCCACAACCGCGGCCTGGAGCGCACCCGCGAGACGATCGTGGACGCCCTGGAGGAGGCCGGTCTGCCCGCCGAGCTGGCCGACGCGGCGGACTCCGACGCGTACGACAAGCAGCTGCGCGCCTCCCACAAGGAAGGCATCGACCTGGTCGGCCAGGAGGTCGGCACTCCCGTCATCGCCGTCCCCGGCCACGACGGCGAGCAGATCGCCTTCTTCGGCCCGGTCGTCACCCCGGCCCCCAAGGGCGAGGAGGCCGCCAAGCTGTGGGACGGGACGCTGATGGTCGCGTCCATCCCCGGTTTCTACGAGATCAAGCGGACCCGGACGCAGGGCCCGGTCTTCGACTGAGGCGTGGCACTGCGGCACAGGGGAGCGCCTCCGCACGTATCGGACGTGCGGAGGCGCTCCGTTATTCCGCCTGCCGGGTGAGCGGTGAGAAGACGATCACGAGGCAGGACGACTGCGGCCGCGGGCGGGGCCGTTACGGCGCCAGCAGCAGGCTGTGCGCACGCTCCTTGGCGGACGCGTACCGCTTGGCGACGTCCTGCCAGTTCACGACCTGCCACATGGCCTCGATGAAGTCCACCTTCTGGTTCTTGTACTGAAGGTAGAAGGCGTGCTCCCAGGCGTCGAAGACCAGGACCGGGACCGAGCCCTGACCGACGTTGCCCTGGTGGTCGTAGACCTGCTCGACGACCAGCCGGGCGGAGACCGGCTCGTAGGCCAGCACGCCCCAGCCGGAGCCCTGGGTGGTGGCCGCGGCCTTGGTCAGCTGGGCCTTGAACTTCGCGAACGAGCCGAAGGACTCGGCGATCGCGTCGGCCAGCTCGCCCACGCCGTCCTTCTCCAGCGGCTCGCCGCCGCCGTCGCCGGTCATGTTGTGCCAGTAGATGCTGTGCAGGATGTGGCCGGAGAGGTGGAACGCGAGGTTCTTCTCCAGGCCGTTGATGCTGCCCCACGAGTCCTTGTCGCGCGCCTCGGCGAGCTGCTCCAGGGTGTCGTTCGCGCCCTTCACGTAGGCCGCGTGGTGCTTGTCGTGGTGCAGCTCGATGATCTCGGGGCTGATGACCGGGGCCAGCGCCGAGTAGTCGTACGGAAGTTCAGGAAGTGTGTAGGTGGCCATGCCGAGCCTCTCCAACTGCTTACGACTTCTTATTGCAATTGATGTGCAGAAGCACGCTACCAGCAGGACTGATCATCGGCCGGTTCCGCGGCCCGGCCTGGTCCCGAAGACGCAGGCGGGGCGGGACCTCGGAAGGAGGTCCCGCCCCGCCTGCGGGGAGTGGGGTCGTTACTTCTCGGCCAGGTCCGCGCCCTTGCTCAGCGACTGCTGCCGTACGAGCCCGATCACGGCCAGGACCACCCCGAAGCCGCCGGTGAACAGCAGCTGGATGCGCTGGTTCTCGTCGCGCAGCATCAGCAGCAGCACCGCGACGATGCCCGCCAGCGCCACCCAGGTCAGGACCGGGAAGGCCCACATCTTCACCACGAGCTTCTCGGGCGTCTCGCGCTCCAGCATCCGGCGCATCCGCAGCTGGGCGGTGGCGATGAAGCCCCACACCACCAGGACGGCCGCGCCGACCATGTTCAGCAGCCACTGGAAGAGCGTGCCGGGCCACAGGAAGCTCAGCAGCACCGCGAAGAAGCCGAAGGTGGCGCACAGCAGGACGGCGCGGCGCGGGACGCCGCCGCTGACCTTGCCGAGGAAGGCCGGGCCCTGCCCGCGGGAGATGAGCGAGTACGCCATCCGCGAGGAGCCGTAGAGGTTGGCGTTCACCGCGGAGAGCAGCGCGATCAGGATGACGACGTTCATGATCTGGCCGGCCGCCGGGATCTTGAGGTAGTCCAGGACCGCCACGTACGGGCCGCTCTTGGCGATGGAGGGGGCGCTCCAGGGGATGACCGTGACGATGATGGCCATCGAGCCGACGTAGAAGAGGGCGATCCGCCACATCGCGGTGCGCACGGCGCCGGCGACACCGCGCACCGGGTCCTTGGACTCGGCGGCCGCGATGGTCACCGTCTCCAGACCGCCGTAGGCGAACACCGAGGCCAGCAGACCGACCATCAGGCCGTCGACGCCCTTGGGCAGGAAGCCGCCGTCACCGGTGAGGTGCGAGGTGCCCGGGGCGTGGGTGCCGGGGAGCACGCCGAAGATGGCCAGCAGGCCCAGGACCAGGAAGATGCCGATCGCCGCGACCTTGAGGGCGGCGAACCAGAACTCGAACTCACCGAAGTTGGAGACCGCGGTCAGGTTCGTTCCGGTGAAGATCACCATGAACAGCAGGACCCACATCCACGGCTCGGTGCCCGGGAACCACTGGAGCATCACATCCGCGGCGCCCAGCGCCTCGGCGGCCACCGCCACACACAGCAGCGCGGTGAACATCCAGCCGACCGTGAACCCGGCCCAGGAGCCTATGGAGCGCTCGGCGTGCACGGAGAAGGAGCCGGAGGCCGGATTCGCCGCGGCCATCTCGCCGAGCATCCGCATGATCAGCATGACCAGCGCGCCGGAGACGGCGTAGGCCAGCACGATGGACGGGCCGGCCGCCGCGATGCCTTCGCGGGAGCCGACGAACAGGCCCGCGCCGATCACCCCGCCCAGGGCGATCATCGAGAGGTGGCGCTGCTTGAGGCCGTTGGACAGCGTGGAGCCGCTGCCGGGGCCCTGGACCGCGTCGCCGTGCTCGCGCGCGGGTGCGGCGGACGAGGGTGTCCGATTCATGTCGTACCTGTCCCAGTAGGTGAGAGCGGAGCAAGGCGATACTGCGTTCTCCCGGGGCGGCGACCGGTGCGACGGCGCTGCCGGACCCCCTGGATCCCCGCCGGGGCGGCGGATCGCGCAGGGGCCTGCCGACGGTGAACTCCGGGGTCCTCGGCAAAGCGGGCTCAGTTTGAGCGCCGGTGTCCGCTCAGGGCAACAGTCGTGCAGCGAATGTTCGGTATTCAGACGTTTTTGCGACTGTGTGTGTTCGATCCATCGTCAGTTATGACGCGGTGTGACCTCCGTCGCACGGGCCTCAGCGGCGCGCGCGGCGGTTCCGGAGCTCGCGTGCGCCCGCGACGAGCAGCACCAGACCGGTCGCCCCGGCCGACCACAGGAGCTGCGGCCGGGCCGCCTCATCGGTCAGCATCAGCACCAGCACACCACCCATCGCCAGCAGCGCCGCCCAGGTCAGATAGGGGAACGCCCACATCCGCAGGGTCAGCTTCCCGGGCGTCTCGCGCTCGATCCGCGGCCGCAGCCGCAGCTGGGAGACGGCGATCAGGCCCCAGACGAACAGCAGCACCGCGCCGACCGCGTTGAGCATGTAGAGGAAGACCGAATCCGGCCATTTCAGATTCAGCAGCACGGAGACGAACCCGAAGGCCACCGAGGCGAGCACGGCGCGGCGCGGCACCCCTCCCCCACTCTCGGCTCCGCTCGAGCGGGGGGCCCCCCGTCCCGACACCTTCAGCAGCGCCCGCGGCGCCTCGCCCCGCTCGGCCAGCGAGAAGACCATCCGCGACGAGCCGTAGAGATTGGCGTTCAGCGCGGAGAGCAGCGCCACGAACACCACGATGTTCATGATCTGCCCGGCGCCCGGCACTCCGATGCTGTCCAGCACCGCGACGTAGGGGCTCTTGCCCGGCTCCATCGACGACCAGGGCAGCAGGGTCACGATGACCAGCATCGAGCCGACGTAGAAGAAGAGGATGCGCCACACCGCGCTGCGCACCGCCCGGCCCACCGCGCGCGCCGGATCGTCCGACTCGGCCGCGGCGATGGTGACGACCTCCAGGCCGCCGAAGGCGAACACCACCGCCAGGACACCGGAGATCACCCCGCCCCAGCCGTGGGGCAGAAAACCGCCCTGCCCGGTGAGGTTCGTGAGCCCGACCGGTTCGGTGTCCGGCAGCACCCCGAAGACCGCCAGCAGGCCCAGTACGAGGAACAGCACGATCGCGGTGACCTTCAGCGTCGCGAACCAGAACTCGAACTCGCCGAAGTTCTTCACCGCGGCCAGGTTGGCGACGGTGAAGACGACCATGAAGACCAGCACCCAGCCCCACTGCGGCACCCCCGGCACCCAGCCGTTGGCTATTCGGGCCGCGCCCGAGGCCTCCACGGCGAGCACCACGACCAGCAGGAACCAGTACAGCCAGCCGACGCTGAACCCGGCCCAGCGCCCCAGCGCCCGCTCCGCATGCACCGAGAACGCGCCGGAGGCCGGCATCGCCGCCGACATCTCGCCGAGCATCCGCATGACCAGCATGGCCAGCGCACCCGCGATCAGATACGACAGCACGATCCCCGGCCCGGCCACCGCGATCCCCGCGCCGGAGCCCACGAACAGGCCCGCGCCGATCACTCCGCCCAGGCCCAGCATCGTCAGATGGCGCTGCTTGAGGCCCGCGGACAGCGGCTCTTTTCCCTCGGAGCCCGCCGCCAGGGAGGGTTCGGCGGCTTGGGTCGGTGCGTCGTGCATGGGCTCGTACTCTCGCAAGGGCCGGGGCGGCGGGGCCGCCGGCGGATTGGGGGAACTCCACAGGTCACCGCGGGGCGGACCCAGTGTCACCGCACGTCGCGCGCTACCACAAAACCGGTGTTCTGCACCGGCCCCGGCCGTGATGAGCATCACGTGACCTGCAATGACGTATCGCGCCCCGTCAGGGCCGGGCATTCTGGCGGTTGTTCGGAACTCTCCAAGCGGGCCGGTGAGGCTTTGTCAGCGCCACACGATGATCGCCGACGGTCCGCTGGACTAACGTCATCGCGTCCCGTCCCGTATCCCTCTCACCTCGCGGAGTCCTGATGAGCACTGCCGCTCTCACTCGTCCCGGCGCAGTCCTCGCCGATCTGCTGCCGGCCGCCACCGCCTCCCGCGCCCGCGTCCGTGACGCCGCGCTGGTGCTCGGCGGCGCCGCGCTCACCGGCATCGCGGCCCAGATCGCCGTCCCGGTCCCCGGCTCCCCGGTCCCGGTCACGGGCCAGACCTTCGCCGCGCTCCTGGTCGGCGCCTCGCTCGGTGCCGGCCGCGGGCTGCTCTCGCTCGCGCTGTACGCCCTGGCGGGGATCGCGGGCATGCCGTGGTTCGCCGGCGGCGCCTCCGGCGTCGGCGGTGCCACCTTCGGCTACATCGCGGGCATGCTGCTCGCCGCCACCGTCGTGGGCGCGCTGGCCCGCCGCGGCGGCGACCGCGGGGTGCTGCGCACCGCCGCCACCATGGCCGCGGGCACGGCCCTCGTCTACGCCGTCGGCGTCCCCTACCTCGCGCTGAGCACCGGCATGTCCTTCGGCCAGGCCGTCGCCGTCGGACTCGTCCCGTTCCTCATCGGTGACGCCCTCAAGGCCGCGCTGGCGATGGGCGCGCTGCCCACGGCCTGGAAGCTGGCGGGGCGCCGCGGCTGAGCAGGCGCCGCACGCCGCACGCAACGGGCCGGGCCCCGCAGTCACCGTTTCGGTGTGCGGGGCCCGGCCCGTTGCCGGTGCCCTGCTAGATCCGGTCCGCGGGCCGGGCGGCGACGTCGGCGCCCGCCTGGTCCGCCGCCACGGTGTCCCGCGGCCGCCGCCGGTCCAGGATCAGCCCGACCGCCAGCACCACCACGGCCGCGACCACCGACAGCACCATCTGCTGGCGCCCCTCGGGGTTGTAGAACATGTAGCCGATGACGAAGACGATCAGCGCGATCGTCGCGTAGGTCAGCCAGGGGTACAGCCACATCCGCACCGTCAGCCGCTCCGGCGTCTCCCGCTCGATGACCCGGCGCATCCGCAGCTGCGAGAGGCAGATGACCAGCCAGACGAACAGCGCCACCGCGCCCGACGAATTCAGCAGGAACTGGAAGACGGTGTCCTTCGAGGTGTAGCTGAAGATCGTCGCAATGAAGCCGAAGGCGACCGACGCCCAGATCGCGACCGCCGGCACCCCGCCCTTGTTGACGGTGGCGAACGACTTCGGCGCATCCCCGCGCTGTCCCAGCGAGAACGCCATCCGGGAGGCGGTGTAGAGCCCGGAGTTCAGACAGGACAGCACCGCGGTCAGCACCACGACATCCATCACGGTGCCCGCGTACGGAATGTCCAGCGACTCCAGCACGGCCACGTACGGGCTCTCCTCCACCGCCTTGGAGTTCCACGGCAGCAGCGTCACGATCACCGCGATCGAGCCGATGTAGAAGAGCGCGATCCGCCAGATGACGCTGTTGACGGCCTTGCGGACGGCCTGCACCGGGTTCGGCGACTCGCTCGCCGCCAGCGTGACGATCTCACTGCCCATGAAGGAGAAGACCACCAGCAGCATGCCGGAGAGGATCGCCCCCGGACCGTGCGGCAGGAATCCGCCGTGCCCGGTCAGATTCTCCGTGCCGACCGGGGAGCCGCCCGGCGGCAGCCCGAATATCGCCAGCGCGCCGATCACGATGAAGACGACGATCGCGACGACCTTGATCCCGGCGAACCAGAACTCGAACTCGCCGAACGAGCCGACCGAGACCAGATTCGTGCCGGTCAGCACGATCATCACCAGCAGCGCCCAGGCCCACTGCGGGACGGCCGGGACCCAGCCGGTGAGGATCGCGGCGGCCGCGGTCGCCTCGACGGCCAGCACGACCGACCAGAAGAACCAGTACAGCCAGCCGATCGTGAAGCCGGCCCAGCGGCCCAGCGCCCGGTCCGCGTACGCGGAGAACGAGCCGGACGTGGGGGAGGCCGCGGCCATCTCGCCCAGCATCCGCATCACCAGCACGACCAGCAGACCGGTCAGCGCGTAGGAGAGCAGGATGCCGGGACCGGCGGCCGCGATACCGGCGCCGGAGCCGACGAACAGGCCGGCACCGATGACACCGCCGATGGCGATCATCGACAGATGGCGGTTCTTGAGCCCTGCCTGGAGCCCGTCCTGCGACTGTCCCCCGGTGGGTCCGCTGCCGGGGTTGCCGGTGGGGACCGGTGTGGTGGTGGGGGTGCCCCCTGCTCTTTCAGAGCTTGGGGGAGGGTGCGCGCCCATGTGCACCGTCCTTCGTGGTTCGCGGATGGATCCCCCGCATTAGATCTTCGTTCACCGTGGATTGGAAGGTCTAAAGTCGGATTGTTGTGTGAAACCCTGGAAGGTTGTGCACCGCGCTTGCGTACGGAAGGCGGAAGGTCGCTTTCTGTGCACAGTGCCCCGGGAAAGACCCAGCGGCGCCTACCCGGCGCCGCTCGTGTCACACTCATCGCATGCGCGTGTACCTCGGCTCCGACCATGCCGGTTTTGAACTCAAGAACCACCTCGTCGAGTGGCTCACGGCCCACGGCCACGAGCCCGTCGACTGCGGTCCCCACATCTATGACGCCCAGGACGACTACCCGCCGTTCTGTCTGCGTGCCGCGGAGAAGACCGCCGCCGACCCGGAAAGCCTCGGCATCGTGATCGGCGGCTCCGGCAACGGAGAGCAGATCGCCGCCAACAAGGTCAAGGGCGTCCGGGCCGCACTGGCCTGGAGCGAGGAGACCGCCAAGCTCGGCCGCGAGCACAACGACGCCAACGTCATCTCCGTGGGCGGCCGGATGCACACCCGGGAAGAGGCGACCAAGTTCATCGAGGTCTTCCTCGCCACCCCCTACTCGGGCGAGGAGCGGCACACCCGCCGCATCGACATGCTCTCGGCCTACGAGACCACCGGCGAACTGCCCGCCGTCCCCGCCCACCACCCGCAGGGCTGACCCCCGTTCATCCCGTCGCCCGCTCTCCCCGGCCGCCGGGGAGGGCGGGCGCGCCCACTGGAGGACATCCGTGCCCGAGGGGCATACGATCCACCGCCTCGCCCTGGACCACCGCTCCCGCTTCGAGGGCGAACCGGTCCGGGTGAGCAGTCCGCAGGGCAAGTTCACCGGCGGCGCGGCGCTCCTCGACGGCCAGGTCATGACGACCGCCGAGGCACACGGCAAACACCTCTTCCTCGGCTTCGGCCCTCCCCCGAGGACCTCCGACGATTCCCCGGTCCCAACTCCGTTCGACCGGGGGGACCCCCATCGGTCCAGGGGGTACCCGCATCGCTGGATCCATGTCCACCTCGGGCTGTTCGGCAAGCTCGGCTTCGGCACGGCCCCCGCCCCGCCGCCCACCGACACCGTGCGCCTCCGGCTCGCGAACGCGTCCGCCTACGCGGACCTCCGCGGCCCCACCACCTGCGCACTGATCACCGAAGCCGAGAAGCACGCGATACACGACCGGCTCGGCCCCGACCCGCTGCGCCCCGGGGACGACGGCACCCGCGCCTGGCAGCGGATCTCCCGCAGCCGTACGACGATTGCCGCGCTGCTGCTCGACCAGAAGATCATCGCCGGAGTCGGCAACGTCTACCGCGCCGAGGTCCTCTTCCGCCACGGCATCGACCCCTACCGGCCCGGCCGCGACCTCACCCGCACCGAATGGGACGCGCTCTGGGCCGACCTGGTGTTCCTGATGGCCGAGGGCGTCCGGGACAACCGGATCGACACCGTCCGCCCGGAACATCTGCCGGAGGCCATGGGCCGCCCGCCGCGGGTCGACGACCACGGCGGCGAGGTGTACGTCTACCGCCGCGCCCACCTGGGCTGCCACATCTGCGGCAGCGAGATCCGTACCGCCGGTCTCGCCGCCCGCAACCTCTTCTGGTGCCCGGGCTGTCAGCCGTCCACCGGCGGCTGACGGCCGGGCCGGCCCGGACCGGCCCTCAGAACCCGTGCGGCAGCCAGGGCGCCACATCCGCCCCGAACGCCACCGAAGCCGCCGCCAGCGCACCGGGCCGCAGCTCCCGCACCCGGCCCGCCGCCGCCAGTGACGACAGCGAGAAGCCGCCCAGATACGCCGACCCCAGCTCCCGTACGGACAGGGCCAGCTCGGCCGGGTCCGCGGTCCGCGCACAGGAAGCGCCCGCCGCGTCACCGGACAGCCGCCAACGCCCCTCGTTCCACGGGCAGAAGGGGTCCGTGACTTCCAGCACCACGTCCACCGGCGTCCGGTACGTCCGGGCCGCCAGCGCCGCGCCCACCTCCACCGGCCGCACGAACAGCGACTCGTCCAGCCGGATACCGCACCGCCGCATGTCCGGGACGAGATGCAGCAGCGCATCGTCCACCGGCCGGGTGGACTCTCCGCACGCGCGACCGCATTTCGAACAGTGTTTCCCGGCGATGGGCCAGGGCGACGTGCGGCGAATCGACGCCCCGCCGAACGGGTGGATAAGGTCCCAGGGAAATGACACGCGGCCAGGGCACGGACACCCTGAGGGCCCGGATGCACAAAGGTCTGCACCGGGCCCGCGTCGGCGTGCGCAAGGCCGGGGTCGACTACTTCCGCGGCGACGGCTCCGACCGGTTCGCGCTCGCCGTCCTCCTCATCGCCATACCCGCCATCGCCGCGGGCACGCTCCGGTGGCCGGAATGGATCGCCCCGACGGCCCTGGTCCTGCCGGTCATCGCCGGCGGACTGCTGCTGCGGCCGGCCAACCTCCTGGTCCTGTACGGCGCCTCCGCGGCCGCACTGGTCGTCGAAGCCGCGCTGTTCGGCCCGTACGACGAAGGTCCGGAGCGGATCACCCCGGGCACGGTCCTGGTCGTCGCCGCGGTCGGGTTCTTCGGGCTGCTGATCGCGCAGTTCCGCAGCCGGGTCGGGGTGCCCTGGCGGCGTGGCGGCACGATGCTCTTCGACCTGCGCGAACGCATCCGCGTCCAGAGCAAACTGCCCACGCTGCCCGAGGGCTGGCACCACGAGATGGCGCTGCGCCCGGCCGGCGGGCAGTCCTTCTCCGGCGACTTCGTGGTGGCCTCCCGCACCCACGGCGGCCACATCCTCGAAGTGGTGCTGACCGATGTCTCCGGCAAGGGCATGGACGCGGCCTCCCGCGCCCTGCTGCTGTCCGGCGCCTTCGGCGGCCTGCTCGGCTCGCTGCCGCCGCACGGCTTCCTGCCCGCCGCCAACGGCTATCTGCTGCGCCAGGACTGGGAAGAGGGGTTCGCGACCTCCATCCATCTCGTCCTCGACCTCGAATCGGGCGACTACGAGCTGCTCTCCGCGGGACATCTGCCGGCCCTCCAGCTCAGCGCCGGCAGCGGCCGCTGGGAGGAGAAGCCGGGGGAGGGGCCGCTGCTCGGCGTCTACGACGGCGCCCAGTTCGACCCGGTCAAGGGGCGGCTGCGGCCGGGCGACGTGCTGATGCTGTTCACCGACGGCCTGGTCGAGGCCGCCGACCGCGATATCGCCGAGGGCATCGACCGGCTGACCGGCGAGGCCGACCGCTATGTCGCCAGTGGCTTCGCCGGGGCCGCCTGGCATCTGATCGAGGCCGTCGCCAAGGACGTCAACGACGACCGCGCGCTGCTGCTGATCTGCCGGGACGCGTGACGGGAGCGGCACCGCCCGGGACGGAAGCGCCTGGGACGGAAGCGCCTGGGACGGAAGCGGCCCGTCCGCTCTCCCCGCCGCCGGGTCCTGCTCCGTCGGCCAGGGGAGGAAGCGCGCTCAGGCGCTGACGCGGGCCCGTGCCGCGTCGGCCGGGTCCTTCCGGAACGCCCAGGCCATCGTCGGCTCCATCGCGAAGCGGAACATCCTGCGGACCGGCGGAGTGCACAGGGCCGTCACGAGGCCGCCCGCGATCAGCGTGACCGCGATCTCACCGAGCGGCGAGTGCAGCCAGGCGTAGTCGTCGAACCAGCCCCAGAACCGCGAGCCCTTGGCCAGGAAGCCGTGCAGCAGATAGCCGTACAGCGTTCCGGCGCCCAGCACCGTGAACCACGTCCGCCGCGTCGGCACCCAGGAGAAGAAGCAGGCCACCATCACGATCGAGCAGCCGAAGAGCGCCAGTGTCATGATCGCGCCGATCCACCAGGTGGTGCCCAGCTCCTGGGCGCTGTCCCGGTGGTAGAACCACGCCGAGGACATCCGGGGCGCGGCCCAGTAGGCCATCAGCAGCGCACAGGCGAAGACCGGCAGCGAAGCGATCCGCACCGCCCGCCGCTGCACCATCTTGAAGTGCTCCGGCCGCAGCGCCAGCCCCAGGACGAAGAACGGGAGGAACTGGAGCACCCTCTGGAGGTCCAGGTCATCGCCGATGTCCGGGGACACCGAGGCCATGACGGCGATGGCCACCGCGAGCGGAATCGGCCAGCGCACGACCTTCCACAGCGGGGTGGTCAGCCGCCAGATGAACAGGGCCACCAGGAACCACGTCAGGAACCACGGGTCGAGCAGGCTGACGGGGTGCCCGGGATCGTCGTCCGCCCAGCGCTTGAAGAACGCATAGGCCGTCTCGAAGAGGACGTAGGGGACCGCGACCCCGGTGACCAGCCGCTGCAACCGGTCCTTGCGCATGTCGAAGCTGCGCGAGAAGTAGCCGGAAATGATGATGAAGGCCGGCATGTGGAAGGTGTAGACGGTCATGTAGAGCGCCTCGGCGGCCCGGCTGCCGTCGGTCAGCGGTTCCCAGGCGTGCCCCATCGCCACCAGCACGATGGCCAGGTACTTCGCGTTGTCGAAGAAGGCGTTGCGGCCCTCGCTCTTCGGTGCGGGCGCGGCTGTGTCCTGTGCCGTGCCCGACGGCTGCTCCGCGGGCTCCGCCCGGTCCGTGCCCTCCGCCGCCCGGGCAGGGGGAAGTTCGCGTCGGGGTGTCGCGGCAGCGGGAAACATTGGAGGCACGATAGCGGCGGTCGGCGAATGCGTAAAACCGCATCGGAGCCATTCCCCTTTTCCTCGGGGTTCCCTCGCGTTTTCCTCGGGTTCCGCCGTGGACGGCCCGCGGATAAAATCCGCAAGCGCGGGGGAGAGCCCCCCTCCAGCCGTCCGATTCGTCCCCTGTCATCCCCTCAAATCACCCCGTATCCCCCGCAAACGACTCTGGGGGAATGTCCGATTCCTTAGTCTTATGTCCGAATGCTAATAAGCCTTCGTGGCGCGCCGTAAGGCAGTGACGGATGCCACGGACAGGAAATTCTCCGGACCCGCAGGAATGATCGGAATGCGGCGGACGAATGGCCGGGTCGAATTACCGACGCGGCATCAGGCGAGGGAAATGCGTCACCCGGTCCGGCCTCTCGCGATCACCGTGCGACCACCGCCGCGCCACCCGTGCGTCACCCCGCCGCGGCCCCACGGACCACCAGCGGCTGGAATCGGGCAAAGCGTTGGCCGATGATTCGTCACCGGCCTGCAATGGGCATGGAGTTGGTGGCACGATGGGTGCAGGGGGTGTGCGCGGCATGCCCCCGGGCCGGTGAGGCGTTCCGACCGAGGGTGTGATCAGTGTGGCTCTATCGCTGTCAGTTGTGCTGCTGTTGGGGATCATTCTGATCGTGCTGATCAGAGGGAAGTCGATCAAGGCGGGCCCGGCGTTCGTCGCCATACTGTTCGGCTTCTTCCTCGCCTCCACGGGCATGGCGCCGTCCATCAACCGGTTCCTCAACTCGATTGCGGACACCATCAACCACATCACCTTCTAGGCGGCCCGCCTCAAGGTGTCCGCCGGCCTCCCCGTGCCGTGCGCCGCACGGGGTTCAGCCGTTCGAGGCCTCTTCGCCCCCGGTCCGCGCCACGGCCTCGCGCACGGCATCCTCGCTCCGTCCGACCAGCGCCGAGCCGTCGTCCGCGGTGATGATCGGGCGCTGGATCAGCCGGGGGTGTGCCGCCAGCGCCGCGATCCACCGCTCGCGCGCGGCGTCGGTGCGCTCCCACTCCCCAAGGCCCAGCTCCTTCGCCTCGGTCTCCTGGGTCCGGGTGATGTCCCAGGGCTCCAGGCCCAGCCGCGTCAGCACACCGCGCAGGTCATCGGCGTCCGGCGGGTCTTCGAGATACCTGCGCACGGTGTAGTGGGCGCCCGCCTCGTCGAGGATCTCCACGGCCGAACGGCACTTGGAGCACGCGGGATTGAGCCAGATCTCCATGCAGACCACCTTATTGACCCGCGACCGCGGTGCGAAGGGGTGTGCGGGCGCGCGTCAGTCCGTTCCGGACAGCAGAAAACCCCAGGCCGTCCGGTCTGGGGTTTCCTCTTACGAGCGGGCGACGGGAATCGAACCCGCGTAGCCAGTTTGGAAGACTGGGGCTCTACCATTGAGCTACGCCCGCGAGCGCCACAGGTCGCAGGACCTCGGCACGCAGTGCATCCTAGCGGGTCATGGCGGTGTGCCGCACATCCCTTCCCGCGGACGGCGTGCGCCGCCGCATTCCCCGCGGGCCGCGCCCGCCGGGCATCCCGATAACTGGCAGCCGCGCCCCCCGCGGCCATGTACCCTACGTGTCGCACCGACGGGGTGTGGCGCAGCTTGGTAGCGCGTCCGCTTTGGGAGCGGAAGGTCGTCGGTTCGAATCCGGCCACCCCGACCAGTAGCAGGTCAGCCCGGCATGACGCGCTGGGGCGGAACCTCGGCCCACCATGGCAGTGCCGCAAGATCGGCGGCTATTCATGATCGCGTTGTGGGCGTCATCCTCCTTGCGGTTACTATGCAAGCTGCGTGCCCGTGTGTCTGTGTACCGGGCGTGATCGGCCGGACCCGGATCAGCCGGGTACGGGCAGATCTCAAGCAGAACCCCAGAAGTCAGCCCCAAGGAGACCGAACCGTGAAGAGCGCCGTGGAGACCCTGAACCCGACTCGGGTTCGGCTCACTGTCGAGGTGCCCTTCGAGGAGCTCAAGCCCAGCCTCGACGCGGCGTACAAAAAGATCAACCAGCAGGTCACGGTGAAGGGCTTCCGTCAGGGCAAGATCCCGGCCCGGGTCATCGACCAGCGGTTCGGTCGTGGCGCCGTGCTGGAGGAGGCCGTCAATGACGCGCTCCCGAAGTTCTACACCGAAGCGGTCAACGAGGGTGAGCTGAACGTCCTCGGCCAGCCCGACGTCGACATCACCGAGCTGAAGGACGGCGAGCTGCTGGCCTTCACCGCCGAGGTCGACATCCGCCCCGCCCTCGAGATCCCGGACTACTCCGGCATCGAGGTCGAGGTCGACGCCGTGGAGGTGTCGGACGAGGACGTCACCAAGTCCGTCGAGCAGCTGCGTGAGCGCTTCGCGACGACCAGCCCGGTCGAGCGCGCGGCCCAGGACGGCGACGTCCTGACGCTGAACCTCGAGGCCAAGGTGGACGGCGAGGTCCTGGAGGACGGTGTCGCCGAGGGCGTCACCTACACCGTCGGCTCCGGCGAGCTCCTCGACGGCATCGACGAGGCCGTCACCGGCGTGGAGGCCGGCGGCAGCACCACCTTCACCTCCGAGCTCAAGGGCGGTTCCGCCGAGGGCAAGGAGGCCGAGGTCAAGGTCGAGGTCACCGAGGTCAAGTCCCGTGAACTGCCCGAGCTGGACGACGACTTCGCGCAGCTCGCCAGTGAGTTCGACACCTTCGAGGACCTCCAGGCGGACAGCCGCAAGCGCCTCGAGCAGATGAAGAAGTACGACCAGGCCACCCAGGCTCAGGAGAAGGTCCTGGACGAGCTGCTCAAGCTCGTCGAGGTGCCGATGCCGGAGAAGCTGCTCGCGGACGAGATCGAGACCCGCAAGCACAACCTGGTGAACCACCAGCTCGGTCAGATGGGCCTCGACCTCGCGAAGTACCTGGAGATCCAGGGCAAGAGCGAGGAGGAGTTCGACGCCGAGACCAAGGAGCAGGCCGAGAAGGGCATCAAGACCCAGTTCATCCTGGACGAGCTGGTCAACAAGGAGAAGCTGAACGTCAGCCAGGAGGAGCTCACCGAGCACCTCATGCGCCGCGCGCAGTCCTCCGGCATGTCCCCCGACCAGTTCGCCCAGGCCGTCGTCGAGGGCGGCCAGGTGCCGATGCTCGTCGGTGAGGTCGCCCGCGGCAAGGCCCTCGCGGTCGTCGTCGAGGCCGCCACGGTCAAGGACAGCAACGGCGAGGTCATCGAGCTCGATGACGAGGACGAGACGGCCGAGACCGTCGATGCCACCGAGGCCACCGAGGCCGAGGCGGAGGGCGCGGAGGAGAAGCCCGAGGCCTGAGCCCCGGACGCTTCCCTGCGCCTGCGCGCAGTCCTGTGATCACGGGCCCGAACACGCACGTCCGCGTGTTCGGGCCCGTGGTCGTACCACCCCGTGAGCCTGCGCTCACAGCGAACAGTTATCGATGCGGGATGGCGTTGTCCGACCTGCGCGTTAGGGTCCGTAGATACGAGGGCAGGGGAGTCCCTGAAACCGCGCCGGGGCCACACACGGCGCCGCCTCCCCACGCCCCAGCAGACGACGCTGAGACGGCCTGGAGCCGTCCGACAACGAGCAGGTGGACACGTGACGATCCCGATGCCTTCCGCCGCCGCTGAGCCGACCTTCGGTGGCCTCGGCGACCAGGTCTACAACCGGCTGCTCGGCGAGCGGATCATCTTCCTCGGCCAGCCGGTCGACGACGACATCGCCAACAAGATCACCGCGCAGCTGCTTCTTCTCGCCGCGGACCCGGACAAGGACATCTTCCTCTACATCAACTCCCCGGGCGGCTCGATCTCGGCCGGGTTGGCGATCTACGACACCATGCAGTACATCAAGAACGACGTGGTGACGATCGCGATGGGCCTCGCCGCCTCCATGGGCCAGTTCCTGCTGAGCGCCGGCACCCCGGGCAAGCGCTTCGCGCTGCCGAACGCCGAGATCCTCATCCACCAGCCCTCCGCGGGCCTGGCCGGCTCCGCGTCGGACATCAAGATCCACGCCGAGCGGCTGCTGCACACCAAGAAGCGGATGGCGGAGCTGACGGCCTTCCACACCGGTCAGACCGTCGAGCGGATCACCCAGGACTCGGACCGCGACCGCTGGTTCTCCGCCGACGAGGCCAAGACGTACGGCCTGATCGACGATGTGATGACCTCCGCCGCAGGCGTTCCGGGCGGGGGCGGCACCGGGGCCTGAGCCCCGTACCACTCGCCCTTGAGCCCCCAGCCCACTTGATCGCCACCAGGACGGTGAACACCACGATGAACTACTTCCCCGGCAGCGGCCTCTCCCAGGGCGCGGAGTCCGAGTTTTCCGGCCCGCGCGCCGAGTCCCGCTACATCATCCCGCGCTTCGTCGAGCGCACCTCGCAGGGTGTGCGGGAGTACGACCCGTACGCGAAGCTGTTCGAGGAGCGCGTGATCTTCCTCGGCGTGCAGATCGACGATGCGTCGGCCAACGACGTCATGGCGCAGCTGCTGTGCCTGGAGTCGATGGACCCGGACCGGGACATCTCGATCTACATCAACAGCCCGGGCGGCTCCTTCACGGCGCTCACGGCCATCTACGACACGATGCAGTTCGTGAAGCCGGACATCCAGACGGTCTGCATGGGCCAGGCGGCCTCCGCCGCGGCCGTGCTGCTCGCCGCCGGCACCCCCGGCAAGCGGATGGCGCTGCCGAACGCCCGTGTGCTGATCCACCAGCCGTACAGCGAGACCGGCCGCGGCCAGGTCTCCGACCTGGAGATCGCCGCCAACGAGATCCTGCGGATGCGCTCGCAGCTGGAGGACCTGCTGGCCAAGCACTCCTCCACGCCGATCGAGAAGATCCGTGACGATATCGAGCGTGACAAGATCCTGACCGCCGAGGAGTCCCTGGCGTACGGTCTGGTCGACCAGATCGTCTCGACGCGGAAGTCGTCCGTCTCCATCGGCTGACGATCTTCGCGAAGTGAGCCGGAGCGTTGCCCCCTTGGACCGGAATCGGATCGAGTGAACCGAGTCGGTCCAAGGGGGGCCCGTACGGGGGGCCCGGCAAGGTACCGTCGATAGGCAAGCACCCGGGTCCGCGGAGCAATGCGGATCCCAGGCGAAGGGGAAGCACCTCGTGGCACGCATCGGTGACGGCGGCGACCTGCTCAAGTGCTCATTCTGCGGAAAGAGTCAGAAGCAGGTGAAGAAGCTCATCGCGGGACCTGGTGTGTACATCTGCGACGAGTGCATCGACCTCTGCAACGAAATCATCGAGGAGGAGCTCGCAGAGACCTCCGAGGTGCGGTGGGAGGAGCTCCCCAAACCGCGGGAGATCTACGAGTTCCTGAACGGCTATGTCGTCGGCCAGGACCCCGCCAAGAAGGCCCTCTCGGTGGCCGTCTACAACCACTACAAGCGGGTGCAGGCGGGCGAGAACGGCACCGCCCGCGGCGAAGAGGGCATTGAGCTCGCCAAGTCCAACATCCTGCTGCTCGGCCCGACCGGCTCCGGCAAGACGCTGCTCGCGCAGACCCTCGCCCGGATGTTGAACGTCCCCTTCGCGTTCGCCGACGCCACGGCGCTGACGGAGGCCGGCTATGTCGGTGAGGACGTCGAGAACATCCTCCTCAAGCTGATCCAGGCCGCGGACTTCGACATCAAGAAGGCCGAGACCGGCATCATCTACATCGACGAGATCGACAAGGTCGCCCGGAAGAGCGAAAACCCGTCGATTACCCGCGATGTCTCCGGCGAGGGCGTCCAGCAGGCGCTGCTGAAGATCCTGGAAGGCACCACCGCCTCGGTCCCGCCCCAGGGCGGCCGCAAGCACCCCCACCAGGAATTCATCCAGATCGACACCACCAACGTCCTCTTCATCGTCGGCGGTGCCTTCGCCGGTCTGGAGAAGATCATCGAGGCTCGGTCCGGTACCAAGGGCATCGGCTTCGGCGCCACGATCCGCTCCAAGCGGGAGATCGAGTCCAAGGACCAGCTCCAGGACGTCATGCCGGAGGACATGGTGAAGTTCGGGATGATCCCGGAGTTCATCGGCCGCCTCCCCGTGCTCACCTCGGTCCACAACCTCGACCGCGAGGCCCTGCTCCAGATCCTGGTCGAGCCGCGCAACGCGCTCGTCAAGCAGTACAAGCGCCTCTTCGAACTCGACGGCGTCGAGCTGGACTTCGACCGTCCGGCCCTGGAGGCCATCGCCGACCAGGCAATCCTGCGCGGCACCGGCGCCCGCGGTCTGCGCGCCATCATGGAGGAGGTCCTCCAGGCGGTGATGTACGAGATCCCGTCCCGCAAGGACGTGGCCCGCGTCGTCATCACCGAGGACGTCGTGCACTCGAATGTGAACCCGACCCTGGTGCCGCGCAACCGCGGCGACTCGGGCGAGCCGCAGGAGAAGAGCGCGTAGGCGCACGCAGTACGTACGCATCACAAGAGCCGCCCGGCAGCGATCGCTGCCGGGCGGCTCCGTATCGCCATCCGAAGCCCACCGGTGGTGACCGGCGGGGCCGCCGATGCCTCAGGACCGGGGGCCGCGGGGCTACTTCTCCTTGCGGACCTCGTCACGGATCTTGGCGGTCTTCTCGGAGAGCTGCTCGGCGCCGGGCGTCGTCGCGGTGGCGCCGCCTGTGGGGGACGGTGCGGCCAGTGCCTGGACGACGCCGATGGCGCTGCTGTCGCCCCAGATGCAGGTGGAGACCGTGACGGGCACGCTCACGCCGCTCCGCGTGATGGTGATTTTCTGGGTCCTGCACTTCATCACGGAGCCGTCGAAGCCGTTCGGGGAGTACTCGGTCGTCGGAGTGACGTCCTCGATCTTGGCGCCCTTGTCCTCAAAGGTCTTCTTCTGGCCCTCGTCCACCTTGGCGAACATCTGGCCCACGGTTCCGCCCGGGTCGGCGACGTTGCCGTACACGCCGCCGACCGTCAGCTGGAGCCCGCCGTCCCCCTTGTAGCCGGAGTTGACGCCCTTGGCGTTCGTGATGCCCAGCGCCTTGGCTTCCTTGTCGTTGGCGAAGTCCTCGGTACCCGAGCTGCCGGCTCGCTGAGCCTTCGTGAACTGACCGCTCAGCAGCGTGTTCGGCAACGAGATCGTGTAGGGCTTCACATCGCCCCCCGACCCGAAGGCGAAGTACGCGCCCACGCCGATCGCCGCGACGACCGCGACCGCGCCGACGATCAGGCCGACCTTCTTGCCGTTGCCGCCGCCGGTCTCCGGGGGGCCCTGGGGGATCATGCCGTACGGGGTCTGCTGGCCGCCGTACGGAGCCTGCTGGCCGTAGCCGGGCTGGCCGCCCTGCTGGGGGTAGCCGTAGCCCTGCTGAGGGGGTGCCTGGCCGCCCTGCTGGGGATAGCCGTAGCCCTGCTGAGGGGGAACCTGGCCGCCCTGCTGCGGGTAGCCGTAGCCCGGCTGCGGGGCCGGCGGCTGCTGCGGCTGGCCGTACGGGCCGGGCTGCTGGGGCTGCTGGCCGTACGGGCCGGGAGGCGGCTGGTTGAAGCTCATGGAACGGTTCCCCTCGTGACAACTGGAGCCAGTTGAAGTTCTGCGTGATGTTTATGCGCTGCCGACATCCTGTACGACGCCGCTGACAGCCGTGGCCCCGGGGGCGAAACCGATTCGAAGCTGCGACATCCGCGCCCGTACACTGTCCGTCGTGACCGAGAACACTCAGCAGAGCAACCACAGCGCCCCCGAACTGCCGACTCAGTACACGCCGGCCGATGTAGAGGGGCCGCTGTACGAGCGCTGGGTAGAGCGGGGTTACTTCGAGGCGGACGAGAAGAGCGACAAGCCGCCGTACACCATCGTCATTCCGCCGCCGAACGTCACCGGCTCCCTGCACCTGGGGCACGCCTTCGAGCACACGCTGATCGACGCGCTCACCCGCCGCAAGCGCATGCAGGGCTACGAGACGCTCTGGCAGCCGGGCATGGACCACGCCGGTATCGCGACCCAGAACGTCGTCGAGCGGGAGCTCGCCAAGGAGGGCGCCTCCCGGCACGACCTGGGCCGTGAGGCGTTCGTCGAGCGCGTCTGGCAGTGGAAGAGCGAGTCCGGCGGCCAGATCTCGGGCCAGATGCGGCGTCTGGGCGACGGTGTCGCCTGGTCGCGTGAGCGCTTCACGATGGACGAGGGCCTGTCCAAGTCCGTCCAGACGATCTTCAAGCGGCTCCACGACGACGAGTTGATCTACCGCGCCGAGCGGATCATCAACTGGTGCCCGCGCTGTCTGACCGCCATCTCGGACATCGAGGTGGAGTACCAGGACGACGAGGGCGAGCTCGTCTCCATCCGGTACGGCGAGGGCGACGCCTCCATCGTCGTGGCGACGACGCGGGCCGAGACGATGCTCGGGGACACCGCGGTCGCGGTCCACCCGGAGGACGAGCGCTACGCCCATCTCGTGGGCACCGAGATCGAGTTGCCGCTCACCGGCCGCCGTATCCCGGTCGTCGCCGACGAGCACGTCGACCCGGAGTTCGGCACGGGCGCGGTCAAGGTCACCCCGGCGCACGACCCCAACGACTTCGAGATCGGGCGCCGGCACGACCTGCCGAACCTCGCCGTCCTCGACGAGCGCGGCGTGATCACGGCACACGGCCCCTTCCAGGGCCTGGACCGCTTCGAGGCCCGTTCCGCGATCGTCGGTGCGCTGCGCGCCGAGGGCCGGATCGTCTCCGAGAAGCGCCCGTACACGCACTCCGTCGGGCACTGCTCGCGCTGCAAGACCACCATCGAGCCGCGGCTGTCGATGCAGTGGTGGGTCAAGGTCGGCCCGCTGGCGAAGGCCGCGGGTGACGCGGTCCGCGAGGGCAAGGTCAAGATCCACCCCAAGGAGATGGAGTCCCGCTACTTCGGCTGGGTCGACAACCTCCACGACTGGTGCATCTCGCGGCAGCTGTGGTGGGGCCACCGCATCCCCGTCTGGTACGGGCCGAACGGCGAGGTCGTCTGCGTCGGACCGGATGACGAGGCGCCCACGGGCGAGGGCTGGACGCAGGACACCGATGTCCTGGACACCTGGTTCTCCTCCGGGCTGTGGCCGTTCTCCACGCTCGGCTGGCCCGAGCAGACCCCGAGCGTCGAGAAGTTTTACCCGAACTCCGTCCTGGTCACCGGCTACGACATCCTCTTCTTCTGGGTCGCCCGGATGATGATGTTCGGGCTGTACGCGATGGACGGCACCCCGCCGTTCCACACCATCGCGCTGCACGGCATGGTCCGCGACCAGTTCGGCAAGAAGATGTCCAAGTCCTTCGGGAACGCGGTCAATCCGCTGGACTGGATGGACTCCTACGGCTCGGACGCCGTCCGGTTCACGCTCGCCCGTGGTGCCAACCCCGGCGTCGACGTCCCGATCGGCGAGGACTGGGTCCAGGGATCCCGTAACTTCGCCAACAAGATCTGGAACGCCACCCGCTTCGCGCTGATGAACGGTGCGACGGTGGAGGGCGAACTCCCGCCCGCCGAGCAGCTGTCGGCGACCGACCGGTGGATCCTGTCCCGGCTGAACTCGGTCGTCGCCGAGGTCGATGCGTACTACGACGACTACCAGTTCGCGAAGCTGTCGGACACCCTCTTCCACTTCGCCTGGGACGAGGTCTTCGACTGGTACGTCGAGCTGTCCAAGACCACGTTCATGGCGGGCGGTCCGGCCGCCGACGCCTCGCGCCGGGTCCTGGGCGAGGTTCTCGACGTCACGCTGCGGCTGCTGCACCCGATCGTCCCGTTCGTCACCGAGACCCTGTGGACGACGCTGACCGGCGGTGAGTCGGTCGTCATCGCCGACTGGCCGAAGGCTGTGCTCGTTGCTGGGGCTGACGCCCCGGGCGGCTTCCGGGACGAGGCGGCGGAGCGGGAGATCGAGACGGTCCAGCAGGTCGTCACCGAGGTCCGCCGCTTCCGCTCCGACCAGGGGCTCCAGCCGGGCCAGAAGGTCCCGGCGCAGCTGGAGCTGTCCGGTACGGCGCTGGCCGCGCACGAGGCCGCGATGCGCTCGCTGCTGCGGCTCCAGCCGGCCGGTGAGGGCTTCAGCGCCACCGCCTCGCTGCCGGTCGCGGGTGCGAGGGTCGCGCTGGACCTGTCCGGCACCATCGACGTCGAGGCCGAGCGCAAGCGGCTGACCAAGGACCTCGGCGCCGCCGAGAAGGAGAAGGCGCAGGCCACCGCCAAGCTCGGCAACGAGGCGTTCCTCGCCAAGGCGCCGGAGAAGGTCGTGGACAAGATCCGCGGCCGGCTGGAGGCCGCGGAGGCGGACATCGTCCGGATCACCGCCCAGCTGGCGGCCCTGCCCCAGGCGTAGGCGCGGGACCGGGCCACGGTCCGGTATCCGGGCCGCCCATGGGCCCCTCGTGTGCAGGCCCCTCGTCCGTACGGGCGGGGGGCCTGCGCCGTCCCTGCCCCCGCTGCCCCCGTTCGCGTACCGGCCAGAACAGGGCATATGCCGTCGAGACGGCCACGAACGCCAGGCGGATCAGGCCCCGGGCGGCATCGTCGGGGACGGCGAAGACACCGCCGTAGAGGATGAGCAGGGCCAGCCAGCTCCACCAGGGGACCAGCCGGCGCTGGCCGATGACGTCCCACAGCAGGGTGCCGAGCAGCACCGACGCGGTGTAGTACGTGTAGACGCCGGGGTCGAGGACGATACGGGCGTTGGCGCCCAGCAGGACCACCGCCGCCCAGCGGCCCCGCCAGACGGCGACCGAGCCCAGGGCCAGGCCGAGGGCGGCCTGCGCGGGGCGGTCCCAGCCGGGGGTCTCGGGGTCGCCGACGCCCAGCCAGCGCAGCGCGGACGCCGGATGGTTGGGGATGGCGAACCTCGCCGCGGCGAAGGACTGCGAGTCGCCGAGGAAGAACGGCAGCCAGGCGAGCACGACCAGGCCCGCGCACCACAGTCCGGCGCGCAGCCACTTCTCCCGCGGCAGGGCGAGCAGCAGGGGGAGGAAGGCCAGTGCGGTGGGCTTGGAGTCCATCGCCAGGGCCAGCCAGACGCCGGTGAGCGCGGCGTTGCCGCGGGTGAGGGCGCGTACCGCGAGGGCGGTGAAGAACAGCGCGAGGACGTCGTCGAGATGCCCGAAACGGACCGCCACCTCGATCCACATGGGGATGAAGGCCAGTCCGGCGACCAGGACGCGCTGCCGCAGCCGCTGGTGGTTGGTGCCGGTGCCCAGGAAGTGGCGGGCGGCACTGCGGCCCGCCAGCACCACGATGACCAGGCCCAGCAGCGACATCAGGGCCGCGGCCAGGAACTGCCCGGTGGCCTCGGAAAAGGGGTTGAACAGCCCGGCCGTCAGAAAGCTGAGCGGGCCCATCTGGAGCTCGGGGTGGTGCGCGTAGAGGTTGAGCCCGCCGGAGCCGTCGCCGGCGTCGCCCTGGTAGATCAGTGCGCCGCCGGTGCGCAGATAGTGCCAGGAGAAGCCGCCGTGCGGCTCGACGACGACGAACCACAGCACCGTCCAGGCGGTGAGCAGTATCAAATGCATCCGCTGACTGATCGCCGGCACCCGTCTTCAGCTCCTGCCTTCCCGCGCTGCCTCGTGCTGATCACCGGGGACCTGCGCAGCCCGCCGTCGAAGAGGGCGAAAGGCGGCGACAAGTTGTCCCGGCCGGGCGATCAGGGCGTTCTCATGGCCCTCTCATGTGGCCGAGGCACGGTGGGACGGAATGCCCGGATGCCGGAGTTCCAGCGGAACCGCACGTCCACCACCGAGGAGCCGCGCCCCCATGAACAAGCCCCTGCGCCGGGCCGCGATCTTCTGCCTGGCCCTCATCGTCGCGCTGATGGGCTGGGTCACCTGGCTTCAGGGCGCAAAGGCCGGTGAGTACAAGGAGGACCCGCACAATCCGCGGGTGGCGATCGGCAAGTACGCGGCGCCGATGGGCAACATCCTCGTCGGCGGGGAACCGGTGACCGGCTCCGCCGCCACCTCCTCCACGCTCAAGTACAAGCGGACGTACAAGGACGGCTCGCTGTACGCCCCGGTCACCGGCTTCACCTCGCAGATCTTCGGCAGCAACCAGCTGGAGAACCTCTACGGCGACCTCCTCGACGGCTCCGACAGCCGGCTCCAGAGCCCCGCCGACGCGCTGACCCGCACCCGGGCCAAGGGCGGCGATGTGGCCACCGCCATCGACCCCGCGGTGCAGAAGGCCGGCCGCGGGGCGCTGGGCGGCAAGAAGGGCGCCGCCATCGCCATGGACCCGGCCACGGGTCGGGTCCTGGGCATGGTCAGCACCCCGTCGTACGACCCGGGGAAGTTCGCGGGCTCCGGCGGCGCCGACCAGAAGGCCTGGAAGAAGATGTCCGACGACTCGGACCACCCCGAGGTCAACCGGGCCCTGCGGCAGCCCCTGCCGCCCGGCTCCACGTTCAAGCTGGTGGTCGCCGCGGCCGCGCTGGAGAACGGGCTGTACTCCTCGGTGGACGAGGCCACCCACAGCCCCGACCCGTACACCCTCCCGCACACCCGCACCAAGCTCACCAACGAGAACGCCTCCGCGCCCTGCAAGAACGCGGACATCCGCACCGCGCTCCAGTACTCCTGCAACACCGTCTTCGCGCAGATGGCCGTCGACCTGGGCAAGGACAAGGTGAAGGCGCAGGCCGAGAAGTTCGGCTTCAACGACGAGAAGGTGGACACCCCGGTGCGGGCCGGCACGAGCCGCTACCCCTCCGACATGGACGAGGCACAGACCGCGCTGTCCGGGATCGGCCAGTTCGACGACCAGGCGACCCCGCTACAGATGGCGATGATCTCCTCGGCCATCGCGAACGGCGGCGAGCTCAGGACCCCGCAGCTGGTCGACAAGCTGACCGACGGCGGCGGCAACACCGTCCAGGACTTCGGCCCCACGACGTACGGCGACGGCAAGAGCATGTCGGCAGGGACGGCTCAGCAGCTGCAATCGGCGATGCAGACGGTCGTGGACAAGGGCACCGGGTCCGGCGCGAAGATCGGCGGACTGACCGTCGGCGGCAAGACGGGCACCGCCCAGCACGGTGTCGACAACAGCGGTACGCCCTACGCCTGGTTCGTCTCGTACGCCAAGGACGGCAAGGGACGCCAGGTGGCGGTGGCCGTGATGGTCGAGGACGGGTATGCCGCCCGCAACGAGATCTCCGGCAACGGGCTGGCGGCCCCGATCGCACGGGCCATGATGAAGGCGGCACTGTCGTAGGCGAGGGGCGGCTCCGGCGTACGGGCGCGTTCCGGGGGCGGATCACGCCGTCCGTCGCCCCGGGATGCGGCGCGGTACCGGCCGGAGGCAGCGCAGCGCACCGCTGTCACACGTGCCTCGTAGACTGGTCGGCGTGAGCGAGCGCCCCCAGAACGACGACCCCGACCCGAACGAAGCCTTCGACGAACTGGTCGAGGCGGAGACCGACCATCCCCAAGCTCTCGACTCCGCTCAAGCAGGGGAGACCCCACCCCCGGATCTTGCGGTGATCGAGGCCGGCAGCCGGACCTTGCGCGCCCAGGCCGGGCCGCCGCAAGGGGACGGCATCCCCGCCCGCCCGGCCGATCCCGAGGTCGACCGTGCGCTGCGCGCCGTCGAGGACGAGCTGGCAGGCCGCTGGGGTGAGACCAAGCTCGACCCGTCCGTCCAGCGCATCGCGGCGCTGCTGGACATCCTGGGCGAGCCCCAGCGCGCCTATCCCTCCATCCACATCACGGGCACCAACGGCAAGACCAGCACCGCCCGCATGATCGAGTCCCTGCTGTCCGCCTTCGATCTGCGCACCGGCCGCTACACGAGCCCGCATGTCCAGTCGATCACCGAGCGGATCAGTCTGGACGCCGCCCCGATCTCCGCCGAGCAGTTCATCGAGACGTACCGGGACATCGCCCCGTATGTGGAGATGATCGACGCCCAGCAGGAGTACCGCCTGTCGTTCTTCGAGGTGCTGACGGCGATGGCGTACGCCGCCTTCGCGGACAGCCCCGTGGACGTCGCGGTCGTCGAGGTCGGCATGGGCGGCACCTGGGACGCGACGAACGTCATCGACGGCGATGTCGCCGTGGTCACCCCCATCGCCCTGGACCACACCGACCGGCTGGGGGAGACGCCCGAGCAGATCGCTGTTGAGAAGTCCGGGATCATCAAGAAGGACGCCACGGTCGTGCTGGCCCAGCAGCCGGTGGACGCGGCGTCGGTGATGCTCAAGCGCGCGGTCGAGGTGGACGCCACGGTCGCCCGTGAAGGCATGGAGTTCGGGGTGCTGAACCGCGAGGTCGCGGTCGGCGGGCAGATGCTGACGCTGCGCGGACTGGGCGGCGAGTATTCCGAGATCTTCCTTCCGCTGTACGGCGCCCATCAGGCGCACAACGCCGCGGTGGCGCTCGCCGCGGTCGAGGCGTTCTTCGGCGTCGGCTCGGATCACGCCCGCACCCTCGACATCGACACCATCCGCTCCGCGTTCGCCGCCGTCAGCTCGCCCGGCCGGATGGAGGTCGTGCGGCGCAGCCCGACGGTCGTGCTGGACGCGGCGCACAACCCCGCGGGTGCGCGGGCGGCGGCCGAGGCGGTCACCGAGGCGTTCGGGTTCAGCCGGCTGGTGGGCGTCGTCGGCGCCAGTGCGGACAAGGACGTACGGGGTTTCCTGGAGGCGTTCGAGCCGATCTTCGCCGAGGTCGTGGTGACGCGTAATTCGAGCCATCGTGCGATGGATCCCGATGAGCTGGCGGCCGTCGCCGTCGAGGTCTTCGGCGCCGAGCGGGTCCAGGTCGAGCCCCGGCTCGACGACGCCCTGGAAGCGGCGATCACCCTCGCCGAGGAAGAGGGCGAGTTCTCCGGAGCGGGTGTGCTGGTGACCGGCTCGGTGATCACGGTCGGCGAGGCCCGGCTGCTGATGGGGAGGAGCTGACCATGCGCACGCTGTGTGCCGGCACCCTGATAGGCGAATTCTTCGTGATCGGCTTCGCCGGCCTGGTCGCGATGCAGATGACCGAACTGCCGGCGGCCACGATCTGGACGGTCAGCGGGATCGCGATGCTGCTGAGCATCCTGCTGTGCGGGATGCTGACCCGTCCGGGTGGCGTCCAGCTCGGCTGGGTGCTTCAGATCGCGCTGATCGCCAGCGGTTTCGTGGTCCCGACGATGTTCTTCCTGGGTGGGATCTTCGCGGCCCTGTGGTGGGCGTCGGTCCACTTCGGCCGCAAGATCGATGAGGCGAAGGCCCGTTGGGCGGCGCAGGCCGAGGCTTCGGCGGAGCCCGCCTAGGAGGCCTGCCGCCGCCCGGTCCCGGCGAGGCCCTCAGGGGCGCGTCAGGGGCCGGGGGCGGGCCCGCGCAGGGCCTGGTCACCCATGTAGCCTCAATGCACCCGCTGACCGTTGTTCATATCCAGGGAGTTTCTCCGTGAGCCAGCGCACCCTCGTCCTCCTCAAGCCTGACGCCGTCACGCGCGGTCTGATCGGCGAGATCATCGGCCGTATCGAGAAGAAGGCCGGCTGGACGATCAGCGCGCTGGAGCTCCGCAGCCTGGACCGCGAGATCCTCGAGCAGCACTACGCCGAGCACGTCGGCAAGCCGTTCTACGAGCCCCTGGTCGCGTTCATGTCCTCCGGCCCCGTGGTCGCGATGGTCGTCGAGGGCGAGCGGGTGATCGAGGGCGTACGGATGCTCGCCGGTCCGACTGACCCGATTGCCGCGCCGAGTGGGTCCATTCGTGGGGACTTCGGAACGATCACCCGAGAGAATCTGATCCATGCGTCGGATTCCGAAGAGTCCGCCGAGCGCGAGATCAAGATTTTCTTCCCCGGCATTTCCTGACGCCTCATCAGCTGTGCACCCCCCGTGACCAGGGGCGACCGACAAAATCATCGGTCGCCCTTTGGTGTATACGACACGATCGGGGGAACGCATCACCGCGACACGACGTCACCATTAAGGGGGGCGGGTGCGTGTACGGCTGACAATGGCGGAACAGCCTCCCGACGTGTTCGAGTGGGCGCACTACGAACTACGATGGAGGCTTCCGCGCCGCACAGCGCATCACCTCCTGCCGACCTCCAGTAAGCATTCGCTCCAGTTGGGAAGGCCAGACGTATCCTCATGGGGAACAACATGTCGTTCATCGGCCGTGACATGGCTGTCGACCTCGGGACCGCCAACACGCTGGTGTACGTCAGGGGCCGCGGCATCGTCCTCAACGAGCCGTCGGTCGTGGCCATCAACACCAACACCGGCGGCATTCTCGCGGTAGGTGCTGAGGCGAAGAAGATGATCGGGCGCACGCCCGGCAACATCGTCGCCGTACGGCCCCTGAAAGACGGCGTGATCGCCGATTTCGAGATCACCGAGCGGATGCTCCGCTACTTCATCCTCAAGATCCACAAGCGGCGCTATCTGGCCCGCCCGCGGGTCGTCGTGTGTGTCCCCTCCGGCATCACAGGAGTGGAGCGCCGCGCGGTCATCGAGGCGTCGACCCAGGCCGGTGCGCGCCAGGTGCACATCATCGAGGAGCCGATGGCCGCCGCCATCGGGTCCGGCCTGCCGGTCCACGAGGCCACCGGCAACATGGTCGTGGACATCGGCGGCGGGACGACCGAGGTTGCGGTCATCTCGCTGGGCGGCATCGTCACCGCGCAGTCCATCCGGGTGGCCGGCGATGAGCTCGACAACGCGATCATCCAGCACATCAAGAAGGAGTACAGCCTTCTGCTGGGCGAGCGCACCGCCGAGAGCATCAAGATCACCATCGGTTCGGCGTACGACCTCGAACAGGACGAGCACACCGAGATCCGCGGCCGTGACCTGGTCTCCGGCCTGCCGAAGACCGTCGTCATCTCGGCCGCCGAGGTCCGCAAGGCCATCGAGGAGCCGGTCAACTCCATCGTCGACGCGGTCAAGACGACGCTCGACAAGTGCCCGCCGGAGCTGTCCGGTGACGTCATGGACCGCGGCATCGTGCTCACCGGAGGCGGCGCCCTGCTCCGCGGCCTCGACGAGCGGCTGCGCCGCGAGACCGGCATGCCCATCCACATCGCCGAGGACCCGCTCGACTCCGTCGCGCTCGGTTCCGGCAAGTGCGTCGAGGAGTTCGAGGCGCTCCAGCAGGTTCTCGACTCCCAGCCGCGCAGGTAGCAGGACCCGGGTCCCGATCGCGCCGCGGCCGTCGAGCGGCGTCCGCGGCGTTCGGGAACCATGGCGACAGCGGCCGATCCGTCCGGCGGATCGCTGATATACAGGCACAACCTCCCGACAGACACGGTGCACTGACGCTTCACCGTCCGGCACCGTCACACAGGCACAACGCTCAACTCCCGAACGAGACCGGCGGGGCCCGCAGCCGGCCGGTCCTACGAGGAAGGACACGGCCGCCGCACGTGAGGGACACACGAGAGAGCCGGCTGCTGCTGGTGCTGCTGGTCGCGATCGCGTTCGCGCTGATCACGGTCGATATCCGCGGCGGCGAACAGTCCCCGCTCGATGGCGCCCGGCAAGCCGCCGCCTCCGCCTTCGGCCCGGTCGAAAGCGGCGTCGCCCGCGTCGTCAACCCGGTCGGCAACGCCGTCGGCGCCGTGCGGGACTCCGGCGCCCGGCACAACCGGATCAGCAAGCTGGAGCACGAGAACGAGGCGCTCAAGGCCAAGCTCGGCTCCTCCGACCGCAACCGCAACCGCGCGGCCGAGCTCGACAAGATCCTCAAGACCGCGGGCACCGGCCAGTACGGCATCAAGGGCGCCCAGGTCATCGCCATCGGCTCGGCCCAGGGCTTCTCCTGGACCGTCACCATCGACGCCGGCACCCGCGACGGCATCGCCCGCGATATGACCGTGCTCAACGGAGACGGTCTGGTCGGCCGGGTCACCACCGTCGGCACCGACACCTCCACCGTCCTGCTGGCCGCCGACCCCGACTTCACCGTCGGCACCCGCATGGAGAAGACCAACGAGATCGGCTTCGCCAACGGGCAGGGCGTCCGCTCGCTGCGCGTCCAGCTCCTCAACGGCAAGGCCAACATCAAGCGGGGCGACCGCCTGGTCACCTTCGGCTCCAGCAAGGACAAGCCGTTCGTGCCCGGCGTGCCGGTCGGCAAGGTCGTCAAGGTCGAGCCGTCCAACGGCGATCTGACGCGCAACCTCCAGGTCCGGCCCTTTGTCTCGTTCTCCCAGCTCGACATCGTCGGCGTAGTCGTCGCACCGCCCCGCCAGGACCCGCGCGACACCGTCCTGCCGCCTGCGCCCGCGAAGCCCAAGCCGACGCCGACGGTCACCGTCACGGCCACCCCCTCCGCGAGCGCTTCTCCCAGGAGCTGACCGATGCGCATCAACCGGATCCTGCTCTCGGCCCCGCTGGTGGTCGTCGCCCTCGTCATTCAGGTCACCATCCTCGCCAGACTCCAACTGCCCGGCGCCGTACCCGACCTGCTGCTGCTCGTGGTGCTCGGCCTCGCGCTGGTCTACGGCCATGTCGGCGGCGCGCTGGTCGGCTTCTTCGCCGGACTGCTGGCCGACCTCGCCCCGCCCTCCGACCACGCCATCGGCCGCTATGCGCTGGTGCTCTGCGTCATCGGCTATTGCGCGGGCCTGACCAAGCCGGAGTCGGGCCAGCACCGCTCGGCGACGCTGCCGCTGCTCGTCGTCCTCGGCGCCGCCCTCGGCTCGACGCTGATGTACGCCGGCGTCGGTGCGCTGGTCGGTGACACCGCCGCCCGGCACGTCGGCATCGTCGGACTGCTGCTCAGCGCCACCCTCTACGACCTGCTGCTGGCCCCCTTCACCGTCCCGCTGGTGATGGCGCTGGCACGCAGAACGGAAGGTGAGGCGCTGGCCGGCGACGGCTCCGGTTCGAGCGGCGCGGCCGGCCGGGATTCCGGGTACGGCTGGCTCACCACCGGCACAGGTCTCAAGGCCAGCCGTGGTGCCATGAAGTCCGTGCGCACGGGGACGGGCATCGGCAGCCAGCGCGGCAGTCTGCTCGGCAAGTCGGCCCGCGACAAGGTGGGCCGCATCAAGGGGGTCAAGCGACTGTGACGCCCTCGCTCCTTTCGACCACCACCCCTCGTGGAGGCGCTGCGCGCCATGAGTAATCTTCCGGAAACCCGGACCTCCCGGGTCAGCGTCCGGCTCATCGCGATCCAGATCCTGGTCTTCTCCCTGCTGCTCACTCTCGGCGGCCGGCTCTGGTATCTACAGATCCGCAACGGCCAGGAGTACGCCACCGAGGCGAGAAACAACCACGTCCAGCAAGTCATCGAGCCCGCCACCCGCGGCTCCATCCTCGATGCGCGCGGGGTGCCGCTGGCCGACAACCAGACCCGTCTGGTGGTCTCCGCGAGCCGTACCGAGCTGCTGAAGATGAAGGACGACGGCAAGGGCGTGCTCGGCCGGCTCGCCAAGGTGCTCGGCATGTCCGAGAAGGAGATCCGCAACAAGGTCCGGCTGTGCGACGCCAAGACCCCGCAGCCCTGCTGGAACGGCTCGCCCTACCAGCCGATCCCGATCACCGACGAGGCCACCACCCAGCAGGCCCTCCAGATCCGCGAACGCTCCGAGGCCTTCCCCGGCATCAGCGCCGAGCCCACCGCCGTCCGCCGCTACGCCGCTCCCGGCGACGCCAACACCGCCCAGGTGCTCGGCTACCTCTCGCCGGTCACCGACGAGGAGATCAACAAGGCCAAGGACACCGACTCGCCGTTCCTGCGCTCGGACCAGATCGGCCGGTCCGGTCTGGAGCGTACGTACGACCGCTATCTGCGGGGCAAGGCCGCCGTCACCCGCTATGAGGTGGACAACCTCGGCCGGGTCATCGGCCAGGCCAACAGCGAGAAGGGCCAGGGCGGCGCGAGCGTCGTCACCAGCATCGACGCGCGGGTGCAGGCCATAGCGGAGAAGCAGCTCGACCAGGCCATGAAGGACGCCCGTAAGGTGCACGACAGGAACACGGGCACCAACTACAAGGCCGACTCGGGCGCCGTGGTGGTCATGGAAGCCAAGACCGGCCGGGTGGTGGCGATGGCCTCCAACCCCAGCTACGACCCCAATGCCTGGGTCGGCGGGATCTCCGGCAAGGACTACGCCCACCTCACCGGCAAGGACTCCAACTACCCGCTGCTGAACCGCGCCATCCAGGGACAGGCCGCCCCCGGCTCGATCTTCAAGGTCATCTCGACCACGGCCGCGATCAACGCGGGTTACGACTTCAACGGCCACTACCCCTGCACCAGCTCGTACAGCATCGGCGGCCAGACCTTCAAGAACTTCGAGGGCGAGGGCCACGGCGACATCAGCCTGGGCCGGGCGCTGGAGGTCTCCTGCGACACCGTCTTCTACCGGCTCTCGCACGAGGAGTGGAAGAAGGACGGCGGGGACAAGCCCAAGAAGGACCCCAACGACTGGTTCTACAAGACCGCCCACCAGTTCGGTCTCGGCAAGGAGACCGGCATCGACCTCCCCAACGAGGTCACCGGCCGGGTCCCCGACCGCAAGTGGAAGAACGCCTTCTGGAAGGCCAACAAGTCCGGCTGGTGCAAGCAGGCCAAGGCCTGGCCCAAGAAGAAGGACTTCGCCACCAAGCTCGCCCGTGAGGGCTGCCTCGAAGGCATGAAGCTGCATGCCTACGACTCCATCAACTACGCCATCGGGCAGGGCGACACCCTCGTCACCCCCATCCAGATGGCGACCATCTACGGCGCCATCAGCAACGGCGGCACGCTCTACAACCCGACCGTCGGCAAGGCCATCGTCAGCCCCGACGGCAAGAAGGTGCGGCCGGTCAGGCCCACGTCGCACGGCAAGCTGCCCGACAGCCCCAAGACGCTCCGGCAGATGGACTCCGCGCTGGCCGGTGTGGCCACCCGCGGTACCGCCGCATGGCGCTTCCAGGGCTGGCCGCAGGACAAGATTCCGATGCACGCCAAGACGGGTACGGCCGAGGTCTACGGCAAGCAGACCACCTCGTGGTTCGCGACGTACACCAAGGACTACACGATCGTCATGACGATCTCCCAGGGTGGTACCGGATCCGGCGCCTCCGGTCCGGCCGTACGCAACATCTACAACGCCCTGTACGGAGTCGACGAGAAGGGCGGGATCGACCCGAAGGCCGCCCTGCTGCCGAAGCCGCAAGGATCGCTCCCCAAGATCGAGGGTGACGGGACGATCCAGGCCCAGCCCATCAAGCCGTACGTGCCGCCGTCGCCGTCGCCGTCCGCATCGGAGAGCCCACAGTGACGACCAGCCACACCTCCCGGGCGTTCTCGATCCGGCGCTACACCCCAGAGCTCGGCACCTGGGGCAAGCTGACGGCGCGTGATTCGGTGCTGCGCAAGCTGGACTGGATACTGCTGCTGTCCTGCCTGGTGCTGTCGCTGATGGGCTCGGTGCTGGTCTTCTCCGCCACCCGCAACCGCACCGAGCTCAACCACGGCGACGAGTACTACTACTTCCTGCACCATCTGCTCAATCTCGGCATCGGCCTGGCACTGGCCGCCGGCACCATCTGGCTCGGGCACCGCACCCTGCGCGGTGCGGTCCCGATCCTCTACGCGCTGTCGGTCGTGCTGGCACTGCTGGTGCTGACGCCGCTGGGCGCCACCATCAACGGCTCGCGATCCTGGCTGGCGATCCCCGGCGGTTTCTCGCTCCAGCCCGCCGAGTTCGCGAAGATCACCATCACCCTCGGCATGGCGATGATCCTGGCGTCCCGGGTCGACGCGGGCGACCGCCCGCACCCCGGCCACCGCACCGTCGTCCAGGCCCTCGCCCTGGCCGCCGTCCCGGTCGCCGTGATCATGCTGATGCCCGACCTCGGCTCGGTCATGGTGCTCGGCGCCGTCATCCTCGGCGTGCTGCTCTCCTCCGGTGCCTCCAATCGCTGGATCCTCGGCCTGGGCGGCACCGGCGTCGTCGGCTGTGTGGCCGTCTGGCAGCTCGGCCTGCTCGACGCCTACCAGATCGCCCGGTTCGCCGCGTTCGCCAACCCGAGCCTCGACCCGGCCGGTGTCGGCTACAACACCAACCAGGCCCGGATCGCGATCGGCGGCGGGGGGCTGACCGGCTCGGGTCTCTTCCACGGCAGCCAGACCACCGGCCAGTTCGTCCCCGAACAGCAGACGGACTTCATCTTCACCGTCGCCGGTGAGGAGCTCGGCTTCCTGGGCGCGGGCCTGATCATCGTCCTGCTCGGTGTCGTCCTGTGGCGGGCCTGCCGGATCGCCCGTGAGTCCACCGAGCTCTACGGCACGGTCGTCGCCGCCGGCATCATCGCGTGGTTCGCCTTCCAGGCCTTCGAGAACGTCGGTATGACCCTCGGCATCATGCCCGTCACCGGCCTTCCCCTGCCGTTCGTCTCCTACGGCGGCACGTCCATGTTCGCGGTCTGGATCGCGATCGGGCTGCTCCAGTCCATCCGCGTACAGCGCCCGCTGTCGGCCTCGCGCTGACGTCGCGTCACGGGGCGAGGTGCAGCTCGAACCAGAGCGAGGCGGACCGGGGCAGGCCCTCGAACGGAGTCGTGCCCCAGTCGTCGGCGAGGTGGCCGGTCAGCAGCATCCCGTAGTCGGCGGCCTGCTCACCGGCCGTCGGCGCCGGCCGCGGAATCCGGGCCGGCGCCTCGTCGTGCACGCTGATCCGCAGTCCGTGCCCGGCGGTCAGCATCCGCAGCAGGATGTCCGCCGACCGCGGCGTCCGCAGATGGGAGCGGGTCACCGCCACCGAGGTGAGCAGTACCGCGGTGTCGGTGAGCGGGGCGAGGCCCGTGCGGCGCAGGACGGCACGGACGAAATCGCGGGCGGCCTTCGGGGTGGTGGGGGTGCTCGGTGCGGTCAGGACATAGGGGCGGGCGCCTGCCGAGAGGCGGAGGGGTGTCCGGGTGGCGGGTGCGGTTGGGGGGTGCACGGGTGTCTCCCTCCCCGAAGGGGTCGAGTGAGCGCCGATTGCACTCTACGTATTCGTCTCGTCACACACCGTAAGTCACGCCATGGGGCGCGTGCCACCCTCTGCTCCGGATCCCGCCATGCGGCAGCTCCCGTGGGCGGGCGGGTGGTCGCGGCCGGGATGGGTGGCTAGCCTCGATGCATGGCGGACACCGTACGAGAAATCGAACGCAAGTACGACATCGACGATGGTGCGCAGCTGCCCGATCTGGCCGGTATCGACCGGGTCGCCACCGTGGTGGAAGCCGGCGTCGAAGCCCTTGACGCCCTCTACTACGACACCGCCGGCCACCGCCTCGCCGCCGATGGCATCACGCTGCGCCGCCGCACCGGCGGCAAGGACGCGGGCTGGCATCTGAAGCTGCCGGTCGCGCCGGGGGTGCGGGACGAGGTGCGGGCGCCGTTGTCCGATGTGCCGCCTCCGGAACTGACCGCGCTCGTCCGGTCGCGGGTACTGGACCAGGAGCCGGTTCCCGTCATACGGCTGCGGACGCGGCGCACGGTGCGCATCCTGAAGGACGCCGCAGGGGTGCCGCTCGCCGAGGTGGCGGTGGACGCGGTGCGGGCGCAGCGGGCGGGCGAGGCCGCGAGGAAGGCGGAACTGCCGGCGGGGCCCGTCGAGGCCCGCTGGTGCGAGATCGAGGTGGAGCTGACCGGGGGCGGCGACACCGCGCTGCTGGACGAGGTCGGCAGGGCGCTGGTCGCGTCGGGCGCGCGCCCCGCCGCGGCGCAGTCGAAGCTGGCGCGGGCGCTGGCGGAGACGGGGCCGGCGCGCGACCGGCCCGGGGCGGACGACGCCGGGCCGGGCAGGCGCCGTGCCGAAGACCCCGGAAAGCGCGGGGGGAAGGGCAAGGGCGCCGGGAAGAAGGCCGCGACCGGGAAGAAGGCCGGGAAGAAGGCCGGGAAGAAGAAGGGGTGCACGGCCGGGGACGTGGTGCTCCGTTACGTCCGTGAGCAGGTTCGGGTGATCATCGAACTGGATCCGGCGGTACGGCGGGACCTGCCCGACTCGGTGCACCGGATGCGGGTCGCCACCCGCCGGCTGCGCAGCGCCTTCCGCTCGTACACCAGGGTGCTCGACCGCGCCGCCACCCGGCCCATCGGTCTCGAACTCAAGTGGCTGGCGGCGGAGTTGGGGGTGGACCGCGACCGCGAGGTGCTGACCGCGCGGCTGCGGAAGGCGCTGGCCGACGTGCCCCCGACGCTCCGGCTGGGGCCGGTGGACGCCCGGCTGCGCATCTGGTCCGAGCGGCGCCGGGCCGGCTCGCGGAAGGAGGTGCTCGCCGTACTGGACGGGCCTCGCTACCTGTCGCTGCTGAAGACGCTGCACGCCCTCCTGGAGGAGCCGCCGCTGCGCCCGGCAGCCGCCCGGCCGGCGCCCCCGTTGGTGTCCGAGGCGGTGCTGAAGGACTACCGGCGGCTGGCCCGCCGTGTGGAGGCCGCGCTGGCCGCACCGGCCGGGCGGGAGCGGGACGAGGCACTGCACGGTGCCCGCAAGGCCGCCAAGCGGACGCGGTACGCGGCGGAGGCCTCCCGTCCGGCGCTCGGCCCGCCGGCGAAGAAGTTCGCCAAGCGGATCAAGCGGGTGCAGCAGCTGCTGGGCGACCACCAGGACAGCGTGGTGGCGCGCGGCGCACTGCGCGAACTGGCGACCCAGGCGCACCAGGCCGGTGAGGGCGGCTTCACCTTCGGCCTGCTCCACGGGCGCGAGGAGGCCCTGGCGGCGGACCGGGAATGGGAGCTGCCGGGCCGGTGGAAGAAGGCCTCGCGGCGCAAGCACCGGGCCGCGTTCCGGCGGTGAGAGCGCTGTGCGAGGGGGCGGCCCCCCGAGCGGTTACGCTTGAGAGTCGCCCCCTGCCAGCTCACAAAGGTTCGAGATGTCTGCCGAGTCGGTCTTCCCGCAGCTCGAGGCCCTGCTCCCGCATGTGCAGAAGCCCATTCAGTACGTCGGCGGTGAGCTGAACTCCACCGTCAAGGACTGGGACTCCTGTGACGTGCGGTGGTCGCTCATGTACCCCGACGCCTACGAGGTCGGTCTGCCCAACCAGGGCGTCATGATCCTCTACGAGGTCCTCAACGAGCGCGAGGGCGTGCTGGCCGAGCGCACGTACAGCGTGTGGCCGGACCTCGAAGCGCTGATGCGTGAGCATCACGTCCCGCAGTTCACGGTCGACGCGCACCGCCCCGTCGGCGCCTTCGACGTCCTCGGTGTCTCCTTCTCGACCGAGCTGGGGTACACCAACCTCCTCACCGCCCTGGACCTCGCCGGTATCCCGATGGAGGCCAAGGACCGTACGGAGGACCACCCGATCGTCCTCGCCGGCGGCCACGCGGCCTTCAACCCCGAGCCGATCGCGGACTTCCTGGACTGCGCGGTCGTGGGCGACGGCGAGCAGGCGGTGCTGGAGATCACCGAGATCATCCGCGCCTGGAAGGCCGAGGACCGGCCCGGCGGGCGCGATGAGCTGCTCTTCCGCCTGGCGAGGACCGGCAGCGTCTACGTCCCCAAGTTCTACGACGTCGAGTACCTGGCCGACGGGCGGATCTCCCGCGTCGTGCCGAACCGCTCCGGCGTCCCGTGGCGGGTCTCCAAGCACACCGTCATGGACCTGGACGAATGGCCCTACCCCAAGCAGCCGCTCGTCCCCCTGGCCGAGACCGTCCATGAGCGGATGTCGGTCGAGATCTTCCGTGGCTGCACCCGCGGCTGCCGTTTCTGCCAGGCCGGCATGATCACGCGCCCCGTACGGGAGCGAAGCATCACCGGCATCGGCGACATGGTGGACAAGGGGCTGAAGGCCACGGGATTCGAGGAGGTCGGCCTGTTGTCGCTGTCCTCCGCGGACCACACCGAGATCGGTGACCTCGCGAAGGGCCTCGCCGACCGGTACGAGGAAGACAAGATCGGTCTGTCGCTGCCGTCGACCCGTGTCGACGCCTTCAACGTCGATCTCGCCAACGAGCTGACGCGCAACGGCCGTCGCTCCGGTCTGACCTTCGCGCCCGAGGGCGGCTCGGAGCGGATGCGCAAGGTCATCAACAAGATGGTCTCCGAAGAGGACCTGATCAGGACCGTCTCCACGGCCTACGGCAACGGCTGGCGGCAGGTGAAGCTCTACTTCATGTGCGGTCTGCCGACCGAGACCGACGAGGACGTGCTCCAGATCGGCGACATGGCGGTCAAGGTCATCGCCGAGGGCCGCAAGGCCTCCGGGCAGAACGACATCCGCTGCACGGTCTCCATCGGCGGCTTCGTCCCCAAGCCGCACACCCCCTTCCAGTGGGCGCCGCAGCTGTCGGCGGAGGAGACGGACGCCCGTCTCGAAAAGCTCCGGGACAAGATCCGCGGCGACAAGAAGTACGGGCGCTCGATCGGCTTCCGCTACCACGACGGCAAGCCCGGCATCGTCGAGGGCCTGCTCTCGCGCGGCGACCGCCGCGTCGGCTCGGTCATCCGCGCCGTCTACGAGGGCGGCGGCCGCTTCGACGGCTGGCGTGAGCACTTCTCCTACGACCGCTGGATGAAGGCCGCCGAGGAGACGCTGCCCGACTTCGGCGTGGACGTCGCCTGGTACACCACCCGGGAGCGGGAGTACGAAGAGGTCCTGCCCTGGGACCACCTGGACTCCGGTCTCGACAAGGACTGGCTCTGGGAGGACTGGCAGGACTCGCTCGACGAGACCGAGGTCGAGGACTGCCGCTGGACCCCGTGCTTCGACTGCGGCGTCTGCCCGCAGATGGACACCGAGATCCAGATCGGCCCGACCGGCAAGAAGCTGCTCCCCCTGTCCGTCAAGTAGCGCTTGCGCCACGCCTCTTCGGCCCGGCCTCCGCACCCTGCGGGGCCGGGCCGTGGCGTGCTCCGGCACAATGAGGCGATGGCACCGCAGCTCATCGCCCCCACCGTCGCCGTCCATGCCTCGTTCCTCGCCGCGATGGACGAATTCCGTGCCGACGGTGCGGAGTCCGCCCCGCACTCCACCCTGGCCGGCGAGCTGACGACGTGGCACAGCCGCTGGCCGACCGCCGAAGGCTTCGCCGAGTACGTCGAACTGGTCGGCGGCGTCATGAGCCACACACGCGCCGACGGTGTGGTCCCCATGACCACCCGCTGGTGGGTGGACGGCGACACCTACCTGGGGCGGTGCACCTTCCGCCACCACCTCACCCCGTCCCTCCTCAACTGGGGCGGCCACCTCGGCTACGGCGTACGCCCCGGCGCCCGCCGCCGGGGCCACGCCACCGCGATACTGCGCGCCGCGCTGCCGATCGCCCATCACGAGCTGGGCATCGACCCGGTGTTGGTGACCTGCGACGACACCAACACCGGCTCGCGTAAGGTCATCGAGGCATGCGGCGGGATCTTCGAGGACCAGCGGGACGAGAAGCTGCGCTACTGGATCCCCGCGGCGACCGCCGCCGGACAGCAGCCGCACCGGTCCGCCTGAGGCGCCGGGGTACGGCCGTACAAGGACAGCAATACAGGGGGACGGGCGAATGGAGCCCAGCGACAGGGAACGACAGGTGCCCGCCCGTTACGAGCCGGGCGAGGGCTGTGTGACGACCGTGGTCCGGCTGCCGGTGCGGATCGTGGTGCTGGTGCTCGTGGTGCCGGTGCGCCTGGTGTGGGATGCACTGGCCGCCGCCGGCCGGGCCGTGAACCGCAGCGTGCTCCGCCCCCTCGGCCGCGGTCTCGCCTGGTTGTGGCGGACCCTCGTGGCCGCCCCCGTGGTGTGGGCCTGGCGGACCCTTGTCGTGATCCCGTTGAGCTGGATCTGGCGGACGCTGGTCGTCGCCCCGTTGGTGTGGCTGTGGCGCTCCGTCCTCGCGCCGGCCGGCCGGGGGACCGCCATGGCGGTGGCCTGGCTGGTCCGGTATCTGCTCGTGGTCCCGGCGAAGTGGCTGTACACCTACGTGATGACGCCGGTGGGGCACGGCATCGTCCGGGTGCTGGGCGCACTGGGCGTGGCCCTGGCCTGGCTCGGCCGCGCGTTGTTCGTATGGCCGTGGGTCACCCTGTGGCGGTATGTGCTGGCACCCGTCGGCCGGGCAATCGGCGCCGCGGTGGCCTGGCTTGTCCGGTATCTGATCGTGGTCCCCGCCCAGTGGCTCTACGCGTACGTCCTGACGCCGGCCGGGCACGGCATCGCCTGGCTGGTGCGTGGCATCGGCGCCGTACTCGCCACACTCGTGCGGTGGCTCGTGGTCGTGCCGGTGGTCGCCCTGTGGCGGTATGTGCTGGCGCCGGCCGGGCGGCTGCTGATCGCCGTGGTGACGGTGGTCGTCCGCGAGGTCGGGGCGGCGTTCGGGCTCTGCTGGCGGGCCGCCGGAATCCTCTCCCGGGCCCTCGGCCGGTTCCTCGGCACGGTACTGCGGTGGGTCTTTGTCGAACCGCTGCGGTGGGTCTACCGCAGTGTGCTCACCCCGCTCGGGCACGTCATCCGCGACGGCCTCTGGCGGCCCGTCCGGCAGGCGCTGCGCACCGCCCGTGAAACCGTACGGCAGACCCGCAGGGAGATCCGGCGGGCGCTGTTCGGGGCCCCCGCGCAGCCGCCGCGGGCCGCAGCTGCCGCGCCCCGCCGGGAACCGGGAGCTCCCGGGACACGTACTCTAGGTAGCAGTACGACCGCACTCACGAAGGACTGAACGACACTGGGCAAGCGACAGCCCGAAGGCCCGCCGCCCGCACCGGCGGTGCAGCGCATCCGACTGCGCTACACCAAGCGCGGCCGCCTCCGGTTCACCAGTCACCGCGACTTCCAGCGCGCTTTCGAGCGGGCGCTGCGCCGCGCCGAGGTCCCCATGGCCTATTCGGCGGGCTTCACCCCGCACCCCAAGGTGTCGTACGCCAACGCCGCCCCGACCGGTACGGGCAGCGAGGCCGAGTATCTGGAGATCCAGCTCGCCCAGCGCCGCGACCCGGACACCCTGCGCACCCTTCTCGACGAGTCGCTGCCGGACGGCCTCGATGTGACCGACGCGGTCGAGGCCCACACCAGTGGTCTGGCCGACCGGCTCCAGGCCTCGGTTTGGGAGATCAGGCTCGACGGGGTCGAGGCACAGACCGCCGAGCGTGCCGTCGCGGCGTTCCTCGCCGCGGAAGAGGTGCAGGTCGAGCGGCGTACGAAAAATGGCATCCGGACCTTTGACGCGCGGGCCGCAGTGGCGCGTCTGGAGGCCGCAGGTCGCGACACCGATAGGCCCGACGGCAATGCCTGTGCGATACTGCGGCTGGTTGTTCGGCATCTGACACCTGCCGTTCGACCCGACGACGTCCTGTCCGGCCTCCGAGCTACGGCCGACCTGGCGCCGCCGGTCCCCGCAGCGGTGACCAGGCTGGCGCAGGGGCTGCTCGATGAGGAGACCGGCGCGGTGACTGACCCGCTAGCGCCCGACCGCGACGCTGCCACGGCCGCCCCATCCACGGCCGCCGGGCTGAGTGCCGCGAAGGCGACGAGTGGGGCCTCCCCGGCAGCCGGGGAAGGTACTGCGTAGGACTGCCGTCGTCGCGTCTCCGATCAGCCAGGGAGCCACCCCGGTCCGGCAGACGCACTGACCAGGAGACTTTCGCCGGTCCCTGCCCTACGGGGACCGGTGAGCGAGACGACAGCTCCCGTGCGGCGCCCACGCCCCGGACAGCGGGACCGCGCTCATCACGCGGACCGCGGCCGGAATCAGGCGCGGCGCCCGGGAGCGTGACGGGAGAACCGCCCGCATGCTCGAGCCCATTGAGCCCACCCGCTCCACGCCGTCCCAGGACCGTGGTGCCGACGACAATCACTCACCCAGCGACACGCTGCCGCCGCGCCGCAGGCGCCGTGCGGCATCCCGGCCGGCCGGTCCGCCGTCGGCCGGTGACGCCGCCGATGCTGTGGTGAGCACCGAGACCGCCGCCGCTTCCGTGGCCGATCCGGCCCTCGCCGAGGAGACCACCGCTTCCGCGGTCACCACCGGGGACGAGGCCAAGCCGGCCCGTACCCGCCGCCGTGCGACGCGCAAGGTCACCGCCCCGTCCGGAGCCCCGCAGCCGGCCGCCGGTGAGCAGCCCGAGGAAGTGGCCGAACCGGCCGCCGCCGAGACATCCGCTGCCGCCGAGACGCCCACCGAGGCGTCGCAGACCGAGGACGCCGCGCCGCGCCGTTCCCGTCGCCGGGCGACCCGCAAGGTGTCCGCCCCCGCCGGCCCCCCGCAGGGCGAGCCCGGCCAGGAGCCTGCCGCCGCCGAGGCGCCCGCGCCCGCCGCCCAGCCCGTCGAGGCCGTCGCGGAGGCTGCCCCCGCCGCCGAGGAGACCGAGGACGCCGCTCCGCGCCGTTCCCGCCGCCGGGCCACCCGTAAGGCCACCGCTCCGGCCGGCGCCCCCCAGGGGAGCGACGCCGACGAGGCCGCCGCCGTGACGGACGAGAGCGCCGCACCGGCCGCCCCCGCCGCCGAGGAGGAGGCTCCGGCCCCCGCCGAGGACGCCAAGCCGGCCCGCACGCGCCGCCGTGCCACCCGTAAGGCCACCGCCCCCTCTGGTGCGCCGCAGGCCGCCGGGGAGGCCGAGGAGACCGCGGAAGCCGCGGAGGCGCCGGCCGCCGAGACCGCAGAGACCGCAGAGACAGCAGAGACCGCAGAGACCGCCGAGGCCCCCCGCCGTCGGGCGCGCCGCCGTGGCGAGCGTGCCGCGGAGCCGGCCGCCGAGGCGCCCCGTGCCGAGGAGGAGCCCGCGAAGGAGGCGCCGCAGCGCGGCCGCCGCCGCGCGCAGCGGCCGCCGACCGCCGTCTTCCAGGCGCCGGTCTTCACCGAGCCGATGTTCCAGACGCCGGAGACCGCGGCCGCCGCCGCTGCCGCGGCCCGCCAGGAGGAGCCCCCGGCCGAGCCGGCCGTGGAGGAGCAGCCCGCCGCCGGTGCGCGCCGCCGTCGCCGTCGTGGCGCCCCGGCCGAGCCCGAGCAGGTCACCGCCGCCCCGGCCGAGGAGCCGGCGGCCGAAGAAGCCGAGGCAGCGGCCGAGCCGGAGACCGAGCAGGCCGAGAGCGGTCACGACGAGGACGAGTCCGCCGACCGCCCCTCACGTCGCCGCCGCCGTGGTGGCCGTCGCCGCCGCCGCGGTGAGTCCGCCGACGAGCAGTCCGCCGAGGGCCGTGCGGACGACGAGCGCGAGAGCGCTCAGGCGGAGTCCGAGGAGAGCGACGAGCAGGCCGACGAGCAGCCGGAGACGCAGGAGGAAGCCGACGAGCAGTCGGGCGGCGGCTCCAGCAGCAGCCGCCGTCGCCGCCGCCGCCGCCGTCGCACCGGTGACTCCGGCGAGGACGGGACCGGCGGCACCGACGACCCGGAGCGCACGGTCGTCAAGGTCCGCGAGCCCCGTAAGAAGGACGAGAGCACCAGCGCCGACGAGGTGCAGTCGATCAAGGGGTCGACCCGCCTGGAGGCCAAGAAGCAGCGCCGCCGTGAGGGCCGCGAGCAGGGCCGCCGCCGGGTGCCGATCATCACCGAGGCGGAGTTCCTCGCCCGCCGCGAGGCCGTCGAGCGCGTGATGGTCGTCCGCCAGAGCGGCGAGCGCACCCAGATCGGCGTCCTTGAGGACAACGTGCTCGTGGAGCACTTCGTCAACAAGGAGCAGGCGACCTCGTACGTCGGCAATGTCTACCTCGGCAAGGTGCAGAACGTCCTGCCGTCGATGGAGGCCGCCTTCGTCGACATCGGCAAGGGCCGCAACGCCGTGCTGTACGCCGGTGAGGTCAACTTCGAGGCGCTCGGCATGTCCAACGGCCCGCGCCGCATCGAGACCGCGCTGAAGTCCGGCCAGTCCGTGCTGGTGCAGGTCACCAAGGACCCGATCGGCCACAAGGGCGCCCGGCTGACCAGCCAGGTCTCGCTCCCCGGCCGCTACCTGGTCTACGTGCCCGAGGGCTCGATGACCGGTATCAGCCGCAAGCTGCCCGACACCGAGCGGGCCCGGCTGAAGCAGATCCTCAAGAAGATCGTCCCCGAGGACGCGGGCGTCATCGTCCGCACCGCCGCGGAGGGCGCGAGCGAGGACGAGCTGGCGCGCGACGTCCAGCGGCTCCAGGCGCAGTGGGAAGAGATCCAGAAGAAGGCCAAGAGCGGCGGCAGTTCCAACGCGCCGAGCCTGCTCTACGGCGAGCCGGACATGACCGTCCGGGTCGTCCGCGACATCTTCAACGAGGACTTCTCCAAGGTCATCGTCAGCGGTGACGAGGCGTGGGAGACCATCCACGGCTATGTCGCGCATGTCGCCCCGGACCTCACCGACCGGCTCCAGAGGTGGACTTCGGACGTCGACGTCTTCGCGACGTACCGCATCGACGAGCAGCTGATGAAGGCGCTGGACCGCAAGGTCTGGCTGCCCAGCGGTGGTTCGCTGGTGATCGACAAGACCGAAGCGATGGTCGTGATCGACGTCAACACCGGGAAGTTCACCGGTCAGGGCGGCAATCTCGAGGAGACGGTCACCAGGAACAACCTGGAGGCGGCCGAAGAGATCGTGCGCCAGCTGCGGCTGCGCGACCTCGGCGGCATCGTCGTCATCGACTTCATCGACATGGTGCTGGAGTCCAACCGGGATCTGGTGCTGCGGCGGATGCTGGAGTGCCTGGGCCGGGACCGGACCAAGCACCAGGTCGCCGAGGTCACCTCGCTCGGCCTGGTCCAGATGACCCGTAAGCGGGTCGGCCAGGGCCTGTTGGAGTCCTTCTCCGAGTCCTGTGTGCACTGCAACGGCCGTGGCGTCATCGTCCACATGGACCAGCCGACGACTGCCGGCGGCGGTGGCAAGCGCAAGAAGAAGGGCAAGGGCGCCCAGGCGGAGCCGCATGTCCACGAGGCCGAGGTGGCCGAGCCGGCCCCGGACGGCGGCGCGCCGGAGCTGGAGCCCGCCCCGGTGACGGAGGCCGAGCTTCAGCCCGCGGTGGACGGCACCGACGAATGGTTCAGCAGCCCTGCCGAGGCCGAGGCAGCCGCCGGGCGCGGCCGTGGCCGCCGCCGGGTGAGCCGGAAGGTGTCCGCTCCGGCGGGTGCCCCCAAGGCCTCGGAGGAAGCCGCCGAGATCGTCGTCCCGGCCGAGCCGGCGCCGGCAGCGGAGCCGGAGACGGTCCCGGAGCCGGTCGCCGAGGCGCCCGTCGCGGAGCCCGCACCGGCCCGTCCGCGCCGCCGCGCGACCCGTAAGGCGACCGCTCCGGCGGGCGCCCCCAAGGCCACCGAGGAGGCCGCCGAGATCGTCGTCCCGGCCGAGTCGGCGCCGGCGGCGGCGGAGACGGTCACCGAGCCCGAGCCGGCCGAGGTCACGGAGCCCGTCGAGGGCGCCGAGGCGGAGACGGAGCCCGCGGCCAAGAAGACCGCGAAGAAGGCGACGGCGAAGAAGGCCGCCACCAAGAAGGCCCCGGCGAAGAAGACCACGGCCAAGAAGGCGGCGGCGAAGAAGACCACCACCGCCACCACCGCCAAGAAGGCCGCGGCGAAGAAGACCACCGCGAAGAAGGCGGCTCCGAAGAAGACGACGAAGGCGGCGGCCAAGAAGACCGCTGCCGCCGTGTCCGCTTCCACGGAGGACTGAGCAGCAGGCCGTGCCCCGGGCCGTCAGCGGTCCGGGGCCGGTTTGACCCCCTGGTCAAGGCCCCGTAACCTTGACCGTCGGTGTCTGTGACACCAAACCCCTGAGCAAACACCTCTCGGTCCGCCGAGGGAGGCCGCTCGTCCATTCGGATTTCACGGGCCCCATCCCGAGCCCGTGTGAGCGGCTGGCATCAGAGGATCCGTTCCTAGCGAAAGAGAGTTCCGCGTGTACGCGATCGTGCGCACCGGCGGACGCCAGCAGAAGGTTGCTGTTGGCGACGTCATCGAGGTAGACCGCATTTCCACCAGCAAGGTCGGCGACACCGTCGAGCTCTCCACGCTGCTGGTGGTCGACGGTGACGCAGTCACCAGCGACCCGTGGGTCCTGGCCGGCGTGAAGGTCCAGGGCGAGGTCGTGGACCACCACAAGGGCGACAAGATCCGGATCCAGAAGTACAAGAACAAGACCGGTTACAAGAAGCGGATCGGCCACCGCCAGCTCCACACGGCGCTGAAGATCACCGGCATCGACGCTCCGGCGAAGTAAGGGACTGAGGAGACATGGCACATAAGAAGGGCGCATCGTCCACTCGGAACGGTCGCGATTCCAATGCTCAGCGGCTCGGCGTGAAGCGCTTCGGCGGTCAGGCCGTCCTCGCCGGTGAGATCCTGGTCCGCCAGCGTGGCACCCACTTCCACCCGGGCACGGGCGTCGGCCGCGGCGGCGACGACACCCTGTTCGCCCTTGCTGCCGGTGCGGTGCAGTTCGGCACCCACCGTGGCCGCAAGGTCGTGAACATCGTTCCGGTCGCCGAGTAATTCGGCCCGGCCGAGCGATAGCTCAGCATCAGCATCACTCAGGGGCGGACCGCCTTTTCCCGCGACAGCGGGAAGGCCGGTCCGCCCTTGCGTGTTAGTACAGAGACATTCGCGCAGTACAGCGACATACCCGTAGTTATCTGGAGGCACACCCACCATGACCACCTTCGTGGACCGCGTCGAGCTGCACGTCGCCGCGGGTAACGGAGGCCACGGCGTGGCCTCCGTGATGCGGGAGAAGTTCAAGCCGTTGGGCGGCCCGGACGGCGGCAACGGCGGCCGCGGCGGCGATGTGATCCTGGTCGTCGACCAGGACGTCACCACCCTTCTCGAATACCACCACCACCCGCACCGCAAGGCCACCAACGGCCAGCCGGGCGCGGGCGACAACCGCTCCGGCAAGAACGGCGAGGATCTGGTCCTGCCGGTCCCCGACGGCACGGTCGTCCTGGACCGCGCGGGCAATGTGCTCGCCGACCTGGTCGGCCAGGGCACCACCTTCGTCGCCGGCCAGGGCGGCCGCGGCGGCCTCGGCAACGCCGCGCTGGCCTCCGCCCGCCGCAAGGCCCCCGGTTTCGCGCTGCTCGGCGTGCCCGGCGAGGCCCGCGACATCGTGCTGGAGCTCAAGACCGTCGCGGACGTCGCGCTGGTCGGCTACCCGAGCGCCGGCAAGTCCTCGCTGATCTCGGTGCTCTCCGCCGCCAAGCCCAAGATCGCCGACTACCCCTTCACCACCCTGGTGCCCAACCTCGGTGTGGTGACGGCCGGTTCGACCGTCTACACGATCGCGGACGTCCCCGGTCTGATCCCCGGCGCGAGCCAGGGCAAGGGCCTGGGCCTGGAGTTCCTGCGGCATGTCGAGCGCTGCGAGGTGCTCGTCCACGTCCTGGACACCGCGACCCTGGAGGCCGACCGTGACCCGGTCTCCGACCTCGACATGATCGAGGAGGAGCTCAAGCAGTACGGCGGCCTGGAGAACCGGCCCCGGATGGTCGTCCTCAACAAGATCGACGTCCCGGACGGCAAGGACCTCGCCGACATCATCCGCCCCGACCTGGAAGAGCGTGGCTACCACGTCTACGAGGTCTCCGCGGTCGCCCATATGGGCCTGAAGGAGCTGTCCTTCGCGCTCGCCGAGGTCGTCTCCAAGGCCCGCGCGGCAAGGCCCGTACAGGAATCCACCCGTATCGTCATCCGGCCCCAGGCCGTGGACGACGCCGGCTTCACGGTCACGGAGGAGGGCGAGAACTTCTACCGCGTGCGCGGTGAGAAGCCCGAGCGCTGGGTCCGGCAGACCGACTTCAACAACGACGAGGCCGTCGGCTACCTCGCCGACCGCCTCAACCGCCTCGGCGTCGAGGACGCGCTGCGCAAGTCGGGCGCGCACGCGGGCGACGGCATCGCCATCGGCCCCGAGGACAACGCCGTCGTCTTCGACTGGGAGCCGATGATGGCGGCCGGCGCGGAGATGCTGGGCCGGCGTGGCGAGGACCACCGCATGGAGGCGCCCCGTCCGGCCGCGCAGCGCCGCAAGGACCGGGACGTGGCGCGGGACGAGGCCGACCAGGAGTACGAGGGCTTCAAGCCCTTCTGACAGTCCGTCCGGCGGTCCGCGGCACCGCACAACGGGGAAGGCCCCCGGGAGTTCTCCTCCCGGGGGCCTTCCCCGTTGTGGTTCTGCGCCGAGGCCGTGAGCGGCCCGCTGCGGCTTAGACGGCGGCCGTGGTGTCCGAGGCGCCGCTGGCCTCGTGCTCGGCCGTCTCGGAGGCTTCCATGTCCTCCTGCGAGCGCTGGCCGGGGATACCGGACAGCCGGTTCTCCATCCGGATGCGCCGCTCGTCGGCCTTCGCGCACAGATCCAGCGCGGCCTGGTTGAAGCGGACCGACGACGGCGGGTCCGACGGGCCCAGCAGGTGCTCCTTGAGCTCGGCCCGCTCCGCGGCCAGGGTGTCCTGCTCCGGGTCGCGGACCGCGTCGAGGAGACCGGCCACGCCGTCCGCCTCGGGCGTGAGGATCGTCGCCGCCCGCACGGTCGGGAAGTTCGCCCGGAAGTCGTCCTCGCTCATCCCCGAGGTGTTGGCGACCGCGTACGGCTTCTCGCTGCTCAGGTAGTCGGAGACGACGCTGGAGACATCGCTGATCAGCACATCGGCCTGGTTGAAGCAGCTGAAGATGCCGGGGCGGGCGGTGGTGATGACGCGGTGCTCCCACCGGGGGAAGGACTTCCAGTACGCCTCCTCCCAGGCGGTGACGGCCGCGGCGACGGCGGCGGCGCGGCCCTCCTGCGGGGTGCCCTGAAGCCGCATCCGCTCCAGCTCGTCCGCGCTCTTGCGGAACGCGGACGTGGTCAGCGCGTTGAGCGCCTCGGTACGGCGGGCCAGCTCGGCGGCGGCCTCGGGGCCGGGCCGCTCCCCGCTGCGCCGGGTGTTGGCCTCCGTGATCATCGCCTGGATACGGGTGTTGGCGGCGCCCGCGCGCGGGTCCACGGAACCGGTCATCGGGTGCGGCTTGTACAGCAGTTGCACGTTCTCGTCGGCGAGCAGCTCACGGACGATGTTCTCGCCCGCCAGGATCACCGAGGTGTTGCCCGGGTTGCCGTCCCAGCCTTCCCAGGTCGGGGCGTACAGCACGGTCGTCATCCGGTCGGCAGCGGCACCGTCCTGCCGCTGGATCGGCTCGATCGGGGCCAGCTGGGGGCGGCCGACCTCGATGACGTCCTTGTCCTCGACGCCGATGTCGGCGAGCTGGTAGCGGTCACGGGCCGCCGGACCCGCCACCCATACCTCGTCGTACGCCTTCGCGTACGGGTTGCAGGAGGACAGCTTGTCGCTCTCGCCGTGGTTGGTGAAGGCGTGCTTGATGGAGGGGATGCGCAGGATCTGCGAGGTCTTGCCGGAGTTCGCCGGGTGCAGCAGGACCTTGAGCGTGGAGTGCTCCAGCCGCATCAGGTTGGCGACCTTGGGGATGCAGACGATCGGCACGTCCGTGGCCTCGATCTTCTGCACCATGAAGCGCTCACGGAGCACGATGATCGGGTTGCCGTCGAGGGAGGCCAGCGTGCTCAGCCACATGTTGGCCTGGTAGGCGGAGGAGGAACCGCCGGAGAAGTACATGCCGACCGTCGGCCGGTACTCGGCCAGCCAGTTGTCCAGCCAGGCGAGAGCCTGCTTCTCGCTGGCCACCCGCTTCTTGGGCAGCAGCCAGGTGCCCAGGTAGAGCGTGCCGCCGGCGGACAGGGTCAGGGAGACGGCCAGGCCAATGCCGCCCCAGTACGCGTCGGTGGTGATCGAGGTGAGCATCATGCCGACCGTGGTGGGCACGGAGAAGCGCAGCAGCCGCCGGCCCGTCTGGCGGGAGAGGATGCGCGGCGGGGCGTCGCACAGCCGCAGCGCGCTCGCATCGATGTTGCGGGTCACGAACGGCATGCTGCGGGTCCTGCGGACCAGCACCGCGACCGCCTGGCACACGAAGTGGGTGCCGTAGAAGAGGAGCAGCGTGATGGTGAGCGGCGCCTGCTCCTCGAGCGGGTTGATGCCGTCGATGTGCAGCAGGCCGACCAGTATCAGCATGTCGCGCAGCAACTGGCGCACCGTGACATCGAACCGGATCCGGCCGAGCACCGCGAGCAGGCCGGGCTGCTTGTGCTGGAGGACCAGGTCGAGACCCAGGTTGACCACGGATGCGGCGATGAACAGCGGGATGACGGGCAGCAGCGCACCGACCAACTGGGCGGTGAACGCGACCATCATCGCGAAGAGTGCCGCGAGCTGGACGGCTCGGCGGGGGGCGATTCCGGCGGAAGGCACGGGGGAGGGCTCCTGGCAGCACGAATGGTCAGGGGGAGGCCGAGGGGGGCGGCCGGGTCCCGCGCTGCGACGCCGCCGGAGCGGCGAAACGGGACCGATGGACACCCGACCGTATGACCTTGTTGGCCTTGGTGACAATCTGCTGTGGCTCTCATCACCGCGAAAGCGGACCAATCGAACGCAACCTCTTGGCCTCGGCTTCCGTCTTAAGGAAAACCGCGGGGCCATGAAAAATCCCGGAAGTAGGGCCCGGGAATTGCGGCCCCTATTCTGCGCCCTCGGGTCCGCGCCGGGTCCGGCCGGTCCCTCCGAAGGGCGTCCGCCAGGCGATATCACGAAGCGCCCGCAGGCCGCCCTGCCGTAGATTGCGCCCGTAGGGCCGTGGTGCGGGTCGGGCAGGGATCCCCCGTACGGCGGTGGGATCGGCGAGCACAGGGGTATGCAGGTGGCAGGCGCAAGGCAGGACGTGAAGGACGCTCGCCGGATCGTGGTGAAGGTCGGCTCGTCCTCGCTGACCACGGCCGCCGGGGGACTGGACGCAGACCGCGTGGACGCGCTGGTGAACGTGCTGGCCAAGCACCAGGACAAGGAGATCGTGCTGGTCTCCTCCGGAGCCATCGCGGCCGGTCTGGCGCCCCTGGGGCTCGACAGGCGGCCCCGCGACCTGGCCCGGCAGCAGGCCGCCGCCAGCGTCGGCCAGGGCCTGCTGGTCGCCCGCTACACCGCCTCGTTCGCCCGCTACGGCCGCCGCGTCGGCCAGGTCCTGCTGACCTCCGACGACACCAGCCGCCGGGCCCACTACCGCAACGCCTACCGGACCCTCGACCAGCTGCTGGCCATGGGCGCCGTACCGATCGTCAACGAGAACGACACCGTCGCGACCGACGAGATCCGCTTTGGGGACAACGACCGGCTGGCGGCCCTGGTCGCCCATCTCGTCCGCGCCGACCTGCTGATCCTGCTCTCCGACGTGGACGGCCTCTACGACGGCGATCCGGCCACCCCCGGCACCTCCCGGATAGCCGAGGTGCGCGGGCCCGAGGACCTGGCGGGCGTCTCCATCGGCAGCGCGGGCAAGGCCGGCGTCGGCACCGGCGGCATGGTCACCAAGGTCGAGGCGGCCCGGATCGCGGCCGCGGCCGGCATCCCGGTCGTCCTGACCTCCGCCGTGCACGCCTCGGACGCCCTCGCCGGCAGCTCGACCGGCACCCACTTCCTGCGCACCGGCCGCCGCTCCGCCGACCGGCTGCTGTGGCTCGCGCACGCCTCCACACCGCGCGGCGCCCTCGTGCTGGACGACGGAGCCGTACGGGCCGTCGTCGAGCGGCGCTCCTCCCTGCTGCCGGCCGGCATCGCCTCCGTGGACGGCGAGTTCTCCGCCGGCGACCCGGTCGAGCTGCGGGACGGTGACGGCCACGCGGTCGCCCGCGGGCTCGTCAATTTCGATGCCAGGGAAATCCCCCGATTGATGGGCCGTTCGACCCGCGATCTCGCCCGCGAGCTGGGCCCCGCCTACGAGCGGGAGGTCGTGCACCGCGACGATCTGGTGCTGCTGCACCCCTGAGCACGCCCCCTGGGCCGATGGCCGTCACGCTCCGTGCACGTTTTCCCCCGCATGGTGCGGAGACCAGCCTTTCCGTACAGACCTTGGGGAAAACGCCCCGCGACGGGCCGCGGACTGGTCAACTTTGTTGCGGAGGCGCCGTAGGGGAGCGGCGCCCGCAGCGCACGAGCGCACCCGCCGACGTAGGAGGCTCCGCACCCGCGAGGGCGGAGCGATTCGCATCACAGGAGGCCGCCGGTGAGACGAGGGCGCCCAGGGGCCCTGCCCCGAGGGGCGGCGGAACGCACGCTGACCAGCGTCGGGACCGCCGAGGACACCGGCCGGCCGGACGAGCAGGACGCGGAGGGGGACAGGGCGGCGCGGCCCGGACCCGAGGGCGGGCGCCGGGAGGCGTCCCGGCTGTGGCACATCACCCTCAGTGTCTCCGGCGCCGAGGCCCCGCTGAAGGAGGTCAGGCGGGCGCTGGAACAGCTCGCCCACGACCACCCCTTCCTGCTGACCAGCCGCTACGCCAACGACCACGCCGAGATCCGCTACTGGGAGGAGGCGCGGGACCTGCACGACGCCGCGGCGGTCGCGCTGCGGCTGTGGGGCGAGCACCGCTCGACGGCCAGGCTGCCGCCGTGGGAGATCGTCGGCCTGGAAGTCATCGGCCGCGAGACCTACCACCAGCGCATCGCGGAGGGGTACGGCCCGCCCCCGGCCTCACCGGTCGGCGTCCATCCCTTCTGACCAGCGGTCGTCCGCGTCCCGCGCTGTGAGATACGGCGTGGCCGCGGCCTGCCGCCCCGCTAGGCTGGCCGCCATGACCAGCAGCGCATCGCACTCCTCGCCCGTCCTCGAGACCGCCCGCCGCGCGCGGGAGGCCGCCGCCGTCCTGGCGCCGCTGCCGCGTACGGCCCGTGACGCAGCGCTGCTCGCCATCGCCGACGCCCTGGTGGCCGAAACCGGCACCCTTGTCGCCGCCAATGCCGAGGACACCGCGAAGGCGCGGGCCGCGGGCACCGCCGAGTCGGTCGTGGACCGGCTCACCCTGACCCCCGAGCGGATCGCGGCCATCGCCGCCGACGTCCGCCAGGTCGTGGCGCTGCCCGACCCGGTGGGCGAGGTGCTGCGCGGCTCGACCCTGCCCAACGGCCTCGACCTGCGGCAGGTCCGGGTCCCGCTCGGTGTGATCGGAATCATCTACGAGGCCCGGCCCAATGTGACGGTGGACGCCGCCGCCCTGTGCCTGAAGTCCGGCAACGCCGTGCTGCTGCGCGGCTCGTCCTCCGCGTACGCCTCCAACAGTGCCCTGGTGGACGTGCTGCGGGACGCCGTCCAGAGCGCCGGACTGCCCGCCGACGCGGTGCAGCTGGTGCCCGGCGAGAGCCGCGACTCGGTGCGCGAGCTGATGCGCGCCCGCGGTCTGGTCGATGTGCTGATCCCGCGCGGCGGTGCGTCCCTGATCCGTACGGTCGTCGAAGAGTCCACGGTCCCGGTCATCGAGACCGGCACCGGCAACTGCCACGTCTACGTCGACGAGGCCGCCGACCTCGACATGGCCGTCGACATCCTGGTCAATTCCAAGGCCCAGCGGCCCAGCGTCTGCAACGCCGCCGAGACGGTGCTGGTGCACGCCGGGATCGCCGAGAAGTTCCTGCCGCGCGCCCTGACGGCGCTGACCGAGGCCGGGGTGATCGTGCACGGTGACGCCGCCTGGCAGCAGGCGGGCCCCGGGCTGGTCGCCCCCGCCACCGACGAGGACTGGGCGACGGAGTACCTCTCGTACGACATCGCGGCCGCCGTGGTGCCCGACCTGGACGCGGCGGTGGCGCACATCCGGCGCTGGACCTCCGGCCACACCGAGGCGATCGTCACCACCTCGCAGGCCGCCGCCCGCCGTTTCACCCAGTTGGTGGACTCCACCACGGTCGCGGTCAATGCCTCCACCCGTTTCACCGACGGCGGCCAGTTCGGCTTCGGCGCGGAGATCGGTATCTCGACGCAGAAGCTGCACGCCCGTGGCCCCATGGGGCTGCCCGAGCTGACGTCCACCAAGTACATCCTCACGGGCGACGGCCACACCCGCTGAACCGTCCCCCGGATTCCCCGTTCTCTCTGCCCAAAAGGACCGCCCGGGGCTAACCTGGACGGGTGTCGGACGACGTGGGGGGCAAGCCGTTCCCGGACGGTGAAGAGCCCGACGAGCACCACCACGGGAGCCACGGAAAAGCGGACGAAGAATTCGCCTCCGTGGTCTTCGACGAGGAATTCGTCCGGTCCGCGCAGATTCACGAACCCTCGGCGGTCGAGCGGATGCTGGCCGCCGCCGAGGCGCGCGCCGAGGCCGAGGCGGCCCGCTCCGGGCCCGGCTTCGGCCCCGAGGGCGACGACCCGGACGAGCCCGGCCCCCGGGGCCACCGCCGCGCCCGGGGAGCCGACGACTACGACGGGTACAGCGACTACCCGGAGTACGAGGACGACGGTGAGTACGGCGACTACCCCTACGGCCCGTACGGCCCCTACGGCGGTGCCCTGCGCCCCTACCGCGGCAGCAGCCGCTGGCACCGGCCGGTGGCCTGGGTGCTGGCCGTGGTGATGGGCATCGGGCTGGTCGCGCTGGCCTTCAGCGCCGTCTACCGGGGCTCCTCGGGGCGGACCCAGAGCCCGGCACCGGCGCCCACGTCCAGCGGGGTGGACGCCCCCACCACGGCCGGTATGGACAGCGTCCGGACGGCGCGGCCCGGCCTGCCGTCGGTGCCGTCCGCGGGGCCCGTGCGCCCGTCGTTCTCGGCTGTGCCCAGGCCGAGCTGACGCCGTGGCGCACTGCCCGCAAAGCGGGTTTTTGAAACGGAATCGAACCGGTGAACTTGTCCGGCGCCCCAGCGTTTACCTTCGCCCCGGCAGACCTACTCTTGTTGTATGACCGGGGCTGGTGACCCTCCCGAAGGGACGCCCAACGGCGCCCAGGGAGGCGGTGAGGACGAATACCGATCCGTCGTTTTCGACGAATCGTTCGTGCGGGCTGCTCGGCTACAGGAATTCTCCGCGGACGAGCGGCTGGGCGAGCATCATTCGCCGGCGGTCAGGACCCGGCATGCGTGGATGCGGCTGGGCGGCTCCCGGCAGGCCGTTCTGTTGGTGCTGCTGATCGTTCTGGCCTTCGGCACCGCCGTCTACATGGGCATACGCCACCCGTACAAAACCCCGGAGACGGTCCGGGCACAGCCGTTGCGCTCCGCGGTGGTGCCGCTCGCGCCGGCCGGTGAGGTGCCGGGCGCCACGCCCGAGGATCTCTTCGCACACAGCCCCGCGGCCAACTACCGGATCGGCGCCGCGGGCGTGAATCTGCCCGCCGTCACCCGCACCGAGCACTTCTCCGACGGCCAGCTCGTCTCGGCCCTGACCGTCGCGAAGGACTACATCGTCCGCTCCTCGCTGGACCCGGACACCCTCACCGGCGGCTCCGTACGGCCGGTGCGCCTGCTGCTCGACACGAGCCAACTCGACCAGTTCGACCGCAGCCTGGCGCGCCCCGACGACAACGGCCACGATGCGGCGACCGGTTGGCTGGTCCGCTTCGACCCGAAGCAGACCCGGCTCGCCGACCGGAACGTACGGGTCAACGGCACCCTCGTCGCCTCGGAGCTGAGCCCGGACGCGCTCGATGTGACCGCCGATTACACCTTCGTCTACGCCGTACGGCCCGCCCCGGGCGCGCAGGAGGACGCTCGGGCCCAGGACGTCGGCAAGGCCACCCCGGGCGCCGCCTCGCTGGTCACCGTCCGGCGTGAGGTGCACTTCCGGCTGAGCCGCGAGAACCTCACCGACCACCGCCTGGAGGTGCTCCAGAGCAGCCTCCAGGCCGGGCCGCTGGCCTGCTCCTCGAATCCGGCCGACGCGCTGCGCCCGCTGTTCGCGGGACAGCACGCCGGCAAGGACCGGCCTACGGGCACCGACCCCTATGCCAGGGACCGCGCCAACCCCTCACTCTGCGGTGAGCTGGCGCCCTCCGCCCAGCCGAAGCCGCGGCATCCGCTCCGTTAGGAGCCCTCAGGGCGGTCGGTTCCGCCGGTGCCGTTGCTGCCGTTGGCGCCGCCCGAGCCGTCGGGACGCGTGCCGCCGCCACGGAAGACCGTGTCGCGCAGCTTGCCGCCCAGATCGCCCGCGCCGCCGGCGATATCGCGCACCAGACCCATCAGCGGGTCCTTGCTGTTGCGCACCGAGTCGGCGTAGTGCGCCGCGGAGTCCCGGAAGGAGTCGGAGACCGAGGTGTCCTTGTCCTCGTCCCGGCGCGGGTAGTGGCCGTCCATGATCCGCTGGTAGTCGCGGCTCTCCGCCCACTTCTTCAGCTCGGCCGCCCGTACGGTCGTGAACGGGTGGCTGCGCGGCAGCAGGTTGAGGATCTTCAGCACGGAGTCGCGCAGATCGCCGCCCGACTCATACTCCTCCGCCTGCTTGAGGAAGGCGTCGACATTCATCTCGTGCAGATGATTGCCGCCGGCCAGCTTCATCAGACCGCGCATCGAGGCCTTCAGATCCTGCCCGACGAGCAGCCCGGCGCGGTCCGCGGAGAGTTCCGACTTGCGGAACCACTCGCGCAGTGCCGTCACGATCGCCATGATCGCGACATTGCCCAGCGGGATCCAGGCGACCTTCATGGCCAGGTTCGTCAGGAACAGCAGGATCGTGCGGTAGACGGCGTGCCCGGACAGGGCATGCCCGACCTCATGGCCGATGACTGCCCGCATCTCCTCCTCGTCCAGCAGCTCGACCAGGCCGGTCGTCACCACGATGATCGGCTCGTCCAGGCCGATGCACATGGCATTGGGCTGCGGGTCCTGATTGACGTACATCGGCGGGACCTTCTCCAGGTCCAGGATGTAACAGGCATCGCGCAGCATGTCGTTGAGGTGCGCGAACTGCTGCTCGCCCACCCGCACCGAGTCCGACAGGAACAGCAGCCGAAGGCTGCGCTCCGGCAACAAGCCGCTGAGCGTCTTGAAGACGGTGTCGAACCCGCTCAGCTTGCGCAGCGCCACCAGCGCCGACCGGTCCGCCGGGTGCTCGTACGACCGCGACGAGATACCGGGGAACCGCCGCCGGTCCCGGCTCGGAACGTTCGCGCTGCCGCCTGGGCTCTCCGTCATTGGGGCCTCCCCCTGTTCGACTGCGTGTGTTTCAGACTAGAGGACGCCACCGACAGGCGAATGGATGCTCGGGCGTACGCTGGCGATCGCATCAATGCCCGCACAGGCCCGTACAACTGACCGCACGGGCCGTACCAGAGGAGCGCACCGTCATGCCGTATCCGAGCGTGCTGCTCGCCGCAGCCCAGGAGACCGCCAGGGACGGCGGGCCCGGGTGGATCCTGCGAGCCGTGATCATCGTCGGCGTCGTGGGTGCCGCCCTGCTCGCCTGGTTCCTGCTGCGCGGCTACGGCCAGGACTGACCCCGCGGGCTCCCTCCGGGCGCGTCCGGGCGGAGTCGCCGTGAGCCCGCGGTGAGACGGCGCTTACGATGTGGTGGAAGTCTCCGCCCGACCCCAGCCCGGATTGGTCCTGCTGACGATGAGCCTGCACTCCACCGCACAGTCCCTGGTTTCCCTCGCCGCCGAACCCGGACACGAGGGCGGTCACGCCAGCCTCAGCCCCTTCGTGACCGGCGGCGGCGCCCTGGTTGTCCTGCTTCTCCTGCTCTGGATCACGACCCGCTTCAACCGGGACCGCTGAGCCCCGGCACCCGGCCCCCGGTATCGCGCGCCGCCCAGTAGGGTCTGCACGCATGGGAGAGCACACAGGGCCCGTGAAGCGGCGACTCGGAGTGATGGGCGGGACGTTCGACCCGATCCACCACGGACACCTGGTCGCCGCCAGCGAGGTGGCCAGCCAGTTCCACCTCGACGAGGTCATCTTCGTACCCACGGGACAGCCGTGGCAGAAGAGTCACAAGAAGGTGTCCCCGGCCGAGGACCGGTATCTGATGACGGTCATCGCGACTGCGTCGAATCCGCAGTTCTCCGTCAGCCGGATCGATATCGACCGCGGCGGCAAGACGTACACGATAGACACGCTGCGTGATCTGCGGGCGGAGCACCGTGACGCGGATCTGTTCTTCATCACCGGCGCCGATGCGCTCAGCCAGATTCTGACCTGGCACGATGCCGCGGAGCTGGTCTCGCTCGCCCACTTCATCGGGGTGACCAGGCCCGGCCATGTCCTCGCGGACCCCGGGCTGCCCGAGGGGGCGGTGTCCTTGATCGAGGTGCCGGCGCTGGCCATCTCCTCGAGCGACTGCCGCACGCGCGTCGCCCAGGGGGATCCGGTCTGGTACCTGGTGCCGGACGGTGTGGTGCGCTACATCGACAAAAAAGAGCTGTACCGCAACGACCGCTGACGGGGCTGACGGAAAGGGGCACCGGTGAGCGACCGACAGGATCCGTACGGGCCGCAGGACCCGTATGCCCACGACCCGTATGCCCAGGGGCAGCAGGGGCAGCAGGGGCAGACGAGCTACACCTACGACGCCTACGGGCAGCCGGTGTACCGCGACGCCGCACCGTCGTCGTACGAGCAGCACTACGACGCCTACGGGCAGCCGGCCGCCCCGTCCGCCTACGAGGGCTACGACCCCTACGCCGGCCAACAGGGCGGCGGCCAGGCCCCGCAGGCGCAGCAGGGCCACCCGACGTACGAGCAGGGGCAGACGGAGTACGGCTATGACCCGTACGGCGGCCGGCAGGTGCAGGCCCAGCCCGGCTATCCCCAGCAGTACGACCCGTACGCCCAGCCCCAGCAGCCCCAGCAGCCCCAGCAGCAGTCGCAGCAGCAGGAGTGGATCCCGCAGCAGGCCCAGCAGTCCCCGTACGAGCAGGTCTCCTACGCGGAGCAGCCCCGCTACGACGAGCCCGCTCCGCAACGCCAGGACAGGCAGCCCCGGCCGCCGTCCCCGCGCGCCCCGGCGGACGACACCGTGCAGCAGGGTGCCGCGAGCGGCTCTCCCGGGCCCTCGGCCGACGACCCGGAGTACCGCACGGAGCAGTTCTCCTTCATCGAGGAGCCGGACGAGGACTCCGAAGACGTCATCGACTGGCTGAAGTTCACCGAGAGCCGCACCGAGCGGCGCGAGGAGGCCAAGCGGCGCGGCCGCAGCCGGATCGTCGCGCTGTCCGTCGTGCTGGCTCTGCTGGTCGCCGGCGGCGTCGGCTATCTGTGGTGGGCGGGCAAGCTGCCCGGTCTGGCGGGCCCCGGCACCGGACCGGCGGCCGCGGCCGGCGGGCAGAAGCGCGACGTCCTCGTCGTCCATCTTCGGGACACCAAGTCCGGGAACAGCTCCACGGCGCTGCTGGTGGACAACGAGACCACCCACAAGGGCACCACCGTCCTCCTGCCCAACAGCCTCATCGTCTCCAAGGACGACGGGACCAGCACCACGCTCGGCAAGTCCGTCAAGGACGACGGCACCGAGCCGACCCGGGACTCCCTCAACGGCCTCCTGGGCGCCGACCTCAAGGCCAGCTGGCGGCTGGACACCCCGTATCTGGAGAACCTCGTCGAGACGGTCGGCGGGATCACCCTCGACACCGACGCCACCGTGCCCGGCGCCAAGAAGGGCGCCTCCCCGGTCGTCAAGCAGGGCAGCGCCCAGGACCTGAACGGCCAGGCCGCCGTCGCCTACGCCACCTACCAGGCGCCGGGCGAGCCCCAGACCCGGCAGCTCCAGCGGTTCGGTCAGGTCATGCAGGCGACCTTGAAGAAGGTCTCCAGCGACGCCGACGGCGCCACCGCCACCGTGAAGTCGCTGCTCCAGGTGCTCGACCCGCCGCTCACCGAGGGCCAGCTGGGCAGCTCGCTGGCGCAGCGGGCGGAGCTGGCGAAAACCGGCGCGTACGGCACGACCCTGCTGCCCGTGCAGGCGAACGGCACGCTCAGCCCGACGGCCACGGCCGAAGTGGTCAAGAACGTGCTCGGCGGCACGGTCAAGAAGACCGCCCCCGACGCGACCGCCCGGGTAGCGGTCCGTAACGCCACCGGCAACCGGGGCGCCACGAACAAGGCGCAGGTCGCGCTGCTCAACGGCGGCTACAGCTTCGTCGACGACGGCACCGGCAGGGCCGCCGCCACGTCCCGGATCACCTACGCGGACGCCGCCCAGAAGGCCAAGGCCGCGGAGGTCGCCAAGACCCTGGGCCTGCCCGCGGGCGCGGTCGGGCAGGGCAAGGGCGCCGCGAACGCCGACATCACCGTGGTCCTGGGCCAGGACTACAAGGGCTGACCGGACGCGCTCGCCCCCGCCGACGAGGAATGGCGGGGCCGAGCGGTCCCGAATCCGGCGCTGACCAGCCCGGACACCGAAACCGACCAGAGGGTTCGAAAACCCAGTCGGGAGTGTCGGTGGTCCGTGAGACCCTTGAGGGGTACTTGACTGCCGATCCGGTCGCCCATGGGGACTGCGGCGCGCGCCGCGGCTCAGCAGTGAGCCAGCTGCCCCGCCGGGCCGGAAAGGCTGCCCCTCGACCCGGAAAGCCGCTTGTGACCGCCACGGACCGTTCCATCGAGCTCATCAACGCCGCCGCCCAGGCCGCGGCCGACAAGCTCGCGCACGACATCATCGCGTACGACGTCAGCGACGTCCTCTCGATCACCGACGCCTTCCTGCTGGCCTCGGCGCCCAGCGACCGCCAGGTCAAGTCGATCGTCGACGAGATCGAGGAACGGCTCAACAAGGACCTCGGCGTCAAGCCGGTCCGCCGTGAGGGCGACCGCGAGGCCCGTTGGGTGCTGCTGGACTACGTCGACATCGTGGTGCACGTCCAGCACAGCGAGGAGCGCGTCTTCTACGCGCTCGAGCGCCTGTGGAAGGACTGCCCCGAGATCGACCTTCCCGAGGAGGCCAAGGCCACCCGCGGCAAGGCCGCGGAGCACGCCGACGCGACGGCGGGCGAGCAGGACGGAGAGCTGCTCTGAACGGCACCAAGGGCGGCCGGGGCCGCCGCATCGTCCTCTGGCGCCACGGCCAGACGGCCTGGAATCTGGAGCGCCGCTTCCAGGGGTCGACGGACATCGAGCTGACCGAGGAGGGCCTCGGCCAGGCCCGCCGTGCCGCCCGGCTGCTCGCCGCCCTCGGACCGGACGCCATCATCGCCTCCGACCTGCAACGGGCCGCGGCGACCGCCGACGAGCTGGCCGCGCTCACCCGGCTCGACGTGACGCATGACGCAGCCCTGCGGGAGACCTACGCGGGCTCGTGGCAGGGCCTGACGCACGACGAGATCCTCGCGCAGTACGGCGAGCAGTACACCGCCTGGAAGCGCGGTGAGCCGGTGCGGCGCGGTGGCGGCGAACTGGAGACCGAGGTCGCCGACCGGGCCGCTCCCGTCGTGCTCAACCACGCCGACAAGGTGCCCGAGAACGGCACCCTGGTCGTCGTCAGTCACGGCGGCACGATCCGTACCACCATCGGCCGGCTGCTCGGCCTGGAGGCCCATCACTGGGAGGGCCTGGGCGGTCTGTCGAACTGCTGCTGGTCCGTGCTGGGCGAGGGCGCGCGCGGCTGGCGCCTGATGGAGCACAACGCCGGCACCCTGCCGGTGCCGGTGCTCGGCGACGACGACTGACCCCGCAGGGCGGCCCCGGCCGACTGGATTTCACATCCGGGCAGGTCGCAGGCTAAAGTTCTTCTTGTTCGCGGCGCCGCCGGGGGAAACCCGGGGGAGCGGAACAAGACCCGGGGCTATAGCTCAGTTGGTAGAGCGCCTGCATGGCATGCAGGAGGTCAGGAGTTCAATTCTCCTTAGCTCCACAACCCGGAAGATCCCGCCTCCAGACGGAGGCGGGATCTCTGCGTTATACGGGATCCCTCACCACACGGGATCCCTCACCGGCCGGGGTCGTGGTCAGCGCGCCGCCGCTGCGCTCCCATCGCTGCTCCAGCTCCGCGCGGGCCCGGGAGGCGGGCCGCAGATGCTCCAGGCAGCCGATCAGTGGATCATGGATGCCGCGCAGCGCCTCCGTCAGCTCCCGGCTCTCCTCGTCGGCCGGGGTGCAGACGACGATCCGGGTCTCCGGGACGCCGCCCACCGCCAGTGACGTCAAGACCAGCCGTATCTCACCGACCGAGGCATGCTGGATCACCTTCCTGCGGTTCCGCGGCGGCGAGACGTCCCCGACCTCCCACAGCCGCGCGAAATCCGCGCTGACCCGCGACAGCCGCCCGATCAGCGACTCCCACGCCGGCTCGCCCACATGCCGCCCGTACGAACTGCGCAACTGCGCCACGAGGGCGGGGAACTCCTCGTCGCGGTTGAGGATCGTGCAGCAGCAGGGAGGTGTGGTGAAGAGCTGCCACAGGACGTTGCGGGCCGGACCACGCGCCAACGCGACGGTGGGGAAGACCTCTTGGTAGGCCGTATTGGAGGCCAGGACGTCATAACGGGCGTTGTAGACCACCGCGGGCAGCGGCACCAGCGCCGCGATGATGCCCTGCACCTCCGGGCCGACCGACCGCGCGTCCGCCTCACGGGCGGGGGCATACGGGACCTCTGCCAGGTGGTAGAGATGCTCGCGCTCGGCGTCGTCCAGCCGGAGCGTACGGGCAACGGCGTCCAGCACCTGGCCGCTGGCGTTGATGGGACGGCCCTGCTCCAGCCAGGTGTACCAGGTCACGCCGACACCGGAGAGCTGGGCGACCTCCTCGCGGCGCAGACCGGGGGTGCGGCGGCGCAGCCCCGGGGGCATGCCGACGGCCTGAGGGGTCACCCGGGCGCGGCGGACGCGCAAGAAGGCCGCCAGCTCGGGACGCCGTCGCCGGGCCGAGACCACCATGCTGCTCGACGCCTTCATCGTCAATGTCGCGGCCCCGTCGATCGGCGCCGACCTGGACGCTTCGGGTGCCGCGCTGCAACTTGTGATCGCCGCCTGCACGATCACGTATGCGGCGCTGCTGATGACCGGCGCACGGATCGGCGAACTGCTCGGCCCGCGGCGGACGTTCCTGGCCGGGCTCGCGGTCTTCACCGGGGCCTCGCCGGCCTGTGGACTGGCCGCGGGGACCGGGCAGTTGATCGCCTTTCGGGCCGTTCAGGGAGCGGGTGCGGCGGTGATGATCCCGCAGGTGCTGGGGATCATCCAGCGCACGTATACGGGGCCGGATCTGCCGGGCCTGGCCCTGCTCGCGGGGGCGCTGGTACTGGTGACGGTGCCGTTGGTGCTCGGTCAGGAGGCGGGCCGGCCGGTGTGGACGTGGTGGTCGCTCGCCGCCGGTGGGGTGCTGCTGGGGCGTTCGCGGTGTACGAGGCCCGGCGTGCGCGGCGGGGCGGGCGCCGCTGATCGCGCCGCGGGTGCTCGGCGCGCCCGGGATGCCGCTGGCGGTGGTCCGCCTTGCCCTGGTGATGGCCGTCAACGCGGGCTATATGTTCGTGCTGACGCTGCACTTCAAGAACGCCCTCCACTACAGCGCGCTGCGCACCGGGCTGACCTTCGTCCCCACGGCGCTCGCCTACGGGGCGGTGGGGCTGTGGTGGCGGCGGCTGCCCCGGCGGCTGCATCCCTTCCTGGTCCCGGGCGGGTTCGTGGTGGTGTCCGCGGCGCTGGCGGGGATCGGGCTGGCGTTCAAGGACGGCGGGGCCGGAGGCGGCGTCCGGCTGTTTGTCGCGTACGGCGCCATCGGTGCGGGCCTCGGTTTCGCCCACAGCCCCAATCTTGCCGCCGCGTTGGGGTCCGTACGCACGGAGCACGCGGCGGATGCGAGCGGTCTCGTGGTGACCGTCAACCAGGTCGGACTGCTGCTGGGGACCTCCCTTTTCGGGACACTCTTCCCTAATCGGCTGGCGGAGGCGGGAGTCGGTGCGCCGTCGCGGGCACTATGGGGGAGCATGCTCGCGCTGGCGGGTGCGGCGGCGGTGGGCGGGTCGGCCGGGATGACGAGAAGGCGGACCTGACCCGGTCCGTGGTCCGTGGCAGAATCGGACGGCGCCGGCAGGGGAGGAGAGATCGCGATGCCCACGAGCATCCTCGAGGAGGTCAATGACCTGCTCGAAGTGGCCGAGGCGCAAGGTTATGACTGGCTGCCGGAATATGCGCTCCGCTTCACCTGCCCCGTTGACGGCCCCCTCCCCTCGGGCAGCGGCAGCGACGGTTCCGCTCTGCAATGCCCCTCCTGCCGCTCCTCCCATGTGGCGCAGGTGCTGGGGGCCAACGGGGGCATTTCCTTCGTTTGTACGGCCTGCGGCCACAGTTGGAGCTGATGGATGGGCGCCCACAGCAGGAAATGTGACTGGTGCGGCAGCGGTACGCCGATCGTCCGTGACATGGAACCGGTCAACGCCGACTACCAGTACTGGTGCGAGGAATGCGCCCGCGCCCTGGTCATAAAAGGCGACCCCATCGAGACCTACCGTGAGCTCGACGGGGAGCCGATTTACGGGCGGCTGCTGGACGAGCACTGCACGCTGAAGCGTTTCTACTCGTTCGCGACGGCCTGAGCGGGGGCGTGGGCGGGCTTTCCCCCCGTGGAGGCCTAGGGACCGTCCGCCCGGTCCGGTGTCCGTTTTCTCTGTCGGACGCCGACTCGGGCAACCCTCAGGGCGGTACAGGACAGTTCCGTCCAGAGTCGGGCAGTATCGGTCAGGGATGAGCGGTCCCGAGCGTCTGCGAGCATTCTCGAGCGGTTTCGGTCAGGCGGAACGGCCGTCGAGGGGCGCGCCGTTGTGACACATGTGCGACTCTCACCGCTCCGTCCCGTGGCTCAATCCCGCAGCCCCACTCCGCAGCCCCACCCCACGGCTCAATCCGGCAGTGTGGGCAGAAGGTTCATGTGCCACTGCCGGTATCGGCAGGCCGGGGCTCGCTGTTCCGCCCCGGTCGCCCGCCGGGCCGCCACAGCCGGGCCCCGGTCAGTGCCAGCAGCGCAAGACCGGCGATCGGATAGACGTCGGAGAGCAGCATCTGGGCGCCGTTCTGGTGCAGTTCCTCGTGGTGGTGCCAGCGGTGCGGCACCCACCACAGCGCGAACGAGCAGAACAGCAGGCCCAGGCCGGCGGTGGCAGCCCACCAGCGGCGGGCGGCGGTGCCGCTCCGCCGTAGCGCCTCGGAGCCGAGCAGGATCACCATCGGTACGCACCACACCCAGTGGTGGGACCAGGAGATCGGGCTGACCAGGAGAGCGGTCGCGGCGCAGGCGACGGCCGCCCAGGCGCGCTGCCCGCGCAGCAGCGATCCGGCGGCGAGCGCCAGACCGAGGGCCGCGGCCGGAACGGCGACCACGATCCAGGCGGTGCCCGCATCGTGGGTGTGCAGCAGCCGGGCGAGGGCGCCGCGCAGCGACTGGTTCGCGGTGATCTCCACCTCGCCGACCCGGTCGGCGGCGAAGACGATCTCGGTCCAGAAGCGGTGCGAGTCGCGTGGCAGCGCGAGCGCGGAGAGGAGGGCGGTGGCCAGGAAGGTGCCGGTGGCGACGGCGGCCTGCCGCAGCCAGGAATTCCAGGCGGCCCGCGCCCCCGCGCCGGAGCGGAGCAGCTGCCCGGCGCGGACGGCGCCGGCCACGGCGAGAAATACGGCGAACAGCGCCGGGGTCAGCTTGAGGCCGGCCGCGGTACCGATACCGATGCCCGCGAGCCGGTGGGTGTCCTTGCGGGTCAGGTCCCACAGCACGAGCGCGGCGAGCAGAAGGTTGATCTGGCCGTAGCGCAGCGTCGTCCACACCGGCTCGCACCACACCAGCAGCGCCGAGACCGCGAGGGCCGCGGCCGGCCGGGGGAGCCTGTGGGGCCGGCCGGCCAGGCGCAGCGAGAGGTGGACGACGGCGACGAGCAGCAGGAGGTTGCCGGCGGTGGCGAGGGCGCGCATCTCCGGGACGCCGAGGAGGGTGAGCGGGGTGAACAGCAGCGCCGCGAAGGGCGGGTAGGTGTTGGGCAGGTGTGCCGAGGTCGCCACCATGTCGTAGAGGGACTCGCCGTTGCGGACGGTGAAGCCCTCGGCGCGGTAGACCATGAGGTCGAGCATCGTCACGTGCGCGAGGCGCTGCGCGACCCAGAAGACGGTGAACGAGACCAGGCAGGCGAGGGCCGCCGTACGGGTCGGATACCGGCGGACGAGACTCCTGCCGGGGCGGGCGCCGCCGGGCTCGGTGGGCGCTTCCAGCTCCAGCGCGGTCACGGCGTACGGCTCCCCTGGACGAATCGGACACGGATCGCCGACAGTACCGCGCGTCGCGCCGAGAGGCCCCGGGCAGAACGATTTGGCAGAAGCCGGGGAGGTCCGTGTAATGTAGGCGATGCCGCAGCGGGGAACCGGGCGGGAACAGAATACGGGGCTATAGCTCAGTTGGTAGAGCGCCTGCATGGCATGCAGGAGGTCAGGAGTTCAATTCTCCTTAGCTCCACAGTGAACAGAGCGGGTCGTCCGATGCGGACGGCCCGCTCTGTTGTGCGTGTGCGGGGCCAAGGTGTCCTGGCCGTTCGCGCCCGGCGGGGTTCGTCCGGGATTGCGCTGATTTCCGGTCAGTGAGCCGTCCGTTATGACGAGTTGAGTGTTCGCTCCATGCCCATTCCTGGTCAGTGCTTGCCATTCCTTGGTCTCTTCTTGGTGCTCGCATGCCCCTGACATGAACGGTTCACCGAAAGAGTGACGCATCGCGCGAGCGTCACATCCCGCGCATTCACCGCTCGTGCGGTGCCGCGCGCCTGCGCACCGGCGCAGCGCGGCACCCCGCGGCGCACCGCATCGCCACAGCAGGGGGTTACATGAGATCAAGCCGCACCAGATCACTGCCCGCCCGCGCCGGTCTGGCCTGGGCAGCGACGCTGCCGCTGGTCGCCGGTGCGCTCGCGCTCGGCACACCCGCCGCCGACGCCGCGGGCCACGACGCCGGACGGCACGCGCTGGCGGGCACCAAGCCCCTGTGGGCCACCCGGCAGGCCGACCAGGGCGCCACCTCCGCTTCCGCGGCCGTCACCGCCCGCGTCTACCTGGCCGGCCGTGACGCCAAGGGGCTCGCGGACTACGCCCGGTCCGTGTCCGACCCGCACTCCGCCGCGTACGGGAACTACCTGAGCCCCGCCCAGGTGCGCGCCCGTTACGGTGCCACGCACGACCAGATAGCCAAGGTGACCGGCTGGCTGAAGAAGTCCGGCCTGACGGTCACCGGCACCACCAACCGGTATGTGACGATCACGGGCGACGTGGCCGCCGCCGAGCGGGCCTTCGCCACCGACCTGCACAACTACCGCAAGAACGGCCACACGTACCACGCCCCGTCGACCACCGCCTCCGCGCCCGCCTCGCTGGCCGGCGCGGTGCTGACGGTCACCGGCCTGAACAACGCGCCGCGGCCGGCCAAGCACCACTCCAGCGAACTGCCGCCGCCGGAAGGGGTCTTCCGCAACTCCGGCCCGTTCTCCTCGTACTACGGCTCCAGGACCGACAAGAAGCTGCCGTCCACCTACGGGGGCAAGGCGCCGTACGCGATCAAGGGCTACACCGGCAGGCAGCTGCGCGCCGCCTACGGGGCGAAGAAGTGGACCGGCAAGAACGTCACCGTCGCGATCACCGACGCCTACGCCTCGCCGACCATCGCCCAGGACGCCGCCAAGTACGCCGCCCGCAACGGTGACCCCCGCTACCGCCGCGGCCAGCTCTCCCAGGTGCTGCCCGCGGACTACACGCACATCGAGGAGTGCGGCGCGGCCGGCTGGTACGGAGAGGAGACCCTGGACGTCGAGGCCGTCCACGCGGTCGCCCCCGACTCCGACATCGTCTATGTCGGCGGCGCCTCCTGTATGGACGACGATCTGCTCGACTCGCTCGGCAAGATCGTCGACGGGCACCTCGCCGACATCGTCTCCAACTCCTGGGGCGACATCGAGGCGAACGAGACCCCGGACGTGGCCGCCGCCTACGACCAGCTCTTCCAGCAGGGCGCGGTGCAGGGCATCGGCTTCTACTTCTCCTCGGGCGACAACGGTGACGAGGTCGCCAACACCGGCACCAAGCAGGTCGATACCCCGGCGAATTCCGCCTGGGTGACCGCGGTCGGCGGTACCTCCCTGGCCGTCGGCAAGCACGAGGCCTACCAGTGGGAGACCGGCTGGGGCACCCTGAAGGCGGCGCTCTCCAAGGACGGCAACGACTGGACCGGATTCCCCGGCGCCTTCAACAGCGGCGCAGGCGGCGGCACCAGCAAGACCGTCGGGCAGCCCTTCTACCAGCGCGGCATCGTGCCGGACGGGCTCGCGAAGGCGAACGGCGGCGGCGCGATGCGCACCGTCCCGGACATCGCCGCGGTCGCCGACCCCAACACCGGCTTCCTGGTCGGCCAGACCCAGACCCTGCCGGGCGGAAAGCTCGGCTATGACGAGTACCGCATCGGCGGCACCTCGCTGGCCGCGCCGGTGATCGCGGGCGTCCAGGCGCTCGCCCAGCAGGCCCGGCACGGCGTCGCCATCGGCTTCGCCAACCCCGGCATCTACCAGCGCTACGGCACCGCCGCCTACCACGACGTCACCGACCACCCGCTGGGTGCCGGCCGTGACCTGGCGGTCGTCCGCGTCGACTACGTCAACGGCACCGACGCCGGCGAGGGCACCACGACCTCGCTGCGCAGCCTGGGCAAGGACAGCTCCCTGCATGCGGGCGTCGGCTATGACGACGTCACGGGCGTGGGCTCGCCGGGCGCCGGATATGTCAGCTCCTACCGCCCCTGACACCGGGGCACGGCACCGCCTCCCCGCGCCGTCCGTGGCCCCGGTGGAGCGGCGGTAGGGGCAAGGGGTAACGGGGGCGGGGCCCGTGTTGGGGGAATCCTCAGCGCGGGCCCCGTACGCCCTGCGGTACCCTGACGCCATGCGTGCCGTACGCCTTCTGCTTAGCGGGCCGCGCTGATCAGTACCGACGGATGACAGAACCCGTCGGAATCGGCGCGGCGTCCCCTCCTGTGCGAGGGGTCTTTTTGTTTCCGGCGTGCCGGGGATTTTGGCGCGTTTCCGCAGGCAGAGACGATCGATGGAGCTTTGAGGACGATGAGCGAGACGACTACCGCTGCCGAGACGGCAGCGCCGCACCGCTATACGGCCGCGCTGGCCGCCGACATCGAGGCGCGCTGGCAGGACTTCTGGGAGACCGACGGGACCTACGAGGCCCCGAACCCCAAGGGGGAGCTGGCCGGCGACGCCGAGCTGGTGGCCCGCCCCAAGAAGTTCATCATGGACATGTTCCCCTACCCGTCGGGTGCCGGTCTGCACGTCGGCCACCCGCTGGGCTTCATCGCCACCGACGTATACGCCCGCCACCAGCGCATGACGGGCCACAACGTCCTGCACACGCTGGGCTTCGACGCCTTCGGCCTGCCCGCCGAGCAGTACGCGGTGCAGACCGGCACCCACCCGCGGGTCTCCACCGAGGCCAACATCGTGAACATGCGGCGCCAGCTGCGCCGCCTGGGCCTGGGCCACGACCAGCGCCGCTCGGTCGAGACGATCGACCCGGCGTACTACAAGTGGACCCAGTGGATCTTCCTCCAGATCTTCAACTCCTGGTACGACCCGGAGGCGGACGCGGCCCGCCCGATCGACACCCTGGTCGCCCAGTTCGAGGCCGGCGCCCGCCAGACCCCCGACGGCCGGCCCTGGACCGGGCTGAGCCCCCTCGAGCGGGCCAATGTCCTGGGCGAGTACCGCCTGGCGTACGCCTCGGACGCGCCGGTCAACTGGTGCCCCGGCCTGGGCACGGTGCTGGCCAACGAGGAGGTCACCGCCGACGGCCGCTCCGAGCGCGGCAACTACCCGGTCTTCAAGGCCAAGCTGCGCCAGTGGAACATGCGCATCACCGCCTACGCCGACCGGCTGCTGGACGACCTGGACGCGCTGGACTGGCCGGAGGCCATCAAGCTCCAGCAGCGCAACTGGATCGGCCGCTCCGAGGGCGCCCGGGTCGACTTCCCGGTGGGTGACGACAAGATCACCGTCTTCACCACCCGCCAGGACACCCTGTTCGGCGCGACGTACATGGTGCTGGCGCCCGAGCACCCGCTGGTCGCCGGCTCCGACAATGGCTCCGGCACCGGCCCGATCGTTCCGGACGCCTGGCCCGAGGGCACCCACGACGTCTGGACCGGCGGACACGCCACCCCGGCCGACGCCGTCGCCGCGTACCGCAAGCAGGCCGCGTCCAAGTCGGACGTCGAGCGGCAGGCCGAGGCCAAGGACAAGACCGGCGTCTTCACCGGCGCCTTCGCGACCAACCCGGTCAGCGGCGAGCAGGTCCCGGTCTTCATCGCCGACTACGTCCTGATGGGCTACGGCACCGGCGCGATCATGGCCGTCCCCGCGCACGACAGCCGCGACTTCGCCTTCGCCCGCGCCTTCGAGCTGCCGATGCGCTGTGTCGTCGAGCCGTCGGACGACCGCGGCACCGACCCCTCGGCCTGGGACGACGCCTTCGCCTCGTACGACGCCAAGATCGTCAACTCGTCCGGTGAGACGATCTCGCTGGACGGCCTGGGCGTCGAGGAGGCCAAGGCGAAGATCACCGCCTGGCTGGCCGGCCAGGGCATCGGCGAGGGCACCGTCAACTTCCGGCTGCGCGACTGGCTGTTCAGCCGGCAGCGCTACTGGGGCGAGCCGTTCCCGATCGTCTACGACGAGGACGGCGTGGCGCACGCGCTGCCCGAGTCGATGCTGCCGCTGGAGCTGCCCGAGGTCGAGGACTACTCCCCGCGCACCTTCGACCCGGACGACGCCGACACCCAGCCGGAGACCCCGCTGTCCCGTAACGAGGACTGGGTCCATGTCGACCTGGACCTGGGCGACGGCAACGGCATCAAGCGCTACCGGCGCGAGACCAACACCATGCCCAACTGGGCGGGTTCGTGCTGGTACGAGATGCGCTACCTGGACCCCGGCAACGCCGACGCGCTGGTCGCCCCGGACATCGAGCAGTACTGGATGGGACCGCGCGACGGCCGGCCGGCCGGCGGCGTCGACCTGTACGTGGGCGGCGCGGAGCACGCCGTACTGCACCTGCTGTACGCCCGCTTCTGGTCCAAGGTGCTGCACGACCTGGGACATGTCTCGTCCTCCGAGCCGTTCCACAAGCTGTACAACCAGGGCATGATCCAGGCCTTCGTCTACCGGGACAGCCGCGGCATCGCCGTCCCGGCGACCGAGGTCGAGGAGCGCGACGGCGGTTACTACTACCAGGGCGAGAAGGTCAGCCGCGTCCTGGGCAAGATGGGCAAGTCTCTGAAGAACGCCGTCACCCCCGACGAGATCTGCGCCGAGTACGGCGCGGACACCCTGCGCCTGTACGAGATGGCGATGGGCCCGCTGGATGTGTCGCGGCCGTGGGACACCCGGGCCGTCGTCGGCCAGTACCGCCTGCTGCAACGCCTGTGGCGCAATGTCGTGGACGAGGCGACCGGCGAGGTCACCGTCGTCGACACCGAGCCGGACGAGGACTCCCTGCGGGCCCTGCACAAGGCGATCGACGGCGTCACCCAGGACATGGCGAACCTGCGCTTCAACACTGCCATCGCCAAGGTGACCGAGCTGAACAACCACCTGACCAAGGCGGGCGGCCGGGTCCCGCGCACCGTCGCGGAGCAGCTGGTGCTGCTGATCGCCCCGCTGGCCCCGCACATCGCCGAGGAGCTGTGGCACAAGCTGGGCCACACCGGCACCGTGGTGCACGCGGACTTCCCGGTCGCCGACCCGGCGTATGTCGTCGACGAGACCGTGACCTGCGTCGTGCAGATCAAGGGCAAGGTCAAGGCACGCCTGGAGGTCGCGCCGTCGATCTCCGAGGCGGACCTGGAGACGGCGGCACTGGCCGAGCCCGCCGTGGTCGCGGCGCTGAACGGCGCGGGCATCCGGAAGATCATCGTCCGGGCGCCGAAGCTGGTGAACATCGTCCCGGCGTAGGCCGCCGTCGGGCGCCCGGGGACGGTCCCGGGCGCCTGAGGACGAGGTTTCGGGGGCCGAGGCCGAGGTTTCGGGTGCCGTGGCGCTCCGCGGGTCCGGTGACCGCGTGCCGGTGGAACTTCGGCGCCGCGGTGGCCTTGCGGGACGGAGCCATTCCGGACGTGCGGCCTCGGGCGGGCGGCCCCGGGGCGCGGCCCCGGGGCGCGCGGATGTGGTGCTTCACGGGCGCCATGGGTGTTTTCCCCTACGGGCAGGTTGGGGGTTCGTCCGGAACCCGTGACCGGCCCTGGCCGTTTACCGTGGAGGTACAGGGGCGCGGGCGAGGAACCGGCGCCGCCGAGACGTCTGGGGAGAGCCCATGGAAGCTGCTGTTGCCGTCTTCGGGCTGCTCTTTGTGCTGTTCGTCCTGGCAGGGGTGTTCGTCACGGTCAAGGCCGTGAAGGCGGCCAAGGCCGGTGTGGACCGGACGGTCGCCCAGGCCCGCAGAACCGTCGAGGACACCACCCTCCGGGCCCGGCAGTTCGCCCAGCCCGGTGTGGTCGGCGAACTGGCACAGCTGCGCCTCTCGCTGCGCACGTCCATGCGCGCCACCCAGGAGGCGCTCCACAGCGGTTCCTCGGAGGATGCCTCCCTCAGCGAGGCGATCGGGCTCTTCGAGCGTCTGAGCGTCCATGGCCATGAGCTCGACGATGAGCTCAAGCGGCTCGAACGTGAGCCTGACCGGGCCACCATCGCCGCCCGGCTCCCGGAATTCCGCGAGCGTCTGGAACGGATCACGCACTCCGCGGAGTCGCTGCGCTGGGCCGCGCGCGACCGCGCCCGCAAGTTCGCGGACGACGATCTCGCCTCGCTGAGCGACCAGATCGATGTGGAGTCGGGAGCGCTGCGTCACTGGACCCGGGCCGAGGGTGCCGAGGACCCGCTGCGGGAGCCCGTACAGGAGCGCCGCCCGGGGCAGGGGCAGGGCCAGGGGGCGGGCCAGACTTCGGCCGGCAGCGGCAACTCCTGGGGCCCGGATTCTGAGGACCCGCCGGCGATCACCGCCGCCCAGGACCCGCGCACCCAGCCGTCCTACCCGTGGCAGAAGGCACCGCGCACGGAGGGGACGACGTGAGGCTGTGAGCCCGCACGCAAGACATCAGCGGGGTGAGGGGTGGGGTGGGGGCGGGGCGGGGCCCCGGGGGAGACTGCGGTGAGGCCGGGAGCGGCGAGCATCGGCGCATCTGCGAGGATCTGAGGGCCGGGACGGCCGCATTTTCCGGGGCTCTTGGCAGAGCCTTGGGGAAACCTGGAAGATCTTGGGGAGGAGCCCGCACTGTGCGGCGCCGAGATCCCCGGATAACCTCCCAGTCATGTCCCGCCATGTCGCGATCGTCACCGATTCCACGGCCTACTTGCCGCGGACGGCTGTCGAGCGTCACCGCATCACGGCCGTTCCGCTGACCGTCGTCCTGGGGGACCGGGCCCTGGAAGAGGGCACCGAGATCTCCGCGAGATCCGTCGCCCAGGCGCTCCAGAAGCGCCGGCCCGTGACGACCTCCCGGCCCAGCCCCACGGTGTTCGCGGACACGTACCGCAAGATCGCGGCGGCCGGCGCGGGCGGCATCGTCTCGCTCCACCTCTCCTCGGAGATCTCCGGCACCTACGACGCGGCGGTGCTGGCGGCCAGGGAAGCGCCGGTACCCGTACACGTCGTGGACACCGGGATGGTCGCCATGGCTCTCGGCTTCTGCGCCCTCGCCGCCGCGGAGACGGCGGAGGCGGGCGGGGACATCGACGAGGCGGTCGCCGCCGCGGAGAAGCGCGCCGCGGGCACCTCCGCCTACTTCTACGTCGACACCCTCGACTATCTGCGCCGTGGCGGCCGGATCGGCACGGCGCAGGCGCTGCTCGGCTCCGCGCTCGCCGTCAAACCGCTCCTTCAACTGGCCGACGGGCGGATCGAGCTGCTGGAGAAGGTCCGTACGGCGTCCAAGGCCATCGCACGGCTCGAGGAGATCGCCGTGGAGCGGGCGGGCGGGGGCCAGGTGGACATCGCGGTCCACCATCTCGACGCGGCGGAGCGTGCGGAGGCCCTGGCCCAGCGGCTCCGGGAGCGGGTGCCGGGGCTCCATGAGCTCCATGTGAGCGAGGTCGGCGCGGTGATCGGCGCGCACACGGGGCCGGGGCTGCTGGGGGCTGTGGTGTCGCCTCGGTGAGAGGGGCGGTGGGTTTGCCCTGTGGGTGACGGGGCTATCCACAACCGGGGCGTCATCCACCGGATTTGCGGCGGCGCGGCGAGATCTGCGCGAGGTGCCTAGCGTCGATCGGTATGAACTCCTCTCGATCCGCGTGGATGGCCTCGCCGGCCTGGTCAACGGCGTCCGGCCCGTCAGGTGCGTCGGCCTTGTCCGCGCCGCCGCCTTCGGCGTTCTCCTCCAACTCGCCTGCTTCTTCTGCTTTGTTGGCTTCTTCGACTACCGCGGCTGCCTCAGCTTCGTTGGCTTCTTCGGCTTCTTGGGCTTCGTCCCCTGCGTCGGTGCTCGCCGCTCCCGCCGGTCCCTCGGCTCCCTCCCGTGCGTCGGAGCGGCGGGAGGTGGAGCGTGAGCGGGTGCGGGCCCGGGTTGCGGCGATCTTCGGTGATCCGGGTGCGGTGGCCGGGGCGGGGCCGCCGGGTCCTGGGCACGATCCGCCGGGCCCCGGGAACGATCCGCCGGGCCCGGGCCGTCGGGGGCGGGCATGGCTTGCGGTGCGTGAACGGCTCCCGCTCTGGGTGCAGTTACGCTGCGGTACCGACCCGAAGGCGCTCGTCGCCCTGGTCCTGGTGTTCGTGGTGGCCGTGGGATTCGCCGTGCAGCACTTCTGGACCGGTCGCCCCGAGCCGGTACGGGCCCCGGCGGCCGAACGGTCCGCGGTGGCAGGCGGCCCCGGGCCACGCTCACCGTCGCCGCCGTCATCGTCCTCGTCCGCCGCTGCGATGGCGCATGGCCCGCCGGGCGGTGCGGGGCGGCAGCTGGTCGTCGATGTCACGGGCAAGGTGCGGCACCCCGGAATCCACCGGATGCCACCGGGGTCGCGGGTGATCGATGCGCTACGGGCCGCGGGCGGGGTGCTGCGCGGAGCGAGCACCCGCGGGCTGAACCGGGCGCGCCTGCTGACCGACGGCGAACAGATCGTGGTGGGCGCGGCCGGTGCGGCCGGAGGTGGTGCCGGTCCCGTCGGTGCGGGGGACGGTGGGCCGGGGGGTGGACAGCCCAGCCCCGGGGGCGGTCAGGCCGGCCCGGCCGGTCCGGTCAGCCTCGGCACGGCGACCGAGCAGCAGCTCGACTCCCTGCCCGGAGTGGGACCTGTCCTGGCCCGGCACATCATCGAATTCCGCACCCAGCATGGGGGGTTCACCTCGGTGGACCAGCTCCGCCAGGTGACCGGCATCGGTGACCGCCGCTTCGCCGATCTACGCCCCCTGGTGCAGCCATGACCGATGCCCGCGCCACGGTGCATGCCGCGGCGGCGTCACCGCACGGCGCCTCGGACCCGCATCAGGAGGGCCCGGCCGATCTACGGCTGGTCGCGCCCGCACTGGCGGCCTGGGCGGGCGCGGTGATCAGCCTGGGTGCTCCCGGCGGGGGAGTGGCGGTGGCCTGTTGCGGGGCCGCAGGGCTCGCGGTGTTCGCGTTGCGGGTGGCCGTGGTGCGACGCAGGGCGGAGCGTGCCCCGGAGGAGGCGGAGCGTGCCCCGGACGAGGCTGAGGAGGTGGAGGTGGAGGAGTGGGCGGAGGGGGCGGAGAGGTCCGTCGTCGGGCCTCGGGCCGACGACACCCGGCGAACGGCGGGGGCGCGCCGTCCCCGCTCTCCCCGCCGCTGGTCCGCAGGGGCGTTCGTGGCCCTGGCCGCGGTGCTGCTGTGTGCCGCGGCTGGGGCTGCGTCGGCGGCACTGCATGCGTCGGATGTGCGGCGCGGGCCGCTGCCGGCCCTGGCGGAGCGCTACGCGGGGGTCACGGCGGAGCTGGAAGTGACCGGCGATCCACATCTGACCCGCCCCAAGGTGCGAGGCTCCCGACGGACGCCCCCGGTACTGGTGTTCACTGCCGAGGCCGTCCGCGTCACGACACCGGACGGCGCGATCACCGCCGTACGGACGCCGACGCTGGTGGTCGTACGGCAACGCGGAGGCGGCGGCGATGAGCGCGGCCCCGAAGCTCGCGGGAGCATCGCGTCGGCATGGCGCGGGCTGCTGCCGTCGACACGTATCCGGGTGGTGGCGCGCGCCGTACCGCCGCTGTCCCCGACCGACGAGGTTGCCGCCGTGCTGCGGATCACCGCCAATGCGCCGCCGGTCAAGGTCGGTGCGCCGTCCTCCCTTCAGCGGCTGGCGGGGCATCTGCGTGCCGGGTTGCGGGAGGCCACCGACGGGCTGCGTCCCGATGCCCGAGCGCTGTTGCCGGGGCTCGTGGTGGGGGACACCTCGCGTGTGCCGCCGGATCTCGACGACGCCTTTCGTGCCACCGATCTGACGCATCTGCTGGCCGTTTCCGGCAGCAATCTGACGATTGTGCTCGCCCTGCTGATCGGGCCGCCCCACCTCGCGACGCGCGCCGAGCGACGCGGGCTGGCACCGCGTCTGGGGCTGTCGCTGCGCGGCACGGCCGTCATCGGCGGCGCGCTTGCCCTCGCCTTCGTCGTGGTGTGCCGTCCGGACCCCAGCGTGCTGCGGGCCGCCGCCTGCGGCCTGATCACACTGCTGGCGATCGGCACCGGCCGCCGCCGCTCGCTGGTCCCGGCCCTCGCCGCCGCGGTGCTGCTCCTGGTGCTCTACGACCCTTGGCTGGCCCGTAGCTATGGCTTTCTGCTGTCCGTCCTGGCCACCGGCGCACTGTTACTGCTCGCGCCGCGCTGGAGTGCTGCGCTCCAGCGCCGTCGGGTGCCGCCCCGGATCGCCGAGGTGATCGCCGCCGCGGCCGCTGCCCAGGCGGTCTGCGCACCGGTCGTCGCCGTATTGGCGGCCCGGGTGGGCCTGGTCGCGGTGCCCTGCAATCTGCTGGCCGAACTGGCCGTGGCTCCCGCAACGGTGCTGGGCTTCGCGGCCCTCGCCGCCGCCCCGGTCGCCCTGCCGGTCGCCCAGGCGCTGACGTGGTGCGCGGGCTGGCCTGCCGAGTGGATCGCCGGCGTCGCCCGCACAGGTGCGGCGCTGCCGGGGGCGGAGTTCGACTGGCCGGGCGGCTGGACCGGTGGGCTGGTGCTGGCGGCTGCCACGGTGGCCCTGGTGCCGGTCGCCCGCAGAGTGCTGCGCCGCCCCTGGCTGTGCGCGCTCTGCGCGCTGGCGCTGATTCTGGCGGTGTGCCGCCCCGCCCCGATCACCCGTGTCCTCACCGGCTGGCCACCGCCCGGGTGGCGGGCCGTGGTCTGCGACGTGGGGCAGGGCGACGGCCTGGTACTGGCAGCCGGCGACGGTACGGCGCTGGTGGTGGACACCGGGCCCGAGCCCCACGCCATCGACCGCTGCCTCAACGACCTGGGGGTCCGCCGTATCCCCCTCCTCGTCCTGACGCATTTCCACGCCGACCATGTGGACGGGCTCCCTGGAGCGCTCCGCGGCCGCTCGGTCGGTGCGATCGAGACCACGACGCTCCAGGATCCGCCGGGGCAGGCGCAGTTCGTGCGCACTACGGCTGCCGCGGCCCGGGTTCCGGTCATCCGCGCCGAACCGGGGGAGCGGCGTCAGCTGGGCCCACTCACCTGGGAGGTCCTCTGGCCACCCGCTCCGCCCGACCTCCCCGGCCCCGGCAGCCCCATCGACCCCAACAGCCAACCGGCCGGCCTCGACGCCGTGGACGGCCCCAACGACGCCAGCGTCACCCTCCTGGTCCGTACGGGCGGGCTGACCCTCCTGCTGCTGGGTGACCTCGAACCACCCGCACAGCGGGCACTGTTGGCGGCCCATCCGGAGCTGGGCGGCGTCGATGTCCTGAAGGTGGCACACCACGGCTCCGCCAGCCAGGATCCACCGCTGCTGCATCGGCTTGCCCCGCGCCTGGCCCTGATCTCCTGCGGCGCCGACAACCCGTACGGCCATCCGGCGCCCCGCACCATCGCGGCGCTGCGCGCCCAGGGCGCCCGGGTCCTGCGGACGGACACCGACGGAGCCATCGCGATCCTGGGCACAACGGCCAGGCTGTCGGCGACGGTCAGCGGCCGCCGAATCAAGGCCCGCCTGGTCGGCGACCGGAGAACCCGAACTCGTCCGGGCGGCGGTCGTCGAGCCGGCGGCGGTACATCCGGCGGCGGTGAGGCCGGCGGGCGTCGACCCCAGGCGCGGACGGTCGGCAGCCGTCGCTCACGCGCCCCTACCCGTGCACGTACCCGTGTCGGCCCCCGGGCCCTTCCGGTGGGCAAGCGCCGGAGCAGACGCCGCCTTTTGCGCCCACCACTGCCCGTTCGGCCGCTCCCGGTCCGCCTTCCCGGTCGGCGGGTGGCGTTCGGCGGAATTCGGCGATCGGCGCAGGGCACAGGCTTGCCCCAGAGGTTTCCGGCGGCCCGTCGCCAGAGGTTCGTCCGGCGCCCCGAGAACCCTTGTAAAGGAACCTTTCTAAAGATAGCTTTACATCATGGCGAAGAAGGAGTCAGAGCGGTCCACGGAGACCGAATCGGTGAGGTCCGACGCGGTGGGCGAACTGCAGCCGCAGCCGGATCCGTTCGCCGACTGCACTCAGCTCTCCGATCCGCGGGCGCTGCGCGCCTATGCCCACCCCACCCGCATGGAGCTGGTCGGGCTGCTGCGTCGCGAAGGTCCGCTCACCGCCACCCGCGCGGCCGAGCTGACGGGGGAGTCCGTCGCCAGTTGCTCGTACCACCTGCGGATGCTCGCCAAGTACGACCTGGTGGAGAAGGCCGAGGGCGGACGGGGGCGGGAGAAGCCATGGCGGGCGACGGCGCAGTTCACCGGCTGGCCGGAGTACTCCGACGATCCCGACGTCTTCGAGGCCTCCACGGCCCTGAACGTCGCGCTCGCCGAGAACTACTTCGCCAAGATGACCCATGCCTTGGAGCAGCGCGCCGCCCTGCCCCGCGCATGGCAGCAGGCCGAGCAGTACGGAGATGTCTCGCTCTATCTCACCGCCGACGAACTCACCGAACTCGGCGAATGCGTCACGGAGTTGCTCAGTCCGTATGCGGGCCGGTTGCAGGACCCGGAGTCCCGGCCGGCCGATGCGCGGCTGGTGAGCTTCCTGCGGGTCGCCTTCGTCCGTCACCTCGAGACGCGGAGCGGCAGCGCATCCCGTACCGAGGACGGAGATCCGGGCGGGGATGGGCCCGCGACCGGAGGTGGCGCCGCAACCGCGGGGAGTTCCTCGGTTCACGGCTCAGCCGTGACCGAGGGTTCGAGCCCGGCCAAAGGCGGGGCCTCATGAGGCCGTTAGCGAGCCGGGTGCCCGCCCTCTTACGGGAGCGTGCTTTCCGCCGCTACTGGACGGCTCAGTCCGTCTCCCTCATCGGCGATCAGATTTCCCTCATCGCCATCCCGCTCGTCGCCGTCCTCGCCCTAGGCGCCGACGCCGCCGAGATGGGCCTGCTCAAGACCGCCGAGCTGCTCCCCGCCCTGCTGTTGAGTCTCCCGGCAGGCGCCTGGATCGACCGGCGGGTCCGGCGCCGACGGATCATGATCGCTGCCGATCTGCTGCGTGCACTGCTGATCGTCTCCCTGGCCCTCGCGTACGCCGTGGGCGCGCTCACTCTCGCCCAGCTCTACGCCGTCGCCTTCATGGTCGGTGGATGCACCGTCCTCTTCGAGATCTGCAATGCGACTCTCTTCGTCTCACTCGTTCCCAAGAGCCGTTTTGTCGCGGGCAATTCCCTGCTCAACGGCAGTCGCGCGATGGCCTTTGCCGGCGGGCCCGGCGCGGGCGGCCTGCTCGTCCAGTTGCTCGCCGCGCCGGTGGCCCTGCTCGCCGACGCAATGACCTTTCTGTACTCCGCCGCGCTGCTGGCGCGTATCGCCCCGACCGAGCCGCCGCCCGCACCGTCGGCCAAGGGCTATGTCACCGAGGGACTGCGCTGGGCGCTGCGGCATCCCACGATGCGCGCAATGTTCGCCGCCTCCGGGACGGTGCAGTTCTTCAATCTCATGTTCCACACCCTCTTCGTGCTCTACGCCACCACTGAACTCGGTTTAAGTGCAGGCATGTTAGGGACGGTTCTGGGGAGTGGCGCGATCGGCGGACTCATCGGTGCGGCGGCCGCGGGACGAGTGGTGCACCGTATCGGTATCGGTCCGACCATCCTCCTCGGCTACGCCGCCTTCACCGTGCCGCTCCTGCTCGTCCCGCTGGCCGCCGGTACCACTCCGCTGGTCATCGCTCTGCTCTTCCTCGCCGAATTCCTCTCCAGCGTCGGTGTGATGCTCGTCGACATCTCCTCCGGCTCACTGCTCGCCGCGCTGATACCGGACGCCCTGCGCTCTCGCGTCGCCGGTGCGTCCCGCACCCTGAACTACGGCTTTCGCCCCCTCGGGGCGATGGCCGGCGGCGCACTCGGCACGGCTCTGGGGCTGCGTCCCACTCTCTGGATCGCCACCGCCGGAGCCGCCCTCTGCCTTCTGTGGCTGCTGCCCTCGTCCGTCCCCCGAATACGAACCCTTCCGGGAGCCACCACGAGCCACGAGCCCGCACCCGGGCCGGGCCCCGCCCCCTCCGTACACCTTCCTGAACGCACCGGCGAAGCCACGTAGGCGTGGTGTACACGAGCAGCCGCGCGGACCGGAGAGTCCAGCAGCTCCGCAGGCGGGAGGCGGCGGGAAGCGCTGTGCAGAGGGCCCGATGGATCAAGCAGGCGACGCCGGAAGGGGGGATTGCGGAGGGCGGATCGCGGGAGGGCGTATCGCGCAGAGGTGCTGAACCAGGATCTGTAGACTCCAGATTATGAGGATGAGTGAAGGCGTCGAGTGGGGCCTGCACTGCTGTGTGACGCTGGCCTGGCTCGAAGGGGAAGGGCCCGTGTCCACCGCTCGGCTGGCGGCGTCGTTCGAGTTGCCTGCGGCTTACCTGAACAAGCGGCTACAGGCGCTGGTTCGGGCCGGGATCCTGAGCTCCACGCCAGGCGCGCGGGGCGGCTTCCAGTTGGCGCGGCCGCCGGAGCGGATCACGCTGATGGATGTCGTCGCCGCGATCGAGGGCACCGAAGACGCCTTTCGCTGTACCGAGATCCGTCAGCGGGGGGCCGGTGCCGAGGCCTCCGGCAGGGAGTTCGGCAGGCCCTGTGGAATCTCCACGGCGATGCGCAAGGCCGAGCTGGCCTGGCGGCGTGAGCTGGCCGCACAGACCCTCGCCGACGTCATTGCCGCAACGCCCGCCTCGGCGGTCGAACGGACCCGCCGCTGGTTCGCCACGGAGAGGACGCGCACCTGATGGACACCGCTGCCGCTGATGCCTACCTCGCCCGGATCGGCGCCGCCCGCCCCGCGGCTCCCGATGCCGACGCGCTGCATGCGCTGCACCTCAGCCATCTGCGTACCGTCCCCTTCGAGAACCTCTCCATCCACCTCGGCGAAGAGATCGTGCTCGCGGAGCAGCCGCTGCTGGACAAGATCGTCGGCGCCCGGCGGGGCGGCTTCTGCTACGAGCTCAACGGCGCTTTCGCCATGCTCCTGGGCGCGCTCGGTTACGAGGTCGACCTGCTCCCCGCCCGCGTGTTCGGCGCCGACGGGCCCGGGATCCCGTACGACCACCTTGCGCTGTGCGTCCGGACGCCGAGCGGGCCGTGGCTTGCGGACGTCGGCTTCGGCAGGCACAGCCACTTTCCGCTGCGCTGGGACAGCCGGGCCGAGCAGCCCGATCCCGGCGGTGTGTTCCGGATCGAGGAGACGGGCGAGGGGGATCTCGATGTGCTGAGGGACGGCGATCCGCAGTACCGCCTTGAGCAACGTCCGCGTGCCTACATGGACTTCGAGGCCGGCTGCTGGTGGCACCGGACCTCACCCAAGTCGCACTTCACCCAGTCCCTGGTGTGCTCCCGGCTGACGGAGACCGGCCGGATCACGCTCTCCGGCCGTACGCTCGTGACCACCGGGGCGGACGGTGCACGGGATGAGCGCCAGGTGGGCGAGGACGAGGTCCTCGCCGTCTACCGGGAGCAGTTCGGGATCGTCCTGGGACAGGAGCCCGTGGTCGGCGGGGTGCGGACGCCCGGGAGCGGCGCTTGGACCCGTGGCTCGTGGCTCGTGCCCCGCGGATCGTTGTGATGCGGTCCGCTGTCGCGTGGCCCGCCGCCACGCGGCCCGTCGTCCCTCGACTCGTCGCCACGGGGCCCGTCGTTACTCGGCCTCGCGCCAGCCCTCGTACTCCGCCGCGAGGTCGTGCAGCCGCGCCGGGTCGTGGGCGGCGGCCGGGTCTTCGACCACGACCAGCCACTGCGCATCCTCGGCGTCGTCCTCACCGGCCAGGGCGTCCCGTACGAGCTGGGGCTCCTCGGCGACACCGAAGCGTTCGGTCAGCGCCTCGGCGACCTCCTCCGCTGCGTCGCGGTCGGGAAGGACCAGTACATGCCGTACGTGTGGTGGGTGTGGGGCAGCATCATTCACCCGGCCATTGTCCGACAGGGGGATGGCGATCCTGTCCGGCAGGGGCACGAAATCCGTCCGGGGCGGGTTGTGGCAGCGGTCCGGGATTGGCTTGGGAAGCAGCCAGGGACGGGGCGTCAAAGCGGTCCGGGGCGGGTTGTCAGTGGGGCGTGGGATGCTGGACGCGATGGCCAGGAAGACAGCTCAAGACGACCCGCTCGCCCCCGTCACGATCGCGGTGGGCCAGGAAGACCTGCTGCTGGATCGTGCGGTGCAGCAGGTGGTGGCGGCTGCCCGGGCGGCGGATGCGGACACCGATGTGCGCGACCTCACCCCCGACCAGCTCCAGCCCGGCACCTTGGCCGAGCTGACCAGCCCCTCGCTCTTCGCCGAGCGCAAGGTCGTCGTCGTGCGCGCCGCCCATGATCTGTCCGCGGACACCATCAAGGACGTCAAGGCGTATCTCGGCTCGCCCGCCGAGGAGATCACGCTGGTGCTGCTGCATGCCGGCGGCGCCAAGGGGAAGGGCCTGCTGGACGCTGCCCGTAAGGCCGGGGCGAGGGAAGTGGCCTGCCCCAAGATGACCAAGCCGGCCGACCGGCTGGCCTTTGTGCGGGGCGAGTTCCGGGCGATCGGGCGTTCGGCGACGCCGGAGGCCTGCCAGTCGTTGGTCGATGCGATCGGCAGCGATCTGCGTGAGCTGGCCTCGGCCTGTTCGCAGCTGACCGCCGATGTCGAGGGCACGATCGACGAGGCCATCGTGGCGCGCTATTACACGGGGCGGGCCGAGGCATCGAGCTTCACCGTCGCGGACCGCGCGGTCGAGGGCCGCGCCGCCGAGGCGCTGGAGGCACTGCGCTGGGCGATCGCCACCGGAGTCGCCCCCGTCATGATCACCAGCGCGCTCGCCCAGGGCGTCCGCGCCATCGGCAAGCTGGCCTCCGCCCCGCGCGGCGCCCGCCCCGGCGACCTCGCCCGCGAACTCGGCATGCCGCCCTGGAAGATCGACCGCGTACGGCAGCAGATTCGCGGCTGGTCGGCGGACGGCGTGGCCACGGCACTGCGCGCGGTGGCGGCGGCCGACGCCGGGGTGAAGGGTGGCGGGGACGACCCGGAGTACGCCCTGGAGAAGGCCGTCGTGGCGATCGCCCGGGCGGCCCGGTCGCGGTGAAGTAGGTGAAGCCGTAGCCGCGGGCTCGTCGGCAGGCAGGGGTGGGTTCGCTTGGCGGCAACGGGGCGGCCGTCACCCAGCTCTGTCCTCACCGCCCCCGGCTTTACGGCGTTCCGTCCTCACCGCACGCCCGCAGTACGGCGTTCCGTGCTCATCGCACTCAGGCCAAACGGCGCTCCGTCCTCACCGCAGGGCCTCAGCGCGATCAACCGTCAGGCGGCCGGCTGCTCCTGAGGTCCGCTGCCCTGCGGTCGGGCTGCTCCTGCGGTCGGGCCGCTCCTGAGGTCCGCTGCCCCACGGTCCGCTGTCCCCGCGGCCCGCTCCCTTGCCCCCTGAGGTCTGTTCCAGTACCCCTTGCGGTTTCACCCTCACCGAGACCGTGAGTTCTGGAGTCGCTTGAGTGTCTCCGTCGCGCTGGTCTTCAGCATCGTGGCCACTTCGGTGGCCGTCGGCTGCTTGCCGCTGCCGCTGCCGCTGCTCGACGCATAGCTCGACCACGTCGACTGGTACGTCATCCAGCCGTCCCGGACGCCGAGGATCACATACGAGCTGTTGCTCGTGCCGCCCTCGTCCTTCCGGGTCACCAGGTAGGCCTCGTCGCCGAGTCCCGCCACGGCCTCGACCCGGTAGCCGACCGAGGTGTCCTGCTTCTCGTACGAGCGGTAGCCGTCGGCGAACTCCGGCGCGGGGTCGGCCCCCCGGTGCAGCGTTGCGGTGTTGTAGAGCCAGGTCGAGGAGTAGGCGGAGCTGCCTGCGTTCTCCTGCTCGAACGAGACGTTGCACGTCATCGTGTCCAAGGCCTTGAGCTGGGTGCCGCTGTGCTGCGGGTTGGCGTCCTTCGAGGCCGTTCCGGTGTTCGTCTTGGGCTTGAAGTGGGCGTCCTGGAAGGGCGTCAGCGAGGTGTCCGCACACAGATCGCCGGTGTAGGCGTAGCCCGCGAGATCGGGGGTGGGCTCGGAGGAGAAGCCCCCGGTGGCGAACAGCACGGACCCCCAGATCGCGGACGCGGCGACCGCCCCGCCGAACGCCCACAGCCAGCCGGACATTCCACGGCCCGCGCCGCCGGGCGACGCTCCGGGTGCGCCGGTGGGTGCCCCTACGGGCGGAGCGGGTACGCCGGGTGTGGGATAGCCGTATCCGGCACCCGGCCCCTGCGGCATGGCCTGTTGTGCGTAGGGATTCTGCTGTGCGGGCACCGGATTCTGGGCTGCGGGCACCTGGCCGTACGGGTTGGGCTGCGGTGGGCCGTACGGATTGTTCTGTTCCCCCGGAATAGACATGGCGGCAGCGTAGCGGAACCCGCCGAAAGCGAACCCGGATCTGCGGCCCGGAATTTCCCCCACGGCCGGCTTCCCGGGCCGCGTCCGCACCGCCCCTCCCCCCCCCGTACGCAAACCGAGTCCGTTTCCGTCACGCCCCATGACGGGCCCCCGATATCAAGTGGCCCATAACAACGACCCGACAGCAGGCTCCCTACAACAGAATTCCGCAACAAGACACTGCCAACCCACTATCACCCTCACCGCCCACCTCACCGCTGACTTCACTGCCAACAAATCCCCACCGCCACATCCCGCCACCACATCCCCCAACGGAGCTCACAACAAAAGCCCCGCACAAAAGCCCCCGCAACATCCCGCAACAAAAGCCCCACGTAAAGCCGCCCACGCCGCCCGCGCCGCCCGCGCCGCCCGCGCAGCCCACGCCAAAGAACCCAACAAAAGCCCCGGCAGTAAAAGGCCGCAACGCCTAAAAACCAACAAAAGACCCCGCCTCTCCCCTGGGGAAGGGGCGAGGCGGGGTCTTCGTATCAAGCTGTTGCGGCTTGGTCGGCGGTTGACACCGAGTGAGCCGGGTTGCGCCGCACCCGCGTGGCGAACGCAGGCCGTGTGCGGCGCGGTGTGCATCGGTCAAGGAGCGGAGAGAGGGGCCGCTGAGTCCCTGCCGACAGGAGTACTACAGGTGTTGCGATGGACGAAGATCAGGCCTGAACCGGCCGGCGATCTTCTCCGGTAGGAAGGTCAGCCCTTGAGGGACGCGACCTTCTTCGCGAGCGCCGACTTCTTGTTGGCGGCGGCGTTCTTGTGGATGACACCCTTGCTGACGGCCTTGTCGAGCGTCTTGGCAGCGGCGGCCTGGGCGGTGGTGGCCTTCTGAAGGTCACCGGCCTCCACGGCCTCGCGGGTGCGACGGATCGCGGTCTTGAGAGTGGACTTGACAGCCTTGTTGCGCTGACGAGCCTTCTCGTTGGTCTTGATCCGCTTCATCTGGGACTTGATGTTCGCCACGAAAGAGCCTTTTCAGGTTCGTTGGAGTTTCGAGTGGCGCCTCGTACGTGAGAGGGCACGAAGCGCAGTGGACCAGGCTACCAGCAGGGTCTACGGCCTCCCAAACCGGGACTGGACCCACCGCCCGGCAGCCCGCCCCGGCCCGAGCCGTCCGTCCCACGGCCGCCGACCTGCCCACCGCCCGGCAGCCCGCCCCGGCCCGCCCACGGCCGCCGACCTGCCCACCGAGCTCCCCGAACCGTCCCCACCGATCTCCCCGCGCTCCCCGAGCCGCCCACCCCTGGGGGCCGCCCATCCCCGGGGCCGCCCGCCCACCCCGAAACAGCCCGCTCCCCGCGCCCTCCGAAGTCCCCGAACCCCACCTCGCCCCGCCCAAACCGGACCGAGCCCCTCGCTCATGGGACGATGGGGGAGACGTCACATACCCGAGTCCCGCCTACCCGCGTTCACTGAATGGACCCTGCGTGCCCGCGACCCCTACGAACGTGCCGGAGCCGAGCCGTACCGATCCGGCCCTCCTCCGTAACTTCTGCATCATCGCGCACATCGACCACGGCAAGTCGACGCTCGCCGACCGGATGCTCCAGCTCACCGGTGTCGTCGACTCGCGGCAGATGCGCGCGCAGTACCTCGACCGCATGGACATCGAGCGCGAGCGCGGCATCACGATCAAGTCCCAGGCGGTCCGTCTGCCCTGGGACCCCACCGAGGGTGAAGAGGGAAGTGGCACGACCCACATCCTCAACATGATCGACACCCCGGGCCACGTCGACTTCACCTACGAGGTCTCCCGCTCGCTCGCCGCGTGCGAGGGCTGCATCCTCCTCGTCGACGCCGCTCAGGGGATCGAGGCCCAGACCCTCGCCAACCTCTACCTGGCGATGGAGCACGAGCTCACGATCATCCCCGTCCTCAACAAGATCGATCTGCCGGCCGCCCAGCCCGAGAAGTTCGCCGCCGAGCTGGCCAATCTGGTCGGCTGCGAGCCCGAGGACGTCCTGCGGGTCTCCGCCAAGACCGGCGTCGGCGTGCCCGAGCTGCTGGACAAGGTCGTCCGCGAGGTGCCGGCCCCGGTCGGCGTCAAGGACGCTCCCGCCCGCGCGATGATCTTCGACTCGGTCTACGACGCCTACCGCGGTGTCGTGACCTACGTGAAGGTCGTCGACGGCACGCTCCGCAAGCGCGAGCGCATCAGGATGATGTCGACCGGCGCCGCTCACGAGCTCCTGGAGATCGGCACGAACTCCCCGGAGATGAAGGCGTCCGACGGCCTGTCCGTCGGTGAGGTGGGCTACCTGATCACCGGCGTGAAGGATGTCCGGCAGTCCAAGGTGGGTGACACGATCACCCAGCTCAACAAGGGTGCCGAGGAGGCGCTCGGCGGCTACAAGGACCCCAAGCCGATGGTGTTCTCGGGCCTGTATCCCCTGGACGGCTCGGACTACCCGGAGCTCCGCGACGCGCTGGACAAGCTTCAGCTCAACGACGCCGCGCTGGTCTACGAACCGGAGACCTCCGCGGCCCTGGGCTTCGGCTTCCGCGTCGGCTTCCTGGGCCTGCTGCACCTGGAGGTCATCCGCGAGCGCCTGGAGCGTGAGTTCGGCCTCGAACTGATCGCGACCGCGCCGAACGTGGTCTACCGCGTCGACATGGAGGACGGGACCGAGCACGAGGTCACCAACCCGAGCGAGTTCCCGACGGGCAAGATCGACAAGGTGCACGAGCCGGTCGTACGCGCCACGGTCCTGGCACCGAGCGAGTTCATCGGCGCGATCATGGAGCTGTGCCAGAACCGCCGCGGCAACCTGCTCGGCATGGACTACCTCTCCGAGGACCGCGTCGAGATCCGCTACACCCTCCCGCTCGCCGAGGTCGTCTTCGACTTCTTCGACCAGCTCAAGTCCAAGACCCGTGGCTATGCCTCGCTGGACTACGAGCCCACCGGCGAGCAGGCCGCCGACCTGGTGAAGGTCGACATCCTGCTGCACGGCGACAAGGTCGACGCGTTCTCCGCGATCTGCCACAAGGACAAGGCGTACGCCTACGGCGTCCGGCTGGTCGCCAAGCTGCGGGAGCTGATTCCGCGGCAGAGCTTCGAGGTGCCGATCCAGGCCGCCATCGGCGCCCGGGTCATCGCCCGTGAGACGGTCCGAGCCATCCGCAAGGACGTCCTCGCCAAGTGCTACGGCGGTGACATCTCCCGTAAGCGGAAGCTGCTGGAGAAGCAGAAGGAAGGCAAGAAGCGGATGAAGATGGTCGGCAGCGTGGAGGTCCCGCAGGAGGCCTTCATCGCTGTGCTGTCCTCGGACTCCGACGGCGACGCGAAGTCGAAGAAGTAGCGCGTCACCCGCATCACCCGCACCCACGGCCCCACGAGCCGTGAGATGACGAAGCCGCGAGGCGACGAAGTCGTGAGGCGACGAAGCGGAGCGGCCGCCGGATGGAGCGGTCGTAAAGCAGCGGAACAGGGTGCCGGTCCCCATGGAGGGGGTCGGCGCCCTGTCGGCTTTTCCCTGTTCGCCGGCGCGAATGCGGGGCGCGGCGCCCGGGTGGTGGCGGGTGGTGTGATCCGTCCCACCTGGAGACGGCCCGGTAGGGGTGAAGGGCGAGGCTCGCTATCGGGCGTTGCGGGTGCTACGTACACCTATCGCACTGGTCACATCGTGAACCAGTAGGTCGTAGCCCCTTACGCGTCGGCGCCGCGCGCTCTAGTCTGATCACTGCTCAAAGGTTACTCGCGAGTCACCAGCAACGAAGCGGGCCCCGGAGGACGCCGTGACGGACACCCACACGCTGATCGAAAACCGGCCGCCTTCGGTGGCACACCTCTTCCTGGAGCGGGTCGCGGCCACGCCCGATATCGAGGCCTATCGCTATCCGGTCCCCGCGTCCAAGGCCTCGGCCTCGCACGGGCAGGGAGGCGCCCCCGCCGGCCAAGGGGCGGACGACTGGAAGGTGCTCAGCTGGGCCCAGGCCGCGGAACGGGTCTACGCCGTGGCCGCCGGGCTCATCGCGCTCGGCATACTGCCCGAGGAGCGGGTGGCGCTCGCCGCCAACACCCGCGTCGAGTGGATCCTCGCCGACCTCGGTGTGCTCTGCTCCGGCGCCGCCACCACCACGGTCTACCCCAGCACCAACACCGAGGAGACCGCCTACATCCTGGCCGACTCCGGCAGCCGGGTGCTGATCGCGGAGGACGCCGGACAGCTCGCCAAGGCGCGTGAGCGGCGCGCGGAGCTGCCCGAGCTGGCGCATGTCGTCGTCATCGACGAGGCGGGCGCGGAGCCCGCCGAGGGCGATCCGGAGGGCTGGGTGCTCACCCTGGCCGAGCTGGAGAAGCGCGGCACCGCCTATCTGGCGGACCACCCGGAGTGCGTCAAGGAGCGGGTCGCCGCGCTGCGCGCCGACCAGCTGGCGACGCTCATCTACACCTCCGGTACCACCGGCCGTCCCAAGGGCGTCCGGCTGCCGCACGACTGCTGGTCGTACATGGCCCGCGCGATCCAGTCGACCGGCCTGGTCCACGAGGACGATGTGCAGTACCTCTGGCTGCCGCTGGCGCACGTCTTCGGCAAGGTGCTCACCGCCGGACAGATCGCGACCGGCCAGGTGATCGCCGTCGACGGCCGGGTCGACAAGATCATCGAGAATCTGCCGGTCGTCCGGCCCACGTACATGGCGGCCGTACCGCGGATCTTCGAGAAGGTCTACAACGGGGTCGCGGCCAAGGCCCGGGCGGGCGGCGGCGCCAAGTACAAGATCTTCCAGTGGGCCGCCGAGGTGGCCCGCGAGTACGCCAAGGTCTCGCAGGACAACTTCCGCCGCACCGGCAACGCCTCCGTGCCGTTCGCGCTGGGTGCCAAGCACAAGATCGCCGATGCGCTCGTCTACAGCAAGCTGCGGGAGGCGTTCGGCGGCCGGCTGCGCGCCGCGGTCTCCGGCTCGGCCGCGCTCTCGCCGGAGATCGGCTACTTCTTCTCCGGTGCCGGCATCCACATCCTGGAGGGCTACGGCCTGACGGAGTCCAGCGCCGCCAGCTTCATCAACCCCGGCGAGGCCTACCGCACCGGAACGGTCGGCAAGCCGCTGCCCGGCACCGAGGTGCGGATCGCCGAGGACGGCGAGATCCTGCTGCGCGGCCCCGGCATCATGCAGGGCTACCACGGCCTGCCGGACAAGACCGCCGAAGTCCTGGAGGAGGACGGCTGGTTCCACACCGGTGACATCGGTGAGCTCTCCCCGGACGGCTATCTGCGGATCACCGACCGCAAGAAGGACCTGATCAAGACCTCGGGCGGGAAGTACATCGCGCCGGCGGAGGTCGAGGGCCAGTTCAAGGCGGTCTGCCCGTTCGTCTCCAATGTGCTGGTGCACGGCGCCAACCGGAACTACTGCACCGCGCTGATCGCCCTCGACGAGCCCACGATCCTGGCCTGGGGCAAGGAGCACGGCCTGGCCGGCAAGGAGTACGCCGATCTCGTCGCCACCGACCAGGTCCGCGAGCTGATCGACGGCTATGTCGAGCGGGTCAACGAGGGGCTTCAGCGCTGGCAGCAGATCCGCAAGTTCCGGCTGCTGCCGCGTGACCTGGACATCGAGCACGGCGAGGTGACCCCCAGCCTCAAGATCAAGCGGCCGGTGGTGGAGCGGGCGTTCAAGGACCTGCTCGACGAGATGTATGCGGGGGCGCGCGAGGCGTAGTCGCAGGGGCGCGGCGATATGGGGCGGGCCGGGTCGGCGCGCCCCCTGCCGCCGCGCCCGTACGGGTGAAGTCGGCGGCCGGCGGGAACCGCGGCCGCCGTTGAAGCTGTCCGTACAGGTTCCCCCCGGCGCCCCTGCGTACGCGCCGGCCAACTCCCGCGGCGCGTCAGCCGAATTGGCCGCTGTGACCACCGACTTCTGTGACTCAGTGCTTATGTCTGCGCTCGTTCTGTCACTCTGTCGTTGGCGCATCCGGCGCTGTAGCGGAGCTGCTCGGGAGTTGCTCAATGCGGACGACAACTTCGTCTCCACGGGACGACGACGTCACGGCGATGCGCGGGACGAGGGCGGGAGGGTCCCGTGGCGGACCCTCGGCCGGGCCTGCCGACGGGGCCGTGGCCCGTTCCCGGTGGGCCAGCCTGCCCGGTGATCCGCAGGCCGCTGCCGCCGCCCGCCGGTTCGTCCGCGGCGCGTTCGCCGACTGGGCCGACCAGCGGCTGCCCGGCGCGGAGCGGCTGGCCGGCCGGCTCGCGGACGAAGCGGTTCTGCTGGTCAGCGAGTTGGTGACGAACGCGGTGGTGCATGCGGGCACCACCGTCGAGCTGCGCTGCCGGCTGGAACCGGAACGGGAGCCGGGCGCGGAGGCATACGGGGGCCGGAGCGGTGAGCCCTGCCCGGCGCCGTACGGGGACGCCCCCGCCATCCCGGGCGCCGGCCTCGACGCCGTCCCCGGCCCCGGTCTGCTCGTCGAGGTGTCCGACCATCACCCCACCCAGCCGGTCCGCGCCCACGAGGACAGCGCCGCTTCCGAGAACGGCGGCCACGGGCTCCAGCTGATCAGCGCGGTCGCCGAGTCCTGGGGCGTCACCTACCGCCGGGCCATGAAGACCGTCTGGTTCCGGCTGCCCGTGGGAGCCCGGGACGGTGCCCGGCCCGAACCGGAGCTCGCCTTCGACGACCAGCTGCTCCAGCACGGACTGCGGGCCGCCGAACTCCTCGCCCCGGCGCCGCGCCGGTCCGCCCGGCCGGAACAGGAGGCCGACCGGGCCGCCAACGGCGCCCTCTCCTTCCTCGCCGAAGCCTCCGACCTGCTCTCCGGCCAGCTCGACGCCGATCAGGTCGCCGCGCTCGCCGCCCAGTTGATCGTGCCGCGGCTCGCCGAATGGTGCGCGGTGTGGCTCTACGACGGCGACGCCGGCGCGCCCGGCCGGGGCATCGCCGCGGACGGCGAGGAACAACGGCTCGCTCGCGTCTGGCACACCTGCGAGAGCCGGATCGACGCGCTGCGCACGGCGCTGGAGAAGCAGCCGCCGGAACTCCCGGGCAGCGGCTCGCCCAACGGTGCGCCCGGCGCGGTCCCCTGGCCCTGGCCGTACGAACCGAGCGGCTACGGGCCGGGCGGCGCCGCACTGGCCTGCCCCCTGGTCGCGGGCGGCCGCCGCCTCGGCACCCTCCTGCTCGGCCGGGGCGGCCTGCCGCGCTTCCCCGACGAGGTCGTCGGCCTGATCGAGGACCTGGGCCGCCGGGTCGCCCGCGCGGTTGCCACCGCCCGCGCCTACAGCCGCCAGGAGCGGATCAGCCAGGTCCTCCAGCGCCGTCTGCTGCCGCGGGGGCGGGCGCAGGTGCCCGGCGTGGAGTCGGCGGTGGTCTACGAGCCGCGTGAGGGTGCCTGGGCGGGCGGCGACTTCTGGGACCTCTTCGACGCCGGGGACGGCCGCTGGTGCTTCGCCCTCGGCGATGTCTGCGGCAGCGGCCCCGAGGCGGCCGCGGTGACCGGGCTGGCCCGCCCGGTGCTGCGGCTGCTGGCCCGCGACGGCTTCGGAGTGGCCGCGGTGCTCGACCGGCTCAACAAGACCATGGCGCGGGAGGCCGTGGATTCGGTGGCGGCGGTCGCGGCGGCGGTGGCGGCGGCCGGCGCCGGGGCGGAGGCGCCGGTCGAGATCCGCGAGGAGGGCGAACAGGCCCGCTTCCTGTCCCTGCTCTACGGCGAGATCGTCCCGTACCCCGGCGGCTCCGGGGGCGCACGCTGCACCCTGGCCAGCGCCGGCCATCCGCTGCCGCTGGTGCTGGGCGCGGACGGCACGGTCCGGGTCGTCGCGGCGCCGCAGATGCTGCTGGGGGTGGTCGAGGACGCGGCGTACGTCAGCGAATCGTTCGACCTCTGCCCGGGGGAAACGCTTCTGTGCGTCACCGACGGGGTGACCGAGCGGCGCTCGGGGCGGCGGCTCTTCGACGACGAGGACGGCCTGGCCACCGCCCTTGCCGCAGGAGTCGGCCTGGGCGCCACCGCCCTCGCCGACCACATCCGCAACACCGTCCACGCCTTCGGCCCGATCCCGCCCGACGACGACCTCGCCCTGCTGGTCCTCCAGGCGGCGGGGCACGGGGTGTCCTAGGGCACCCCGGCACCGGACCGGCACCGCCCCGCCATGACGGACAATGGTTCCCATGCCTTCCGCACTGCCTGATGGTGAGCCGATGCCCGAGGACGGGGCGCTGCCCGGTCATGCCCCGGCGGGCGCCGCCGGCCGGCCCCTCGGCTTCTATCTGCATGTGCCGTACTGCGCGACCCGCTGCGGCTACTGCGACTTCAACACGTACACCGCGAGCGAGCTGCGCGGCTCCGGGGGCGCCCTGGCCTCCCGCGACAACTACGCGGACACCGTCGTCGACGAGATCCGGCTGGCCCGCAAGGTGCTGGGCGACGACCCGCGCCCGGTCGAGACGGTCTTCGTCGGCGGCGGCACCCCGACCCTGCTGCCCGCCGCCGATCTCGGCCGGATGCTCGCCGCCATCCGCGAGGAATTCGGCCTCGCGCCCGGTGCCGAGATCACCACCGAGGCCAACCCGGAGTCCGTCGATCCCCGCTACCTCGACGAGCTTCTCGCGGGCGGTTTCAACCGGGTCTCCTTCGGTATGCAGAGCGCCCGGCAGCACGTCCTGAAGATCCTTGACCGTACGCACACCCCGGGCCGCCCCGAGGCCTGCGTCGCCGAGGCCCGCGCGGCCGGTTTCGAGCACGTCAACCTCGATCTGATCTACGGCACTCCGGGCGAGACCGACGACGACTGGCGCGCCTCCCTCGACGCCGCGCTCGGCGCCGGCCCGGACCATGTCTCCGCCTATGCCCTGATCGTCGAGGAGGGCACCCAGCTGGCCCGCCGGATCCGCCGCGGCGAGGTCCCGATGACCGACGACGACACCCACGCCGACCGCTACCTGATCGCCGACGAACGCCTCGCCGCGGCCGGTTTCACCTGGTACGAGGTCTCGAACTGGGCCACCACCGACGCCGCCCGCTGCCGCCACAACGAGCTCTACTGGACCGGCGCCGACTGGTGGGGCGCGGGCCCCGGCGCCCACAGCCACGTCGGCGGCGTCCGCTGGTGGAACGTCAAACACCCCGGCGCCTACGCCCAGGCCCTCACCGAAGGCCGCTCCCCGGGCGCCGGCCGCGAGATCCTCTCGGACGAGGACCGCCGGGTCGAACGCATCCTCCTGGAGCTGCGGCTCTCGGACGGCTGCCCGCTGGACATCCTCGCGCCGGCGGGGGCGCGGGCAGCGGCCCGTGCGCTGGCCGACGGTCTGCTGGAGGCCGGTCCGTACGAGGCGGGCCGGGCCGTGCTGACGCTCCGGGGGCGGCTGCTGGCGGACGCGGTGGTGCGTGATCTGGTGGACTGAGAACGTGTGCTCGAACGAGTGAACCGATGTGGGTGTGCTGCGCGCCCGCCTAGGCTGTTCATAGGCTGCTGCTAACTGAACGCGGCGGATGTGGAGGCCCACGGAGATGACCGCTGTGGATGAGCGACCGATTGACAAGGTTATTGGTGCGTTCGAGAGCATTGATGTTCCCGACGGCATCAAATGCGAGCTGCTGCGGGGCGAAATCGTGATGAGGGCCGGGCCCGACTGGGTCCACAACTTGATCGTCCTGTCCATCCTCTACCAGGTCCCCGCTGAGCGGTGGTACCCGGTTCAGACTCAGGACCTCGCGATCCCCGGAGAGGCAAGTCAGCCGCAGCCCGATCTGGTGGTGGTGGAACACGGGGCATTCGAGGGGCCAGGACGACTGGTTCCCGCTCCGGCTGTCACTCTGACCGTGGAGGTCGTATCCAAGACGAGCGCGGATCGGGATTACCACACAAAGCGTTCCATGTATGCGGCTGGCGGTATCCCCGCGTACCTGATCGTCGATCCGCTCGCTGCTCGTTGCCTCCTGCTCACAGAACCGGAGGGCGCGGGCGAGAACGCCGAGTACCGGGTCGAGCGCACCGCGAAGTTCGGCGATCAGATCCCGATCGATGCCCTCGGTATCACCCTCAACACCGAGGGGTTCCGGACGCTCTCCCGCTAGCGGAGTTCGCCGTCCGGCACAGTCACGAAGTCGATCAGCTCCTCCACCCGCCCCAGCAGCGCCGGCTCCAGGTCCTTGTAGGAGCGCACGCAGGACAGGATCCGCTGCCAGGCGGCGCCGGTGTTCTCCGGCCAGCCCAGTGCCCGGCACACGCCCGTCTTCCAGTCCTGGCCGTGCGGGACGGACGGCCAGGACGCGATCCCGACCGAGGACGGCTTCACCGCCTCCCAGACGTCGATGTACGGATGGCCCACCACCAGCGCATGGTCACCGGTCACCTCGGCCGCGATACGGGACTCCTTCGAGCCGGGCACGAGATGGTCGACGAGGACGCCGAGACGGGCGTCAGGACCGGGGGAGAAGCCGCGGACGATCGCGGGCAGGTCGTCGATGCCCTCCAGGTACTCCACGACCACGCCCTCGATGCGCAGGTCGTCGCCCCACACCCGCTCCACCAGCTCGGCGTCGTGCCGGCCCTCCACATAGATGCGCCCGGCGCGGGCGACCCGTGCGCGGGCGCCGGGCACGGCGAGTGATCCCGATGCCGTACGCGTCCGGGTGGTGGCCGCCGGCCGGCCCTGGGGGCGTACGAGAGTGACCACCCGCCCCTCCAGCAGGAAGCCGCGCGGCTCCATGGGGAAGACCCGGTGCTTGCCGAAGCGGTCCTCCAGGGTGACCGTCGGGCCCTGTGCCGTCTTCTCGCAGCGGATCACGGCGCCGCAGAAACCCGAGGTGACCTCCTCGACGACCAGATCGGGCTCGGCCGGCACCTCGGGCGCAGGCTGCTGCTTCTTCCAGGGCGGGGTGAGGTCGGGGCTGTAGCGCCGGTTCTGCATCGCGTGGGACCTGTTCTCTGTCGATCTTTGTTTGTATGCAGTCGTGGGGAGGGCGGGCGGTGGTCAGGACGGGGCGACGCCGAAGCGGGTGGCCAGGGCCTCGCGTTGGGCACGGACGAAGCGGGCGTCCACCACGGCGCCATGGCCGGGAACGTACCGCGCGTCCTCGCCGCCGAGGGCCAGCAGCCGGTCCAGCGCGGCGGGCCACTGCTGCGGCAGTGCGTCGTGGCCTGCCTGGGGCTCTCCGGACTCCTCGACCAGATCGCCGCAGAAGACGATCTCCGGGTCCCCGCCCCGGCCCGGTACCAGGACCGCCAGATCGTGGGCCGTGTGCCCGGGGCCGACATTGGCGAGCAGCACCTGCCGGTCGCCGAGCTCGACGGTCAGCTGGTCGTGGACGTGGTGGTGCGGGGCGACCAGCAGATCGGCGGCCTCGGCGGCGGCGTCCCGGTCGACGCCGTGCCGCATCGCGTCGTGCCGCAGCTCGTCCTTGCCGCGGCGCAGCAGCTCGCTCAGTCCGGCCGCGCCGAAGACCTCGACGCCCGCGAAGGCGGCGGTGCCCAGCACATGATCGAAGTGGGGGTGGGTGAGCGCGATATGCGTCACTTCCCGGCCCAGTACGCCGCGGATCGCACGCCGCAGATCCGCGCCGTCGCGCAGGGTCGCGCCGGTGTCGACGATCATCACGCCGGTGGTCCCCGCGACCACCCCGATCGTCTCGTCCCAGCCCGGCATACGGCGCCTGGCGACACCGTCACCGAGTCGTTCCCACCCGGCCTCTTCCCAAGCAGTGTGCATACCGAGACGCTAGCGCCATCGCGATAGCGTTGCCCGACAGATCGGCCGAACACGGTCATCGGGCGGGTGCTGTGCGCGGCTGCCCTTGCCGTGTCCGTGCTACCCGGCCGTACACTGGCTCAGGGTCTGGCACTCGGCCCGTGTGAGTGCCAGGAGAGACGAGACGGCGGACGGCCGGACTGGAGGTGCGCGGGATGCTCAGTGAACGCAGGCTGGAGGTGCTGCGCGCCATCGTCCAGGACTATGTCGGGACGGAGGAGCCGGTCGGCTCCAAGGCGCTCACCGAACGCCATCAGCTCGGCGTCTCCCCGGCCACCGTCCGCAACGACATGGCGGCCCTGGAGGACGAGGGATTCATCGCCCAGCCGCACACCAGCGCCGGGCGCATCCCGACCGACAAGGGCTACCGCCTGTTCGTCGACAAGCTGGCCGGCGTCAAGCCGCTGTCCAGCCCGGAGCGGCGGGCGATCCAGAATTTCCTGGACGGCGCCGTCGACCTCGACGATGTGGTGGGCCGCACGGTCCGGCTGCTGGCGCAGCTGACCCGGCAGGTCGCGGTCGTGCAGTACCCGTCCCTGACCCGGTCCACGGTCCGGCATGTCGAACTGCTGGCGCTGGCCCCCGCCCGGCTGATGCTCGTACTGATCACGGACACCGGGCGGGTCGAGCAGCGGCTCATCGACTGCCAGACGCCGTTCGGCGAGGCCTCGCTGGCGGACCTGCGGGCCCGGCTCAACAGCAGGGTCGTCGGCCGCCGGTTCGCGGATGTGCCGCAGTTGGTGCAGGATCTCCCGGAGTCCTTCGAGCAGGACGACCGCGGCACGGTCTCGACAGTGCTGTCGGTGTTGCTGGAAACTCTGGTGGAAGAGACCGAAGAGCGGCTGATGATCGGCGGTACCTCCAATCTCACGCGATTCGGGCACGATTTCCCGCTGACGATCCGGCCGGTGCTGGAGGCCCTTGAGGAGCATGTGGTGATGCTCAAGCTGCTCGGGGAGGCCAAGGACTCGGGCATGACCGTACGTATCGGGCATGAGAATGCCCACGAAGGCCTGGCGTCCACATCGGTCGTCACGGTCGGCTACGGTTCGGGCGACGAGGCAGTCGCCAAACTCGGCGTGGTCGGACCGACCCGCATGGACTACCCCGGAACGATGGGAGCGGTACGCGCAGTGGCACGTTACGTCGGACAAATCCTCGCGGAGTCGTAAGTGGCCACGGATTACTACTCGGTCCTCGGCATCAGCCGTGACGCCTCGCAGGACCAGATCAAGAAAGCCTTCCGCCGGCTGGCGCGTGAGCTGCACCCGGACGTGAACCCGGATCCCAAGACCCAAGAGCGGTTCAAGGAGATCAACGCCGCTTACGAGGTCCTGTCGGACCCGCAGAAGAAGCAGGTCTACGACCTCGGCGGCGATCCCCTCTCGCAGGCGGGCGGCGGCCAGGGCGCGGGCGGCTTCGGCGCGGGCTTCGGCAACTTCTCCGACATCATGGACGCCTTCTTCGGCACCGCGTCGCAGCGCGGGCCGCGCTCGCGCACCCGCCGCGGCCAGGACGCCATGATCCGGCTCGACATCGAGCTGAACGAAGCGGCCTTCGGCACGACCAAGGACATCCAGGTCGACACCGCCATCGTCTGTACGACGTGCACCGGTGAGGGAGCCGCGCCGGGTACCTCGGCGCAGACCTGCGACATGTGCCGCGGCCGCGGTGAGGTCTCGCAGGTCACCCGGTCCTTCCTCGGCCAGGTCATGACGTCCAGGCCCTGTCCGCAGTGCCAGGGCTTCGGCACGGTCGTGCCGACCCCGTGCCCCGAGTGCGCAGGCGACGGCCGGATCCGCTCCCGCCGCACGCTGACCGTCAAGATCCCGGCCGGCGTCGACAACGGCACCCGCATCCAGCTCGCGGGCGAGGGCGAGGTCGGCCCCGGCGGCGGCCCCGCCGGCGATCTCTATGTGGAGATCCACGAGCTGGCGCATTCGGTCTTCCAGCGGCGCGGCGACGATCTGCACTGCACGGTCACCATCCCGATGACAGCGGCGGCGCTGGGCACGAAGTGCCCGCTGGAGACGCTGGACGGGGTGGAGGAGATCGATGTCCGGCCCGGCACCCAGTCCGGCCAGTCGATCCCGCTGCACCAGCGCGGGGTGACCCATCTGCGCGGCGGCGGCCGGGGCGATCTCATCGTCCATGTCGAGGTGATGACGCCGTCCAAGCTCGACCCCGACCAGGAAGAGCTGCTGCGGCGGCTGGCCAAGCTCCGCGGGGAGGAGCGGCCCACGGGGCAGTTCCAGCCGGGGCAGCAGGGTCTGTTCTCGCGCCTGAAGGATGCGTTCAACGGGCGATAGCCCCAGGTGGGCCCGGGGGCGAAGCCGTTCCCCGGGCCGGCGCAGCGGTCGCCGCCCCGGTTCGGAGCGGGGCGGTGGGCGTGACACGATGTGCTCATGCCCACCGCACTGACCGAGTTCTGCCGCTACCCGATCGTGCAGGCCCCGATGGCGGGAGGCGGCTCAGGACCCGAGCTGGCCGCCGCCGTCTGCGGCGCCGGCGGTCTCGGCTTCCTCGCCGCCGGCTACAAGACCGCCGACGGCATGTACCAGGAGATCAAGCAGCTGCGGTCGCTGACCGACCGGCCCTTCGGCGTCAATCTCTTCATGCCGCAGCCCTCGCTGTCCGACAGCTCCGTCGTCGAGGTCTACCGCGAGCAACTCGCGGGCGAGGCCACCTGGTACGAGACGGAACTCGGCGACACCGACGGGCCCATCGACGACGGCTACGAGGCCAAGCTCGCGATCCTGCGGGACGACCCGGTGCCGGTGGTGTCCTTCACCTTCGGCTGCCCCTCGCGCGCGGTCCTCGACGCCTTCGCCAAGGTCGGCACGTACACCATCGTCACGGTCACCACCGCCGCCGAGGCGCAGGCCGCACAGTGGTCGGGGGCCGACGCGGTGTGTGTGCAGGGCGTGGAGGCCGGCGGCCATCAGGGCACCCACCGCGACGATCCGCACGCCGACGGGACCGGCTCGGGGCTGGGGCTGCTGGCGCTGCTCGGGCAGGTCCGTGAGGCCGTGCAGATCCCGGTGATCGCCGCGGGCGGGCTGATGCGCGGGGCGCAGATCGCGTCGGTGCTGGCCGCCGGGGCGAGCATGGCGCAGCTGGGCACCGCCTTCCTCGCCACCCCCGAATCGGGCGCCAACCCGCTGCACAAGCAGGCGCTGACCAACCCGCTGTTCACACATACGGAGTTGACCCGGGCGTTCTCCGGGCGGCCGGCCCGCGGTCTGGTCAACCGCTTCATGCGCGAGCACGGCCCGTACGCCCCGGCGGCCTACCCCGCCGTCCACTACCTCACCTCCACGGTGCGCAAGGCCGCGGCCAAGGCGGGCGACGCACAGGGCATGAACCTGTGGGCGGGGCAGGGGCACCGGCTGGCCCGGGAGCTGCCCGCCGGGCAGCTCGTGGAAGTACTGGCGGTCGAACTGGACGCGGCGCGCGCCGCGTTGAGCCGCCCGGGCGCCGGCAGCGCCTCATGACCGCGCCGGTTTTCCTCGTCGATTCGCTCGCGGACGTACGGGCCGGCGGCACGTTCACTCTCGACGGCCCCGAGGGCCGGCACGCGGTGTCGGTGCGCCGGCTGCGGGTCGGCGAGGAGGTCGTCCTGACGGACGGTCACGGCGCCGGGGCACATGGCACGGTCGCCGCCGTCGAGGGGAAGGACCGGCTGACCGTCGCGGTCACCGAGCTGCGCAGTGAGGCCCCGCCGCACCCCACGATCACCGTCGTCCAGGCGCTCCCCAAGGGCGACCGCGGCGAGCTCGCCGTCGAGACGATGACCGAGACCGGTGTGGACGCCATCGTGCCCTGGGCTGCGGCGCGTTGCGTGACCCAGTGGAAGGGCGAGCGGGCCGCGAAATCGCTCGGCAAATGGCGCGCCACGGCCCGCGAGGCGGGCAAGCAGTCGCGCCGGCTGACCTTCCCCGAGGTCGCGGACCCGCTGACGACCAAGCAGGTGGCCACCCTGCTCGCCGACGCCGACTTCGCCGCCGTCCTCCACGAGGAGGGCAGCTCCCCGCTCGCCACCGCCGAACTCCCCGCCGAGGGCCGGATCGTACTCGTCGTCGGGCCGGAGGGCGGTGTCTCCCCGGAGGAACTCACCCTCTTCGCCGAGGCCGGCGCCAAGCCGTACCGCCTGGGGACGACCGTGCTGCGCACCTCCACGGCCGGCACGGCGGCGACGGCGCTGCTGCTGGGGCGCACGGGGCGCTGGAGCTAGGGGCAGCCCCCGGAACTGGGTGGGCGTCCCCGGGGCGCACGGCCCCCGGGACGCCCTGCGGAGCCACGGCCTCCGGGACGCCCTGCGGAGCGACCGGACCCGGCCGCTCGTCCCGTCAGAGCAGCTCCGCCGCCAGCGTGATGTTCTTGACGCCCGCCAGCGCCTGGCTCACCGGGCAGTTGGCCTTGGCGTCCTGGGCCGCCGCCTGGAAGTCCTCCTCGGACAGGCCGGGGACGCGGGCCTTGACGGTCAGCGCGATGGCGGTGATGCCCTCACCGGGCTGGAAGGTGACATCGGCCCGGGTGTCCAGGGCCTCGACGGTGTACCCCTTGCCGGCCAGGCCGTGCGAGAAGGCCATGGAGTAGCAGGAGGAGTGGGCCGCCGCGATCAGCTCCTCGGGGCTGGTGACTCCGTTGGGCTGCTCCGCGCGGGCGGGCCAGTTCACGTCGTACGTACCGAGCTTGGAGGACTCCAGGGCGACGGTGCCCTTGCCCTCCAGGAGGTTGCCTTCCCAGTGGGTCTCGGCGGTGCGCGTGGTGGCCATGGTGCATCACTCCTGGTGGTGGGTGGGCGACAGCGGTTCTGCGGGCCAGTTTAGTGATCCCGCGGCGCGGTGCCGGGCGGCACGTGCCCCGCCGGGAGGGCCCGGCCCCCTCGGCGGCCCCCAGCCCGCGACGAAGCCCGCGCCCCCACCCCCGGTCACTGCAACCCCCCGACGGCGCCGCCCGATAGCATCCGAAGGTCGTACGCACCGTGTGTACGGCGGATGACTCGGGAGGAGCCACCGGTGGCGGGAGAACCGCAGGCCGATTGCCTGTTCTGCAAGATCGTGGCGGGGGAGGTGCCGGCGACCATCGTCCGGGAGACCGAGACCACCGTCGCGTTCCGCGACATCAATCCCCAGGCCCCGACGCACATCCTGGTGATCCCCAAGGTCCACTACGCGAACGCCAGGGAGCTGGCCGCGGCCGAACCGGCGATCGCGGGCGATGTGCTGCGCGAGGCCGGCGTGGTGGCCGCGGAGGAGAAGGTCGACACGACCGGCTACCGCATCGTGTTCAACACCGGCCCCGGCGCCGGCCAGACCGTCTTCCACGCCCATGCGCATCTGCTGGGCGGCTGCGACCTCCAGCGTCTGGTCTGACGGGGCCGACTTGTCCGTACGCGAACTGGTGGTCCTCGGCACCGCGAGCCAGGTACCCACCCGGCACCGCAACCACAACGGCTATCTGCTGCGGTGGGACGGCGAGGGGCTGCTCTTCGACCCCGGCGAGGGGACGCAGCGGCAGATGCTGCGCGCCGGGGTCGCCGCCCATGACCTGAACCGGATCTGTGTCACCCACTTCCACGGTGACCACTCGCTGGGCCTGGCCGGGGTGATCCAGCGGATCAACCTCGACCGGGTGCCGCATCCCATCACCGCCCACTATCCCGCCAGTGGACAGCACTTCTTCGACCGGCTGCGGTATGCCACCGCCTACCGGGAGACGGTCCAGCTGATCGAGCGGCCGGTCGCCGCCGACGGTGAGCTGGACCGCTCGAAGTCGTACGTCCTGGAGGCACGGCGGCTCTCGCACCCCGTCGAGTCGTACGGCTACCGCCTCGTGGAGCCGGACGCCCGCCGGATGCTGCCGGAGCGGCTGGCGGCGCACGGCATCGCCGGGCCCGACGTCGGGCGGATCCAGCGGCTCGGTGAGCTCAACGGCGTCACCCTCGACGAGGTGAGCGAGCGACGCCCCGGCCAGCGGTTCGCCTTCGTCATGGACACCCGGCTGTGCGACGGCGTCCATGCCCTCGCGGAGGGGGTGGACATGCTGGTCATCGAGTCGACCTTCCTGGACGAGGACGTCCAACTGGCACTTGATCATGGCCACTTGACGGCCGGGCAGGCCGCGGAGGTGGCCCAGCGGGCCGGTGTGCGGCACCTCGTGCTGACGCACTTCTCGCAGCGCTACGCCGACCCCACGGAGTTCGAGCGGCAGGCCCGCTCGGCGGGCTACACCGGCGAACTGACCATCGCCCAGGACCTGTCGCGGGTGCCCCTGCCCAAGCGGCGCTGACGGCAACGGCGGCGCTGACGGCAACGGCGGCGCCCGCAGCGGCGCGGCCCGTCCGCCTGGCAGGCGGACGGGCCGGAAGGCCGTCCTACGGCAGGTAGTACATCGGGTTCGGCAGCTTGAACGTCCGGTCGCCGGCGCCGCCGCTCAGGTCGCTGTACTGGTCCCCGAAGTTGGCGACGACGTCGTAGCCGAGGGACTCGATGTGCTTGCGGGTGCCCGACTTGTACTCGACCGTCGTGCAGGTGGCGCCGCAGGGCAGGTAGGCCGGCGGGTTCTCCTTGTTCTTCAGGTAGACGTGCCGGCGGTCCAGAGGGACCCCGTAGCCGACGTTCTTGAGGTTGCGGACGCTCCAGTCGCGCTGCGCCTCCTTGCGGCCGGTCAGGAAGAACACCTCGGCACCCTTGGCGTGCGCCCAGTTGACGAGCCGGTTCATGCCGAAGACCGGGTCCATGTCGGTGTGCGCCAGGTACTTGTCCTGGCTCTCCTCGGTGTAGTGGAAGCCCACCTGGAGCTCGTAGTTGTAGGTGAGCAGGGTGGTGTCGTCCATGTCGAGGACGATGGCCGGCTTGGCCGGCTTGGACTGCTTGCCCGCCCGGTCGTGCCGTGCGAGGGCCTTGGACAGGTACGTGCGGGCCTTGGCCTCGATGCCGCGGACCTGCCGTGCGTAGTTGCTGTGCGGGGAGGCGTAGTGCTCACCGTCCGCCGTCACCGTGTCGCCGTAGTACGCCTTGATCTTGTCCTGTACCTGCGTGAGGTTGGGGATCTCCTTGTCGGTGCGCGGCACGGAGTGTTCGGCGGTGGCCTGGCCGACGCCGAAGACCGCGGTGCCGGCGACGAGGGCGGCGACCGTGGTGGCGCCGAGGCGGGCCCTTCGGGAGAGGGCGGGGCGGAATCGGGTGGGGCGGGGCATGCGCGGCTCCTCCGGGAGTCATCAGGGGACTCCGTAGGTCTAACAGAGCCTCAATTCGGTATCTACGCGCGAAGATTCAACCCTTGGTAAAGGCTCGTGCGGTGCGGGCTCTTGACGGTCGCGAGGCGAGATCCCTAACCTCCAAATCCATCTGTAGACGCCATCTACATATGAAAACAGCCCTCGGTCGCGTAGGAGCCTGCGGATGACGGATGCCAAGAACAGCCTCACGATCACCGAAGTCCGGCTCACCCCGATCCTGGTGGCCGATCCGCCGTTGCTGAACACGCAGGGCGTACACCAGCCGTACACTCCGCGGCTGATCATCGAGCTGATCACCGAGGGCGGCGTCACCGGCCTCGGCGAGACCTACGGGGACACCAAGTACCTGGAGCTGGCCCAGCCGTTGGCCAGTGCGCTGATCGGCCGGTCGGTCACGGACCTGAACACGCTGCCTGCGCTCGCCGCCGAGGTGTGCGGTGATTCACCGGCCGCGACCGGGGCCGAGGCCGTGGACGTCGGCGGACTGCGCGGCGTCCAGACCGCCGACAAGCTGCGGCTGTCCGTCCTCTCCGGCTTCGAGGTCGCCTGCCTGGACGCCTGGGGCCGGTCCGCCGGACTGCCCGTGCACGCCCTGCTCGGCGGCAAGGTCCGCGACCGCGTGGAGTTCAGCGCCTACCTCTTCTACCGCTGGGAGGGGCACCCCGGCGGCCGCGGGGAGCGCGACGACTGGGGCGCGGCGCTCGACCCGGCCGGTGTCGTCGCCCAGGCCCGCCGGTTCGCCGACACCTACGGCTTCACGTCCTTCAAGCTCAAGGGCGGGGTCTTCACCCCCGCGCAGGAGGTCGCCGCCATCCGGGCGCTGGCCGCCGCCTTCCCCGGGCAGCCACTGCGGATCGACCCCAACGGCGCCTGGAGCGTGCGCACGTCGCTGGAGGTGGCGTCCGAGCTGGGCGACGTCCTGGAGTACCTGGAGGACCCGACGAGCGGCACCGCCCGGATGGCGGAGGTCGCGGCCGGCGCACCGCTCCCGCTCGCCACGAACATGTGCGTGACGACCTTCGACGAGATCGCCGGGGCGTTCACCCGCGGCGCCGTCCAGGTCGTGCTCAGTGACCACCACTACTGGGGCGGGCTGCGCGCCACCCGTGAACTCGCCGCGGTCTGCCGCACCTTCGGCGTCGGCCTGTCCATGCACTCCAACACCCATCTGGGCATCAGCCTCGCCGCGATGACCCAGGTCGCGGCCACTGTGCCGCACCTCGATCACGCCTGCGACAGCCACTACCCCTGGCAGACCGAGGACGTCCTCACCGAGCGGCTCACCTTCCGCGACGGCCGGCTGGAAGTCGGCGACGCCCCCGGCCTCGGCGTCACGCTCGACCGCGACCGGCTCGCCGTACTGCACCGCCGCTGGCTGGACGACGACGGCGGCCTGCGCGACCGCGATGACGCCGCGGCGATGCGGCGCGCCGACCCGGCCTGGGTCACCCCCGCCCTTCCCCGCTGGTGACCCCCGGGGGCCCGCCCCTGCTCCCCGGCCGCCCCCGGGCGGCCGGACGGCAACGGAGTCGCATGTGGTCGCGGTGCCCTGGCTGTGTGCCCTCGCCGCGGCGTACGTCACGGGGCGGGCCTCGGACCGTACGGGCCGGCGGCGGCCCTTCCTGGTCGGCGCGCTGCCGGCCGGCTCGGCCGGCACTCTGCCGGCCGCCCTGGTGTCCCCCTGGCTCGCCCTGGCCGCGCCGTGCCTGGCGGCGATGGGCGTCAAGACGTCCTCCCCGGTCTTCCGGACGACTCCGCAGAGCTACTTGGACGCCCGGATCGCGGCGCCCGCCATCGCGCTCGTCAACTCCCCGGGAATCCTCGGCGGGTTCGTCGCGCCGACGGCCTTCGGGATCCTCCAGGACGCCACCGGCTCGACCCGCGGCGGGCTGATCGCACTGTCGGTGGTGGGCGTCCTGGCGGCGGTCGGCGTCGCGCTGATCCGCGGCGGCGGGCACCACGAGCGGGCGCGCGGCCGCGGCCCTGGGCCAAAGATCACGAACCCGGCCGTGGTCCTGTGCGTCATGGCCCGGCACGCGTACGGTGAGGCACGGCTCAGTGGCGGTGCGCCACAGTGGTCCCGTAGGTGATCTGTGAGAGGGGCTGTCCCGATGGCACAGGAAGTGCGCGGCGTGATTGCGCCGGGGAAGAACGAACCGGTCCGGCTGGAGACCATCCTGGTGCCGGATCCGGGTCCCGGCGAGGCCGTGGTGAAGATCCAGGCGTGCGGGGTGTGCCACACCGATCTGCACTACAAGCAGGGCGGCATCAACGACGACTTCCCGTTCCTGCTCGGGCACGAGGCGGCCGGTGTCGTGGAGTCGGTCGGCGACGGGGTCACCGACGTGGCGCCGGGGGACTTCGTGGTCCTCAACTGGCGTGCGGTGTGCGGCCAGTGCCGTGCGTGTCTCCGCGGCCGCCCCCAGTACTGCTTCGACACCCACAATGCCCGCCAGAAGATGACGCTGAAGGACGGCACGGAGCTGAGCCCGGCGCTGGGCATCGGCGCCTTCGCCGACAAGACGCTGGTCGCCGCAGGACAGTGCACCAAGGTCGACCCCCGGATGGCGCCCGAGGCGGCCGGGCTGCTGGGCTGCGGGGTGATGGCGGGCATCGGCGCCGCGATCAACACCGGCGGTGTCGGGCGCGGCGACTCGGTCGCGGTCATCGGCTGCGGCGGCGTCGGCAACGCGGCCGTGGTGGGCGCGCGGCTGGCCGGTGCGGTCACGATCATCGCGGTGGACATCGACGACCGGAAACTGGAGACCGCGCGCTCCATGGGCGCCACCCATACGGTCAACTCGCGCTCCAGCGACCCCGTCGAAGCGGTCCGCGAGCTGACCGGCGGCTTCGGCGCGGATGTCGTCATCGACGCGGTCGGCCGGCCCGAGACCTACCGGCAGGCCTTCTACGCCCGCGATCTGGCCGGAACCGTCGTCCTGGTGGGCGTGCCCACCCCGGACATGACCCTGGAACTCCCCCTCCTGGACGTCTTCGGCCGCGGCGGCGCCCTCAAATCCTCCTGGTACGGCGACTGTCTGCCCTCCCGCGACTTCCCGATGCTGGTCGATCTGCATCTTCAGGGCCGGATCGACCTGGGCGCGTTCGTCACCGAGACCATCGGCATCGAGGACGTAGAGCAGGCCTTCGCGCGGATGGAGTCGGGCGATGTCCTGCGTTCGGTGGTGACGCTCTGATGGCGGCCCGTATCGACCACCTGGTCACCTCCGGAACCTTCTCCCTCGACGGCGGCACCTGGGACGTCGACAACAACGTCTGGATCGTCGGCGACGACGACGAGGCGATCGTCATCGACGCCGCCCACGATGCCGACGCCATCCTCGAAGCCCTCGGCGGCCGGACGCTGCGCGCGATCGTCTGCACCCATGGGCACAACGACCACATCGACGCGGCCCCGGCGCTGGCCTCCCGCACCGGCGCCCGGATCCATCTGCACCCCGCCGACCTGCCGTTGTGGAAGATGACGCACCCGGACACCGCGCCGGACGCGGAGCTGGCGGACGGCCAGGTGCTGACCATCGCCGGTACGGACCTGACCGTGCTGCACACCCCGGGCCATGCGCCCGGCGCGGTCTGCCTCCACGCGCCCGAGCTGGGCACCGTCTTCACCGGCGACACCCTCTTCCAGGGCGGCCCCGGCGCCACCGGGCGGTCCTTCTCGGACTTCCCGACGATCGTGGCCTCGATCCGGGACCGGCTGCTGACCCTGCCGCCCACGACGCAGGTGCGCACCGGACACGGCGACCCGACGACGATCGGCGCGGAGGCCCCACATCTGGGGGAGTGGCTCAAGCGCGGCCACTGAGGGGCCACTAGGGCCGGGGCGCACAGATCCCGTAGGGGTTGCGGGCGCCCCCTACGGGCCAGAACGCGGCGGGGGCGGAGGGTATTCCGCGGCCTCACGCCTCGGTGCCCTCGCGCCTCCGCCCTCAAGGCTCCGTGCCTTCACGGCTCCGTGCCCTCACGTCGCCTTGGCCTCAGGTCTCCCTGCCCTCAGGCCTCCGTGGCCGCCCGCTCCAGGATGCGGGCGGCCACCGCGGGGGAGTCCACCAGCGGATGCAGCGCCAGCGCCCGTAGCGCGGCGCTCCGGTCCTTGAACGTCGCGGCCTCCACGGTGGCCCGCTCCACCGCCTTGACCTGGAGCATCAGCCCCAACTGGTCCTCCCGCAGCGGCGCGCAGGGCAGCGGCCGGGCGCCCTGGGCGGTCACCTCGCACACCGTCTCCACGATCGCGTCCGGCGCCAGCTGCGGCACCGTCGTCCCGTTGCGCACATTGAGGATCAGCCGGGTCCCGCTGTCGCCCAGGATGGCGTGCATCAACGCCAGCGCCACCCGGTCGTAGCCGCCGCCCTCCAGATCGTGGCTGTCGCGCTGCCAGCCGCCGCCGGCCTCCCTGCTGTGCGCCATATAGGTCTCCTCGCGCTCCAGCCGGGTGCGCTCCCACAGCTCGTACGCCCGGTCCGGGCCGCCGGCCGCCGCGGCCCGCTCGAAGAAGCCGCCCTGCTGGTGGTCGAGGAATTCGCCGCGGGTCTCCCGGGTGTCCCGTACGGAGCCGAGGGTCTCGCGGCGGAAGTAGTAGTAGTGCAGATACTCGTTGGGGAGCGCGCCCAGGGTCCGCAGCCAGTCGGCGCCGAAGAGCCTGCCCTCCTCGAAGGAGCCCAGCGCGGCGTCGTCGGCGAGCAGCCCCGGCAGCAGCTCGGTGCCGTCCAGCGTCAACGACCGCAGCCAGCCGAGGTGGTTGAGCCCCACGTAGTCGTAGCCGGTCCGGTCCGGGTCCCCGAGCGCGGCCGGGTCCGCGCCGGCCGCCCGTGCCGCCCGGCGCACCAGCCCGACCGGCGAATCGCAGATCCCGATGACACGGTCGCCGAGCACCTGGGACATCGCCTCGGTGACCATGCCCGCGGGGTTGGTGAAGTTGATGACCCAGGCATCCGGGGCGAGCGCCGCGACCCGCTCGGCGATGTGCAGCGCCACCGGGATCGTCCGCAGCCCGTACAGGACACCGCCCGCGCCGACCGTCTCCTGGCCGAGCACGCCCTCGGACAGCGGGATCCGTTCGTCGCGTATCCGGCCCGCCGTACCGCCCACCCGGATCGCCGAGAAGACGAAGCCGGCGCCGGCCAGCGCGTCGTCCAGCCCGTCCGCGACCCGTACGGGCACCGGCGCCGGATGCCCCTGCGCCAGCCGCGTCAGCACGTCCGCGATCACCGCCACCCGGCGTGGATCGGTGTCGTGCAGCACCACCTCGGAGACGGAGTGTGCCGGGTCGTCCAGCAGAGCGCGGTAGACCAGCGGCACCCGGAAGCCGCCCCCGCCGAGAATCGTCAGCCTCATGGGGCGGAACGTACCGCAGCATCAGGCACACTGGCGGCACGTGCCGATACGAGAGGAGCGAGCACGGTGAGCAGCCGACGCGATGACCTTCCGCCCGCGGGCCCGGCCGCAGTGCCACCGGCCCTCGATCCGCTGGCAGGGGTGCGCGCCGCCGGCGATCCACCCACCGACGTCTATCTCACCGGCACGGTCTTCCTGGACATCATTTTCACCGGCCTGGACTCCGCACCGGTCCGCGGCACCGAGTCCTGGGCCCGCGGCATGGGCTCCAGTCCCGGCGGAGTCGCCAACATGGCCACCGCACTGGCCCGGCTCGGCCTGCGCACCTCGCTCGCCGCCGCTTTCGGCGACGACCACTACGGCGAGTACTGCTGGGAGGCGCTCGCACAGGGCGAGGGCATCGACCTGGCGCTGTCCCGCACCGTCCCCGGCTGGCACTCCCCGGTCACCGTCTCCATGGCGTACGAGGGCGAGCGCACGATGGTCTCGCACGGCCACGAGGCGCCGCCGCCCGATTTCGCCTTCGACGGCAAGCACGCCCCGGGCTGCCCGCCGCCCTCCCGCGCCTGCGTCGCCTCGCTGGTACCGGGCCGGCGGGAACCCTGGCTGGGCTGCGCGGCCGGCCGCGGCAGCCGCATCTTCGCGGACGTGGGCTGGGACGACAGCGGGCGCTGGGACCCGGCCGACCTGGCCGACCTCGAACACTGCGAGGCGTTTTTGCCCAACGCGGAGGAGGCGATGCGCTACACCCGTACGGACTGCCCGCGCGCCGCCGCCCGCAAGCTCGCTGACCGGGTGCCGCTCGCGGTGGTCACGCTGGGTGCGGAGGGCGCCTATGCGGTGGACGGGCGGACCGGCGAGAGCGCCGAGGTGCCCGCCATCGCCGTGGAGGCGCTGGACCCCACGGGCGCCGGAGACGTCTTCGTCGCCGGATTCGTCACCGGCACGCTCGCCGACTGGCCGCTCGCCGAACGGCTCGCCTTCGCGGGGCTGAGCGCCGCGCTGTCCGTGCAGGAATTCGGCGGATCGTTGTCCGCGCCGGGGTGGGCCGAGATCGCCGGCTGGTGGCAGCAGGTGCGCGCCTGCGAGGCGGGTGCGCCGGGCGCGCTGCGCCGCCAGTACGCCTTCCTGGACGAGGTGCTGCCCGCCGCCTACCGGCCCGCCCCGCTGGCCCGCGCCGTCCCGACGATCGGCTTCCGCCGCCCGGCCTGAGCGGCCCCGGCACCGGGCAGGGTGCGGCCCGGCGGCCCCGCCCCGGCAGGAAAAGCCCTCGGGCTTGTCGGTGCCCCGTCGTACTCTGGTATCCCAAGGAGCCGAGTGCAGGTCGAGTGCAGGCAGGCACCTCTTACGAGCAAAGGATGGGGGTTGAGCAGGCCACCGAGCCGCCCCATGACTCAGACACCCACGCAACCGCAGGCGCGCGCCCAGTTCACCGTCCCGGCCAAACACCCGATGGTCACGGTCCTGGGATCCGGAGACTCCCTTCTGCGCGTGATCGAAAAAGCCTTCCCGGCGACCGACATCCATGTCCGGGGCAATGAAGTCAGCGCTGTCGGCGACGCCGGGGAGGTCGCCCTCGTCCAGCGCCTTTTCGACGAGATGATGTTGGTGCTCCGCACCGGACAACCGATGACGGAGGACGCAGTGGAACGCTCCATCGCCATGCTGCGCGCGGCGGAGGACGGCGAGGGAGCGGTCAGTGAGACGCCCGCCGAGGTGCTCACCCAGAACATCCTGTCCAACCGCGGCCGCACGATCCGGCCCAAGACGCTCAACCAGAAGCGCTATGTCGACGCCATCGACGAGCACACGGTCGTCTTCGGCATCGGCCCGGCCGGCACCGGCAAGACCTACCTCGCGATGGCCAAGGCCGTGCAGGCGCTCCAGGCCAAGCAGGTCAACCGCATCATCCTGACCCGCCCCGCGGTCGAGGCCGGCGAGCGGCTGGGCTTCCTGCCCGGCACCCTCTACGAGAAGATCGACCCGTATCTGCGCCCGCTCTACGACGCGCTCCACGACATGCTCGACCCCGACTCCATCCCGCGCCTGATGGCGGCGGGCACGATCGAGGTCGCCCCGCTGGCGTATATGCGCGGCCGGACGCTCAATGACGCGTTCATCATTCTCGACGAGGCGCAGAACACCAATCCCGAGCAGATGAAGATGTTCCTCACCCGCCTCGGGTTCGAATCGAAGATCGTCATCACCGGCGATGTCACCCAGGTGGACCTGCCCGGCGGCACGAAGAGCGGTCTGCGCCAGGTCCGGGACATCCTGGACGGCGTCGACGATGTGCATTTCTCCCTGCTCACCAGCCAGGACGTGGTCCGCCACAAGCTGGTCGGCCGTATCGTCGATGCCTACGAGAAGTACGACAGCCGCAACGGCAAGTGAGCCCTGGCCGGCCGGGACCACCGGCCGGCCCGCGCCCGGCAAACAGAAGTGAGACGCAACTCCCCCATGTCCATCGACGTCAACAACGAGTCCGGCACGGCCATCGACGAGCAGGCCATCCTGGATGTCGCCCGCTACGCCGTCGCCCGGATGCGTATCCACCCGCTCTCCGAGCTGTCCGTGATTGTCGTGGACGCCGAGGCCATGGAGCAGCTGCACATCCAGTGGATGGACCTGCCGGGACCGACCGATGTCATGTCCTTCCCGATGGACGAGCTGCGTCCGCCGGCCAAGGACGACGAGGAGCCCCCGCAGGGGCTCCTCGGTGACATCGTGCTGTGCCCGGAGGTCGCCAAGAAGCAGGGCGAGGACGCCCCGACCGGGCACAGCATGGACGAGGAGCTCCAGCTGCTCACCGTCCACGGCGTGCTCCACCTCCTCGGCTACGACCACGAGGAGCCCGACGAGAAGGCCGAGATGTTCGGCCTTCAGGCGGCGATCATCGACGGCTGGCGGACCGAGCAGGGCCTGACCGGCCCCTCGCCGGCCCCCACCGTGACCTGACGGGACAGCCGATGACCACCCAGCTGATCGCGGTCGCGGTCCTGCTCGTCGTGATCGCCTGGCTCGCCGCCTGCGCGGAGGCCGGCCTGGCCCGTACGACCAGCTTCCGGGCCGAGGAAGCCGTCCGCTCCGGCCGCCGCGGCAGCGCCAAGCTCGCCGCCGTCGCCGCCGACCCCACCCGCTATCTCAATGTCGCGCTGCTGGTGCGGGTCGGCTGTGAGATGGCCGCCGGCGTCCTGGTCACCTACGCCTGTCTGCGCTCCTTCGACAAGACGTGGCAGGCGCTGACCGTCGCCACCGCCGTGATGGTGCTGGTCTCCTATGTCGCCGTCGGCGTCTCGCCGCGGACCATCGGCCGCCAGCATCCGCTGAACACCGCCACCGCCGCCGCCTATGTGCTGCTGCCGCTGGCCCGCATCATGGGCCCGATCCCGCAGCTGCTGATCCTCCTCGGCAACGCCCTCACGCCCGGCAAGGGCTTCCGCAAGGGCCCGTTCGCCTCCGAGGCCGAACTGCGCTCGCTGGTCGACCTCGCGGAGAAGGAGTCGCTGATCGAGGACGAGGAGCGCCGGATGGTGCACTCCGTCTTCCAGCTCGGCGACACCCTCGTCCGCGAGGTGATGGTGCCGCGGACGGACCTGGTCGCCGTCGAGCGCTTCAAGACCATCCGCCAGGCGCTGACCCTCGCCCTGCGCTCCGGTTTCTCCCGTATCCCGGTGACCGGCGAGAACGAGGACGACGTCGTCGGCGTGGTCTACCTCAAGGACCTCGCCCGCAAGGTCCACATCAGCCGCGACGCCGAGAACGAGCTGGTCTCCACGGCCATGCGCCCCGCCGTCTTCGTCCCCGACACCAAGAATGCCGGTGATCTGCTGCGCGAAATGCAGCAGGACCGCAATCATGTCGCGGTGGTCATCGATGAATACGGCGGCACCGCCGGAATTGTCACCATCGAGGACATCCTGGAAGAGATCGTCGGCGAGATCACCGATGAATACGACCGTGAACTGCCGCCCGTCGAGGAGCTCGGCGACGGCCGCTATCGCGTCACCTCCCGGCTGGACATCGGTGACCTCGGCGAGCTGTACGGGCTGGCCGAGCTGGACGACGAGGACGTCGAAACGGTCGGCGGCCTGCTGGCCAAGCTCCTCGGCCGGGTCCCGATCGCCGGCGCCACCGCCGAGGTCGACCTCTCCGACGACGCCTCCGACCCGGGCCTGAAGGCGCTCCGGCTGACCGCGGAGTCACCGGCAGGACGCCGCAACAAGATCATCACGGTGCTGTGCGAGCCGGTGCGGCCCGAGGGCGCGAGCGCGTCCGAGGAGCCCTGGGCGGGCGGCCGCTCCGCCGGCTGAACGATTGCGGAATTCGCCGCGTAATTCCTTGTGGTGGCGGGAACATTTTCCGCCACCACACTCCACAAAGCTACTTATCTCCAGTGCACCAGAAATGTTCTGCAAGCCATTTCCGGTGGCGCTGGATTCCGTGGTGCGCCTCATGGAAAGATCTTCAGGCGGTCGCCGAGCGCGACCGTCATGCGTGAGAGAAATCGCGACAGAAAGCGTGCCGCGCAGGCTGCCCCGGCGCGGGGGTCCGGGGCAGCCACCTTCTCCCTCAGTCGCCGCGCGTCGCACGGGGCGTCCGCAGCCCGGCCGTGACCAGCACCGCGACCACCGCGACCAGCGCCGCGTCCAGGCCCAGCCCCAGTTTGATGCCACCGAGCGTGGCCTCCGCGAAGCCGCTGCCCGCTGTCCGCAGCGCGGCGGCATGGGCCGTGGCGACCGCGCTCAGCAGCGGAATGCCGAGGGTGATGCCCACCTGCTGTGAGCTGGTGACCAGACCGGTCGCCAGGCCCTGCTCGGCATCCGGGAGGCCTGAGGTGGCGGTCACGCCGTACGAGATGATCGCCCACAGATGGCCGAGGCCGGCGAAGGTCACCCCGATGAGGGCCGGCCACATCCCCGTGCCGGTGCCCAGCCCCAGCAGCGCGGCCGTGAAGCCGGCCTGGAGCAGCAGCCCGGTCAGCAGCGTGCGGCGGGCGCCCAGCCGGCCGATGACCTTCGGGGCGACGAGGCCGGCGACGGCCGAGACCACGCCCTGCACACCGAAGAGCAGACCGGTCCGGAAGGCGGACAGCCGCAGCACTTCCTGGAGGTAGAGCGTCAGCAGGAAGATGACGGTGCTCATCATCGCGAAGGTCGTCAGGCCCGCCAGATTCCCCCAGGCGACGGTCCGGCGGCGCAGCATCGGCAGTGACACCAGCGGCTGTTCGGCCCGCGACTCCACCCGCACGAACGCGGCCAGCAGCGCCAGGCCCGCGATCAGCGTCACCAGGACATCCGGGTGGCCGAAGCCCCGCTCGGCGGCGGTCGACAGGGCGTAGATCAGCGACAGCAGCCCGCCGGTGACGGTGACCGCGCCGGGCACATCGATCCGCGGCCGCCGCGGATGCCGGGACTCGGTCAGGAGCGCCGGTGCCGCGGCCACTACGGCCACCCCGGCCACGGACAGCAGGCCCATGGTCGAGCGCCAGCCCAGCGCATCCGTCATCACCCCGCCCAGCACCATGCCGATGGTGAAGCCCATCGAGAGCACGGTGCCGCCGATGCCCAGGGGGGCGCGTTCGCGCTGCGGTCCCTCGGCGAAGGTGGTGGTGAGCAGGGACATTCCGGTGGGCACGATGACCGCCGCGCCCAGCCCCTGGAGCGCCCGCCCGGCCAGGAACGCCGCCGGGGACCAGGCCAGCGCGGCCAGTACCGAGGCCGCGACGAACAGCGCGAACCCGATGAGGAACAGCTTGCGCCGCCCGTAGAGATCGGCGATGCGGCCGGACAGCAGCAGAAAGCCTCCGGAGGGCAGCGCGAACGCGGTGACCGCCCACTGGAGATCGGCCTGGCCCATGCCCAGGTCCCTGCCGAGCACGGGCAGCGCCACATTCAGGATGGAGAAGTCCAGCGCGATGATGAACTGCGCCGCGCACAGGAGCAGCAGGACGAGCTTGGCCCGCGGGGTCATCCGCGCGCCGGCGGAGGCGGCGGCGGTGGCCGGGGCCGGGGAGGGGGCCACGGGCGCGGCCGCCCGGGACCCCGGACCCGGCGGGGCGGCGGTGGGCGGTGAGGTCTCGGTTACTGGCATGCAAAGAGCCTGCGGTTTCGGAATACGCCGTGGGGAGCGGGAACTTATCGTGGTGTCCGCACCACCAGCCACGCCGACAGGGGGAGACACGTGGCCTCGAACACCGCCGGCCAGGACACCGCGCGCCGACGACAGGAACTCCGCGACTTCCTGATGAGCCGCCGCGCCCGGGTCACCCCGGCCGAGGCGGGACTGCCCGACGGCGGCCGCCGCCGCACTCCGGGACTGCGCCGCGAGGAGGTCGCCGTCCTCGCCGGGGTCGGTGCCTCCTGGTACCAGTGGCTGGAGCAGGGCCGCGACATCACCGTCTCGCCGCAGGTGCTGGACGCGGTCGCCAGGGTGCTGCGGCTCAACGGCGCCGAGCGGCGGCATCTGTACGTCCTGGCCGGGCTGAACCCTCCGCAGCGGCAGGACGCCGAGGAGCTGGGCCTCACCGACGTGTGCGCGGGCCTGAAGCGGCTGATCGACGCCTGGATGCCGTTCCCGGCGCACATCATGGATCCGTACTGGAACACCGTCGCCCACAACGACGCGGCACAGCTGGTGCTGGGCCACGGCCTCCCCGGTGTCTCGCGCAACTGCCTGATCGCGTTCTTCACCGACCCCGTCTACCGCGCGCGGGCCGCCAGCTGGGAGAGGAACGCCCCCGTGGTCGTGGCGCAGTTCCGCGCCGCGTGCTCGGCGCGGCCCGGCGACGAGGGCTTCGACGCGGTCGTGCGCGAGGCCTCCGCGCTCAGTGCGGAATTCGCCGGGCTGTGGGGCCGCGGCGACGTCCAGGACGGCGGCACGATCCACAAGGAGATGGACCACCCGCTCGTCGGCGCCCTGCTCTTCGAGACCACCCAGCTGCGGATCCCGGTCCGCCCCGACCTCAACATCGTGCTGCACAACCCGCGCCCCGGGACGGACACCGCGGCGAAGCTGGAGCGGCTCACCTCGGCGGGGGGCCGCCGATGGGGGGCGCCCCGCGTGGGCGAAGCCGGGCGTGGCGGAGGGATGTACTCCGTCGCGGGCTGACTCCCGCCGGGCGGCGGCCGGTCCTGCCGGCTGCCCCTTTCCGCCGTCCGCGCCGCCCCGCATATGCTCGCCCGTATGAGCGAGACCGCACCGCTGGACCCGGAAGACCGCAAGATCATCACGCTCGCCCGCTCGGCGCGGGCCCGTAACGGCGTGCCCGAGGGCGCCGCCGTGCGCGACGAGACCGGCCGCACGTATGTCGCCGGCACCGTCGCCCTGGAGTCGCTGAAGCTCAGCGCGCTTCAGACGGCCGTCGCGATGGCCGTCGCCAGCGGGGCCACGTCCCTGGAGGCCGCGGCCGTGGTCACCGACGCCGAGCGCGCCACCGACGCGGACCGCGCGGCCGTACGGGACCTCGGCGGGCCTGCCACGCCCGTCCTGGTCGCGGGCCTCGACGGCACCCTGCGCAGCACCGTCCCGGCGGGCGACGCACAGGGCTGAGTGCCGGAGCCGTACGACACCGGGCGCCGGAGCCGTACGACGGCGTACGGGGCGGCCCACCGGTAGCGGCGGGCCGCCCCTGCCGTCCGGCCCCTGCCCTTGCGTCCCCCTGGCTCCGGCCGCGGGCCGGACCACCGGGCCGGGCCGGGGCGCTCCGGGGCGCGGGTGGTCGGAGCCGGGCCCGGGATCGGGGAGAATGGGCCCCATGAGCGTTCGTACAGAGTCCTCCGCAGCGCACCGCGCCGGCTTCGCCTGCTTCGTGGGGCGCCCCAACGCGGGCAAGTCCACCCTCACGAACGCTCTCGTCGGCACGAAGGTGGCGATCACCTCCAACCGCCCCCAGACCACCCGCCATACGGTCCGCGGCATCGTGCACCGCCCCGAGGCGCAGCTGGTCCTCGTCGACACCCCGGGCCTGCACAAGCCGCGCACTCTGCTCGGCGAGCGGCTGAACGACGTCGTCCGGACCACCTGGTCCGAGGTGGACGTCATCGGTTTCTGTCTGCCCGCCGACCAGAAGCTCGGCCCCGGCGACCGCTACATCGCGACCGAGCTGGCCGGCATCAAGAAGACCCCCAAGGTCGCCATCGTCACCAAGACCGACCTGGTCGACTCCAAGGCGCTGGCCGCCCAGCTGATCGCCATCGACCAGCTCGGCCAGGAGCTGGGCATCGAGTGGGCCGAGATCATCCCGGTCTCGGCGGTCGGCGACACCCAGGTGTCGCTCCTCGCCGACCTCCTCGTGCCGATGCTCCCGGAGAGCCCGCCGCTCTACCCCGAGGGCGATCTCACCGACGAGCCCGAGCAGGTCATGGTCGGCGAGCTGATCCGCGAGGCCGCGCTGGAGGGCGTCCGCGACGAACTGCCGCACTCCATCGCGGTGGTCGTCGAGGAGATGCTCCCGCGCGAGGACCGCCCGGCCGACAAGCCCCTCCTGGACATCCACGCGAATGTCTACATCGAGCGCCCCAGCCAGAAGGGGATCATCATCGGCCCCAAGGGCAAGCGCCTGAAGGAGGTCGGCACCAAGTCCCGCAAGCACATCGAGGCACTGCTCGGCACGCCGGTCTTCCTGGATCTGCACGTCAAGGTCGCCAAGGACTGGCAGCGCGACCCGAAGCAGCTGCGCAAGCTGGGCTTCTGAGCCCGGCCCCGGCTCCCTCCCGGCCCCGCTTCCCTCCCGGCCCCGTCGGCCGGTGCGCGGCCCAGGCGGGGACACCGGCCTACGGCACACCCCGGATCCTGCGCACCAGCAGCGCCCCCACCAGCCCCACCGCGGCCGCGACGGCATACAGCGTCCGGTAGCCGCCGAGGTGGTGCACGAGCGGCGCGGCCAGCGCGGGGGCGGCCACCTGCGGCAGCGAGTTGGCGATGTTGATGACGCCCAGGTCCTTGCCGCGGTGGGCGGCGGCCGGCAGTACATCCGTCATCAGCGCGAAGTCGACGGAGGTGAAGACGCCGAACCCCACCCCGAGCAGTGCCGCGGCGCACAGGGCCCCCGCCCAGGTCTGCCATCCGGCCAGCAGCCCGGTCGCCACCGTCATGATCACCCCGGACCACAGCACGAACGGCTGCCGCCGCCCGACCCGGTCCGACCAGAAGCCCCCGACGACGACCGTGCCCAGCAGCGTCACGCCGTTGACGGCGGTCAGCACCAGCACCCCGCCGCCGGGGTCAGGCCGGTGCAGCACATCCCGCAGGTAGTACAGCAAATACAGCAGGGCCAGCGCGTTGCCGAGATTGATCAGGAACCGGGTCAGCCAGGCCCACCCCAGGTCGGGATGGCGGCGCGGGCTGATCCAGAACCCGGCGACCAGGGCACGTACGCTCAGCGCCGGGCGCCGCTCGGCCGGCAGCACCGGATCCCGGTGCAGCAGCACGTACGGCAGGGTGCCCAGCACCGCGAAACCGGCGCAGGCGAGATAGCCCGCGGCCACTCCGCCGGCGGCCGTCGCCAGGCCCGTACCGGCCAGCACCCCCAGGATCTGAGCGGCCCCCAGCCAGCCGCCCACCGCCCCGCGCTGCCGGTGCGGCACCCGGTCGGGCACCGCCGCCGTGAGCGCCGCGAACGCCGCGTTGAGGGTGAGCTGCACCAGACACCACCCCAGCGCCATCACCGGCACCGTGTCCGCCCCGGCCAGCAGCACGAGCGCGCCGGCCCCGCCCGCGACCCCCGCGACGATCCACGGCGTACGCCGCCCGAACCGCGAGGTCGTACGGTCCGACAGCGCCCCGAACAGCGGGCTGGACACCATCGAGACGACGGCCCCCGTCCCCGTCACCCACGCCAGCACCGACTCCTTCGGTGTCCCCGGCGGCGCAAGCTCCGCGGCCTGCAGGGCGAGCAGTATCTGCAACGGCCCGTACCACCCGGCCCAGATCGCCCCGTTGGCCACCGACAGCGCGGCGGTCCAGCCCCGCCCGACCTGCTCCGACGGCTCCGTCAGCGCTTCCGGAGCCGCGGCCCCGCTCATCCCCGGGCCTGCTCCCGCAGCACATCCCGCAGCCAGTGGTACGAGGCCTTGGGTGTCCGCTCCAAGGTCGCGTAGTCGACATGCACCAGACCGAACCGCCGCGCATACCCCTCCGCCCACTCGAAGTTGTCCGTCAACGACCACACGAAGTACCCGCGGACATCGACCCCGGACTCCATTGCCGTATGCAGCGCCCGCAGATGCCCGTCCAGGAACGCGATCCGCTCCCCGTCCTCGATCCCCTCGTACGAGCAGCCGTTCTCGGTGATCACGACGGGCGGCAGCCGGTCCCCGTAGCGTTCCCGGAACGTCACCAGCAGCTCGGTCAGCGCCTCCGGCACCACCGGCCAGCCGAAATCGGTCCGCGGATACCCCTCGATCTCTAGTGGCGCGAAGGGGAGTTCGGGCGGCAGCCGGATCCCGCCGAAGTCGGCCGCCCCGGCACCGTCCGCCCCGGGGGCACCCACCAGCGTCGGCTGGTAGTAGTTGATCCCGTACCGGTCCAGCGGCTGTGAGATGACCTTCAGGTCTTCGGCGACCGGCCCCGGCAGCAGCGCCGCCAGTTCCTCGTCCGGATAGCGTCCCAGCAGCACCGGCTCCGCGAACAGCCGGTTGAGCAGCAGGTCGTAGAGACCGGCCGCCTCGGTGTCCGCCTCCGACGCACTCGCGCTCCACGTCGGGCCGTGCGAGTTGGCGATCCCGATGTCCGTCGCCCCACGGGCCCGCAGCGCCTGCACGGCCAGCCCGTGGCCCAGCAGCTGATGGTGCGCCGCCGGCAGTGCCTCGAACAGAAGCTGCCGCCCCGGGGCATGCTGCCCCAGCCCGTAACCCAGCAAGGTCACCTCGGCGGGCTCGTTGAGCGTGATCCAGTGCTCCACCCGGTCCCCGAGCCGCCCCGCCACCACGTCCGCATACGCCGCGAAGCGCTCGGCGGTCTCCCGTACGAGCCAGCCGCCGCGCTCCTCCAGCGCCTGCGGCGTATCCCAGTGGAACAGCGTCGGCACGGGCGCGATCCCCGCCGCCAGCAAGGCGTCCACCAGCCGGTCGTAGAAGTCCAGCCCGGCCCCGTTGACCGGCCCGTCCCCGTCCGGCACCACCCGCGGCCAGGCCACCGAGAAGCGGTACGCCCCGGCCCCGAGCTCCTCGATCAGCGCCACGTCCTCGCGGTAGCGGTGGTAGTGGTCGGTCGCCACCCGGGCGTCCGAACCGTCCTTGATCCGCCCGGCTTCCGCCGCGAAGACATCCCACACGGACCGTCCCCGCCCGTCGTCCGCCACCGCCCCCTCGATCTGGGCGGCGGATGTGGACACCCCCCAGAGGAAGTCGCGGGGGAAGCGGGGCAGGGACAGGGGGGAGACCGGCACCGTTGTCATGGGCCGGATCTTTGTGACCGCCGGTAACAGTGTCAAGAGGCGGGCATCGGCGGGCAGTTGGGGCAGGCCGGAACCCCGGATCCAGCGGGCGGTGGGGCGCGCGAGGGCGCCCCGGCCGCTACGACCCTTCCTTCATGACCTTGGTGATCAGTGTCCGCTGCTCGTCCGTGAGCCGCGGATCGGAGCAGTACACCGTCCGGCCGTCGACCGTGATCTGGTAGCTGAAGCCGTCCGGCACTCCGACGGGGGGCTCGGTGCGGGCGGTGGCGACGGCGTCCTTGGCCAGGGACTGCCAGTCTTCGGCGTCAGGGCGGCCCGAGGTGTCGACCTCGGCGCGGCGGTCGACGCCCGCAAAGCCACCGGTGCGGTGAATGTGAATGCGCATAACGGACTCCTCCGACGTCTCCGACGGACTTCTACCCCGTACGGCCAAGCTAACCGTGCGCGGGGCGGGCGCGCCTGCCGGCAGCGCCCGCCCCGCGGACCTCGTGGCGCCGCTACTTCGGGGTCACTCCGACCTGCGTCCAGGCCTTGACCATCGCCTCGTGCTCGGCGCCGGCGCCGAAGCGGGCCTGGGCGGCCTTGATGGTGAGGGCGGCGAAGTCGGCGAACTGGGCGTTCGCGGTGAGCTTGCCGCCGGTCAGGACGTCGTACCAGACCTGTCCCGCCCGCTCCCAGGCCTTGCCGCCGAGGGCGGTGGCGGCCAGGTAGAAGGCGTGGTTGGGGATACCGGAGTTGATGTGGACGCCGCCGTTGTCGTCGGTCGTGCGGGCGTAGTCCTTCATCGTGGCGGGCTGCGGGTCCTTGCCGAGGACGTCGTCGTCGTAGGCGGTGCCGGGGGCCTTCATCGAGCGCAGCGCCTTGCCGGTGACGTTCGGGCCCAGGAGGTCGGCGCCGATCAGCCAGTCGGCCTGGGCGGCGGTGTGCCCGAGGGCGTACTGCTTGATCAGCACGCCGAAGACATCGGAGACGGACTCGTTGAGGGCGCCGGGCTGGCCCTCGTAGGTGAGGTTGGCGGTGTACTGCGTGACGCCGTGGGTCAGCTCGTGGCCGATGACGTCGACGGGGATGGTGAAGTCCTTGAAGAGGTCGTTGTCGCCGTCGCCGAAGACCATCCGCTCGCCGTCCCAGAAGGCGTTGTCGTACTTCCGGCCATAGTGGACGGTCGCGTTGAGCGGCAGGCCGGCGCCGTCGATGGACTTGCGGCCGTAGACCTTGAGGTAGAGCTCGAAGGTGGCGCCGAGGCCGGCGTGGGCGCGGTTGACGGAGGTGTCCTTGACGGGGCCGTCCGACTCCGTACGCACCTTGTGACCGGGCAGGTCCTCCTGGTGGCGGGCGTCGTAGATGGTGCGGTTGGGCTTGTCGGCGGCGGCGCCGGGCTCGCCGGGGGTGAGGCCGCCGGCGGCGGCGATCTCGCGCCGCTGGACGCGCCGTACGTGGTCGTGCTCCAGGGTGCGGCGGGCGGGCTCGTGCCGTTCCGGGTCGTCGGACTGGGCGAGGTTGTCGAGGATGTGCGGCGGGATGATCGTGCAGAACACGGGGGTGTGGCGGGTGGCGGGATCTGACGGTGCGTCGTTGAGGTCCATGGACAAACGGTGGCACTGTGTAACTCAACTGTCACTGCCTGCGGACTAAATTCCCGAAAAAGTGTGGTTGGTCGCATTTGGGTCACAACATGCGTCCGGTCCCGCATACTGATACGCGACCGCCATGCAGGGCGTACCTCGGCTAAGGTGCTGTGCATCATGCGTTTCGGGCTGCTTCTCCTTAGCTGCCGCGGCGAGGGCCTGTAGTCGTAGGCCGACCCCCTCCCCGCGGAGTTCGGTGTTGCGATCTTTCGCCCCGTCGGCCTCTCCCTGACTCCCCGGAGCAGGGGGACCCCCAGCGGACACACGAGGAGCCCCACGCACCATGACGAATCCGTCGACCCCCGCAGACCGTGCCGTCGGCCGGCCCACCCCGGTCACCAACGCGACGCAGCTCCAGCGGCCCTCCGGGATGCCCGTCCACCGCTACGGCCGCTACGAAGCCGTCGACATCCCCGACCGGACGTGGCCGGACAACCGCATCACCGTCGCGCCCCGCTGGCTGTCGACCGACCTGCGGGACGGCAACCAGGCGCTGATCGACCCGATGTCGCCGGCCCGCAAGCGCGAGATGTTCGATCTGCTGGTGCGCATGGGCTACAAGGAGATCGAGGTCGGGTTCCCGTCCTCCGGTGAGACGGACTTCGCGTTCGTCCGCTCGATCATCGAAGAGGGCGCGATCCCCGAGGACGTGACGATCTCCGTCCTGACGCAGGCCCGCGAGGAGCTGATCGAGCGCACCATCGAGTCGCTGCGCGGCGCCCACCGCGCCACGGTCCACCTGTACAACGCCACCGCGCCCACCTTCCGCCGGGTCGTCTTCCGCGGCTCGAAGGAGCAGGTCAAGCAGATCGCCGTGGACGGCACCCGGCTGGTCATGGAGTACGCCGACAAGATCCTGGGCGACGAGACGATCTTCGGCTACCAGTACAGCCCGGAGATCTTCACCGACACCGAGCTGGACTTCGCGCTGGAGGTCTGTGAGGCGGTGTGTGACGTCTGGCAGCCCGAGGAGGGCCGCGAGATCATCCTGAACCTGCCCGCCACCGTCGAGCGCTCCACGCCGTCCACGCACGCGGACCGCTTCGAGTGGATGTCGCGCCACCTGACCCGGCGCGAGCACGTATGCCTGTCCGTGCACCCGCACAACGACCGGGGCACCGCCGTCGCCGCCGCCGAGCTGGCGATCATGGCGGGCGCCGACCGTATCGAGGGCTGCCTGTTCGGGCAGGGCGAGCGCACCGGCAATGTCGACCTGGTGACGCTGGGCATGAACCTCTTCTCCCAGGGCGTCGACCCGCAGATCGACTTCTCGCAGATCGACGAGATCCGTCGCACGAGCGAGTACTGCAACCAGATGGAGATCCACCCGCGCCACCCCTACGCGGGCGATCTGGTCTACACCGCCTTCTCCGGCTCCCACCAGGACGCCATCAAGAAGGGCTTCGACGCCATGGAGGCCGAGGCCACCGCCGCCGGCAAGAGCGTGGACGACATCGAGTGGGCGGTCCCGTACCTGCCCATCGACCCCAAGGACGTCGGCCGCTCCTACGAGGCCGTCATCCGCGTCAACTCGCAGTCCGGCAAGGGCGGTATCGCCTACGTCCTGAAGAACGACCACAAGCTGGACCTGCCGCGCCGGATGCAGATCGAGTTCTCCCGGATTATCCAGGAGAAGACCGACGCCGAAGGCGGCGAGATCACGCCCACCGCCATCTGGTCGGCCTTCCAGGACGAGTACCTGCCCAACCCCGAGAACCCGTGGGGCCGCATCCAGGTCAAGAACGGCCAGACCACCACCGACAAGGACGGCATCGACACCCTCACCGTCGAGGCCGAGGTGGACGGTGCGGAGACGGTCCTGGTCGGCACCGGCAACGGCCCGATCTCCGCGTTCTTCCACGCGCTCCAGGGCATCGGCGTCGACGCGCGGCTGCTGGACTACCAGGAGCACACCATGAGCGAAGGCGCCTCCGCGCTGGCCGCCTCGTACATCGAGTGCGCGATCGGCGACAAGGTGCTGTGGGGCATCGGCATCGATGCCAACACCACGCGCGCCTCGCTGAAGGCCGTCGTCTCCGCCGTCAACCGCGCGGGTCGCTGACCCGGCAGACGCCTCCCGTCGCGCCCCCGTAGCTCGTACGAGCCGCGGGGGCGCGCCGTTGTGCGGTGCCGCCACCTGAAGGTGGGGTTTGAAGTCCGCGCAAGTCACTCTGCGTAATCCCATTGGTACTTTTGGTGATGAGCGCCGGTCGGACAGGCCGCGGCGCGCACATCAAGGACGTGCAGATGACCAGATTTCGCATGCCCGCACTCTCCCGGCTGGCTCTGGCCGGAGCCGCCGCCCTTGCCGTGGTGGCGTCGGCCCTCGCGCCGGCGACGACCGCGGCACCGGCCCGAGCGGCCGACCGCCCGGAGTATGTCGCGCTCGGCGACTCGTACAGTGCCGGCGTGTTCGTCCGCCCCTGGGACGCCGAGGACGGCTGTGGCCGCTCGTACCGCAACTACCCCCACCAGGTTGCGGAGCGGTTCGGCTACCGGCTCAGGGATGTGACCTGCGGAGCGGCCGAGGTCGTCGACGGGATTCTGGAGCCCCAGCCGTCCGACAAGATCCTCGGACCGCCGACGGTCCCGCCCGAGGGGGGCTGGCCCGAGCTGCCCCCGCAGCTGGAGGCCCTGTCCGCGGACACCGACTTCGTCACCGTCGGCATCGGCGGCAACTCCCTCGGCTTCGGGGACATCCTGGCCAAGTGCCTCGAACTCGGGCTCACCCAGCCCCTGAAGACCAAGCCCTGTACCGACCACTACACCGGCAGCGGGGCGGGGGCGGACTGGCTGCAGGACCGCTTCGACCGGCTCGACGCCGACTTCGGCCGCATGATGACGGCGATCCACGCGGCCGCGCCGCGCGCCAAGGTCGCCGTCGTCGGCTATCCGGCCATCGTCCCGGACAGCTCCGGCTGCACCTTCCTGCACTGGAACCAGCTCGGCAGCGTCAAGAAGGGCGATATGCCCTGGCTGGACGGGGTCGAGCGGCGCCTGAACGACCTGCTGCACCGGCACGCAGGACACCAGAACGCGACCTATGCCGACACCTACGGGCCCAGCGTGGGCCACGGCGTCTGCCGGAGCGGCGAGACGAAGTGGATGTACGGGATCAGGGACAACCTCACCGGTGACGGCGACCAGACCGACCCGCCGACGGAACTGTGCAACGACATCCCCGGCACCGGCGAGGCCTGCACCCTGGTCCACCCCAACGCCCGCGGACTGGACAACCAGGCGCGGGAAGTGGCCAAGGTCCTCCACCACGGCCGGAGTACGCCTCCCGGGCTGTTGACGTCCCCGCGAGGCTGATGCCATCGGACCGTTGCTGACCCCGTACGGCCGGTGACCTCGGCCGACGGGCGGCGGCCGGGCCCCCTCGGGGCGGCCGCCGGGCCTGCCCGCCCCCTCCGGGGCGGGCAGGGTCCTTCGTCAATCGGCCAGTTGTCCGGTACGAGGTGCTGACGTCGCATCATGCATGTGGCTAACATCACGTCCCATACGGCGATGGGGCCATGGGGTTACCTCCCCTGCCCTTAGGGCTATGGAGGGCTGACGTGATGCACAAGATGTGTGTGATGGGCGTGCGCACGTCCTGGCGTACCGTCGCCGACGGCGAGTTCTTCTGCCCGGACTGCGGCGGGGACCGCAACTACCTCCGCAGGACCGGCCGCCGCCGCCTCACCGTCCTCGGCCTCCCGCTCCTCTCCCGCGGCGCCGCCGGCCCGGTCCTGGAGTGTTCCGCCTGCCGCGGCCACTTCGGCCCGGACGCCCTCGACCACCCGACCACCGTCCGCTTCTCCGCGATGCTCAGGGACGCCGTCCACACCGTCACCCTCGCCCTGCTGGCCGCCGGCGGCACCTCCTCCCGCGCGGTCCGCGAGACCGCCGTCGACACGGTGCGTGCGGCCGGCTTCGCGGACTGCTCCGAGGACGAACTGCTGACCCTGCTCGCCGCCCTAGCCGCCGACACGGGCCGGCTGACCGGCACCTACGACGCGGTGACCGGCGGCCACTGCGGCCACCAGGGCCTGGACCCGTGCGGCACCGCACTGGCCATAGAGCTCCATGAGGCGCTGGAACCGCTCGCCCCCCATCTCGCCCCCGCCGGCCGCGAACTGCTCCTCCTCCAGGGCGCGCGCATCGCTCTCGCCGACGGTTCCTACACGCCCGCGGAGCGCGAGGTGCTGAGCACGGTCGGCGGCGCGCTCATGCTCCGCCCCGCCGACACGAACCGGTTGCTGGCGGCGGCGCGTACCCCGTCCTGAGGGTATGGTCCGGCCGGCTGGACGCGTCGGCACCTGCGTGACCGGCCCCGGGACGCGCAGGCGGCGCGGGCGTCGGACAGACCCGGCGCGGGCGTCGGAAAGACCCCGCCACCACAGCAGGGTGACGGGGTCGTGTTCCGCGCGCGGACGGGCCGGTTCAGCCCGACGTCAGGCGCACCGGCAGGCTGCGCAGGCCGCCCGATATGAAGCCTCCCGTGGGCTCCAACTCACCTGATGGCACGGCCAGTTGGAGATCGGGGAAGCGGGCGAAGAGAGCCGGGAGGGCGATCCGGGCCTCCATACGGGCCAGCGGGGCGCCCAGGCAGTGGTGGACGCCGTGGCCGAAGGCGAGGTGCTCCTGGCGGGTGCGCCGGATGTTGAACTCCGCGGCCGTCTCGCCGTGGAACGCGGAGTCACGGCCGGCCGCGGCGTACGCCGGGAGGATCGCCTCGCCCTTGCGGATGGTGGGGCCGCCCGGGAGGTCGATGTCCGCCACCGCGAAGCGGAGGGGGAGGGCGGCGATGCTGGGAGCCCAGCGCAGCGTCTCCTCGATGACGTCGTTCCAGGGGACCTCGCCCGAGAGCACCGTCTTCAGCTGCTCGGGGTGGGTGAGCAGGGCGTGCACGGCGTTGCCGAGGAGGTCGACGGTGGTCTCGTGGCCGGCCCCGATGACGAGGAGGAGGGTGTCGAGCAGCTCCTGCTCGGTCATCCGCTCGCCCTCGTCGTCCCGCGCGGAGACCAGGAGGCTCGTCAGGTCGTCGGCCGGGTTCTCGCGCTTGGCTGCGACCAGGCCGGACAGCAGCGCATGGACGGCAGCGGCGGTCGCACCGGCCTGCTCCGGGGTGGCCGTGGTGTCCATGATGGCCGCGACGAGGCGGGCGAGTTCGGCGCGCTGCTCGCCCTCGGGGAAGCCGAACAGCTCGCAGATGACCTGCATGGGCAGCGGATGGTTGAAACGGGCGCGCAGGTCCACGGGCTCGCCCGCGGGGTGCGCGGCCAGGTCGTCCAGGAGGGCCGTGGTGATGGCCTCCACGCGCGGGAGCATGGCGTCGGTGCGGCGGGCCGTGAACGCCGGGGCGATCAGCTTGCGCAGCCGCCGGTGGTCGGCGCCGTACGCGGTGAACATGTTCGTGACGCCGATCCAGGACTGGAGCCAGCTGCTGCGGATCTCCTCGCGCTGCCACAGGGGCCAGTGCTCCCGCGGGTTCTTGGAAACCCGGTCGTCGGTCAGCAGCTGCTTGAGGAGGGTGTGGCTGGTGACCGACCAGGCCTCGATGCCGCCGGGGAGCTCGGTCCGCGTCGCCGGGCCTAGTGCGCGGAGGCGGGCTGCCTCTCCGTGGATGTCGCTTCCGACCGGGTCGATGACGTAGGGCTGCTGTCCCTGTTGTGCCATGGAGTGGCTCCTGCCTGGTCGGGGGTGATCGGGGTGAAACGGGCCGGGAGCGCGGCCAGAGCCCGGTGGAAGGCGCCGTTGCGCCACTGCAACTCGCGGGCGTCCACGGCGAGTTCGATGTCGGAGAGCCATGCGGTGAGCCGCTCGATCGCCGTGGTGGCGATCAGCAGCGCATGCCGCTTCACGGGGCAGGCGTGCGGGCCGGCCGCCCAGGCGAGGTGCGAACCGCCGCCCGAGCCCGGTGCCCCGGTGTCGAACTGGCTGTTGGCGGCCGCGTACGACACCATCACCAGCTGCCCCTTGCGCACCCAGGTGCCGTGGAAGAAGACGTCACGGACCGGGAAGTGCGCGGAGTAGTTGGTCAGCGGCGGGTCGTTCCACAGCACCTCGTTGATGGCGTCGTGCGCGGTCAGCGCGCCGCCGGAGAGGGTGTTGTAGTAGCGGTCGTCGGAGAGCATCCGCGACAGCGCGTTGCCGATGAGGTTGGCGAGCGGCTCGTTGCCCGCGCCCATCGTGAGGATGATGTTGTGGATCAGCTCCTCGTCGTTGAGCGCATTGGGGTGGTCCATGAACCAGGAGGTGAGGTCCAGCCCCCGCTCGGCCTTCTTCGAGCCGACGAGCTCCATGATGTAGTTGGTGTACGCCTCGTTGGCGGCCGCGGCCTCCTCGGGGGAGGTGCCGTCCAGCATCCCCGCGATGGCCTCGATGAGCCGGTCGCTGTAGGAGTCGGGCATCCCGAAGAGGTTGTTGAACATCAGCAGCGGGATCAGCCGCGCATAGTCGGCGATCAGATCGACCTCGCCGTGCGCACCGAAGCGCTGGATCAGGGTGTCCGCGGCGTGGGTGACGCGGGCGCGCAGCTCGTGCGGCTCGACGAGCCGGAAGCTGTCGACGATGACGTCCCGGTAGCGGACGTGCGCCGGCCCGTCGGTCCAGAAGACGTTGGGGCGCCACATCAGCATCGGCATGACCGGCGTGTCCGCCGGGACGGTCGTCATCCACTCCCGGGAGTCCTTGGACCAGGTGGCGTCGTCGTGCAGCAGGTCGAGGGCCGCCCGGTAGTCGGTGACCAGCATCGCGGTCACCTCCGGCGCGATCTCGACCGGCGCCAGCGCACCGTACTGCCGCAACTCGGCGTAGAAGCGGTGCGGGTCGGCGGCGAAGTCCGGTCCGTAGAGCTTCACCGGCGTCTGTGCGTCGGGCTGGGCCGGTGCCTGCTGGTACGGGGTGGCGGCGTGCGCCGGGCAGCCCGGTGGCGGTGCGGCTCCCGGCTGGTGCGGGGAAGTCACGGGTTCGGGTTCTCCTCGGGGGTGTGGGCCAGGACATGCCCGACGAGCGCGATCAGCGCATCGACGGACTGCTCCCGGTCGCGGGCGTCACACAGCACCAGCGGCGTCTCGGGGTGCAGATCGAGCGCCTCGCGCAGCTTCTCGACGTCGTACTGGGGCGCGTCGGGGAAGGTGTTGACCGCGACCGCGTAGCGCAGCCCGGCCTCCTCGACGATGTCCATCACCTCGAAGGAGTCCGCCAGCCGACGGGTGTCGGCGAGGACGAGGGCGCCCAGTGCGCCGCGGGCGATGTCCTGCCACAGGGGACGGAACCGTTTCTGCCCGGGGGTGCCGAACAGGTACAGCACCAGGTCCCCCGGCAGGGTCAGCCGCCCGAAGTCGATGGCGACGGTGGTGGTGGTCTTCTCCCGGACGCCGGCGAGATCGTCGACGATCGCGCCGGTCTGGGTCATGACCTCTTCGGTGTGCAGCGGCGGGGTTTCGGACAGCGCACGGATGAGCGTGGTCTTGCCGACCCCGAACGGCCCCGCTACCAGGAGCTTGACCAGCGTCTGGTTCTCGCCGGAGAGGTACATGTTGCCGGTGCTCGCGCCGGTGCCGGGGCTAGGACTTGAGAGAGCGGAGTCCATCGAGAACCCTCTCCAGGATCTGTCGGTCGAATTGCTCGGCTTCGGGAATGGGGACACGGGCGTGCAGTCGCCCGGCATCGACAAGGTCGGCCACCAGCACCTTCACCACGCTCACCGGCAGGTGAAGGTGGGCGGCGACCTCCGCCAGAGACAGCGCCCCGGGCTCCAGGAGCTCCAGGATGCGGTGCTCCTCCGGGCGTACCTCACTGGTGATCGGCATCCCCACGCCGTGCAGCAGGGTGAGCCGGTCCAAGGTGTTGCGGCTGGGCTGGGCGCGTCCCCCGGTCGCCAGATAGGCCGGAACGAGGCGCCTGCCGCTGCTCTGGCGCGGGGTCATGCCGGGTTACCGAGGTCCCGGGCCCGGCTGTTCATGACCTTGTTGCCCAGCGTCGTCACCTGGACCTGCATGTGGTGGGCGACGACGCCCATATTCACCTCCGGGCCGGCGAAGACGGCAAGGCAGGTGTTCTCGCCGGCCGGTATCGCGAAGACGAAGCCTTCATCGGACTCGATCACGGTCTGCCGCAGCCTGGTGTCGTCCTTCTCGGCGAACGCCGCGGTCACGGCACGTCCCGCGCCCTGGAGCGCGGACATCATCGCGGCGACACCCTCGGCGGAGTCACGCTTGAGGCCCGGCGAGGCGCCCTCGATGAATCCGTCGCCGGAGATGACGGCGGCGTGAATAACATGCGGCAACTCCAGGAGGGGCGCCAGCACCCAGGACTTGTCCTCGGCGACGCGGCGGCGGGTGGGGCTGTTCATGACTGAGCGTTCCCTTCGGGACTGCGAGGGGGTTCTGACTGGGCGGCTGCCCGGCCGGATTCGGTACCGCGCTGGAGCGCGGCCCAACGGGATCCGGTCTCCTCCGGGGAGCGCGGGGGAAGCGAGTCGGTGCGCTCGGCACTTTCGTCGAGTTCGGAGACGGGCTTACGGCGGCGCCGGCGCGGCAGCTCGCCTTCGGCCGGCTGGGCGGGCGCCTCGTAGGAGGCGGCGGACGGCGCGGCGGGCGCGGGGGACGCGGCGGGTGCGGAGGCCGCCGGGGGCGGCGTCGTGGCGCCGGTCGGCAGCGCGGAGCGGGACCGTTCCGGCATCCCGGAACGGTGCGGCAGGGGGGCCATCACGGACATCGGCTGGGTGCTCTCGTCGAGGACGGTGAGAAGGGGGTCACCCGGGATGTACACGACCGCACGGACGCCGCCGTACGGCGACGGCTCGACATGCACCCCGAAGCCGTACTGGCGCACCAGCTGGCCGGCCGCCGCGAAACCGGACCGCGGCGGGTCGCCGAGCTGGGTGAGCAGCAGGCTGTCGTCACCCGACAGCAGCTCCATCGCGGCCTTGATCTCGTCGTCGTGCATACCGACGCCGTAGTCGTCGACGATGACCGAGGCGCCGCGGTTGCCCTGCTGAAGGGTGATGGTGACGGGCAGTTCACGGTGCGAGTGGTGCAGCGCGTTGGCCAGCAGCTCGGTCACCACGATCGCGATCGGCTCCACGGCCCGCGCCACGACGGCGACCGGGTCGCGCAGCTGGTTGCTGACCTGCACCCGCTCGTAGCCGCGCAGCCGGGAGGTGGCGCCGACGACCAGCTCGGCGAGGTAGGAGTCCTCCCGGGTGAGTCCCGGCCAGGCGCCGCAGACGACACCGGTGGCCTGGATACGCCGCAGCGCCTGCTCGTTGAGGAAGTCGGCGTTCAGCAGGTCCTGGGCGACGCTCGGGTCGTCGTAGCGGTGCTGCATCTCCTGAAGCGCCGTCTGGAGCTGGTAGAGCAGCGCCTGGATGGTGGTGGTCGCGCCGCGGAGGGTGGACTGCGCGGCGGCGTCGACGCGCGACCGCTCCTTGGTGATCGCGTCGCTGACCTGTTCCAGTACGGCGCTCAGCGCGTGGTCGGTCTCCGTCCCGGCGAACCGGGCGTCCTTGAGCCCCGGTACCGGCACATGGGGGTGGGCCAGCGCCAGCGTCAGGTCGGGGAGCCGGGTACCGGCCAGGTGCCGGATCTCGGCCTCGGTGGCGCGCAGCCGGGCCGACAGCTCCGTATTGCTGTGGAGCGTGGCGCTGTTCTGTTCCTCAGCGGCGGACAGGCGCGTTCTCAGGCCGGCGCGCTGTCCGCGCGCGCGGATCGAGAGCGCCGCCAGGACCACGGCGGCGGCCGTACCTGCGCTGAGGCACCACAACAGCGCCTCCGGTATGGATGTCATCGAGATCCTCAATTGGGGTACTGACTGGGTCGGCCGGCCATCACGGCGTCGTGCTGCCGATCATCACGGGATGCTACCGGGCAGTTGACGTGCCGTGAGGGCCCTCTCCCATGGGGGACTGAGAAGTGCGGAAGGTCGTCTTCCGCCCGCGATGACCCGGACCATAACGTGATGTGGCCCCGTCATCCAGTGGGATGGCGGGGCCTTTGTGTGACTGGTGTGAACGCCCGGTGAAAGACGGTCAGGAGGCGGGAAGCTGGCCGCCTTTGACGGCGTCGATGAAGGCCGTCCAGCGGGGCACCGTGAAGACCAGGGCGGGGCCGTGGGGGGTCTTGCTGTCGCGGACGGGGACTACGCCGGGGTGGTTGTCGGAGACTTCAAGGCAATTGCCGCCATCCCCGTCGCTGTAGCTGCTCTTGCGCCAGGAGGCGGCGCCGGGGAACTCGTGGGCGACCTCGACGCAGTTGCCGCCGTGCTCATCGCTGTAGCTGCTCTTGCGCCACTGGGCGGTGCTCAGGTCGTACTCGCGCATCGTCTGTAGTCCTCCGCCGCCGATTCGAGCAGGGCCAGGGACGCCTCCGGCGACAGCGCGACGGCCCTGACCAGATCGTAGGCCGCCTGTGCCCACTTCACCACGGCAGGATCGTCCAGCAAATTCCCCGAATACGCGCCTTCTGTATAGGCGGTTGGCGGGGCGTCGTCGAACTCCATGAGCCGCAGTGACTTGCCCATGACTGGGTATGCCCCCGCCGCGAACGGGAGGACTTGCAGAAGAATCTTTCGCTCGCGCGCGAGCTGGGCGATGTGCTCCAGCTGCTCGGCCATGACGGCCGGACTGCCCACCGGCACACGTAGCACGGCCTCATGCAGTACCGCCCAATACACAGGGCGCGTAGCGTCTTTGAGGATGACTGCCCGGTCGAGTCGGCCGCGGACCTTCTCCTCGATGTACTCCTCTGCCGCGAGCGGGTTGCCCGCGAGCATGAATGCCCGTGTGTACGCCGCGGTCTGCAAGAGCCCCGGCACGATCATCGACTCGAAGTCGCAGATCTTCGTCGCCAGCCGCTCCAGCTCCGCCGCTGCCGCGAAATAATCTGGGTACCGCTGGTCATCGATCAGCTTTCGCCAGGTCCGCTCGAAAAAACCATCGGTTTGTAGAACCTCGTCGATCCGGAGCGCCACATCCAGCTGTGGCTTACGGATCGCCTGCTCGAACTGGCCGATGTAGCCGCCTGAGACGAACACCTGTCGTCCCAATGCTTCCTGGGTTAAGCCGGATTCTTCCCGGCGGCGCTTGAGCTCCGCGCCCCAGTATTCCCAGGCCGCTTGTCGCGAGGCATTGGCCATGACCTAACTCCTTTGTGCTGCGCGGCAGTTGTAGCGCCGATCTCCTTGCCCAGCCTAGTTCCGCACCGTCACGCTCTGAATGCGAACAGTGAAACCCTCCACGGAAAGTACGGACGATCATGAAGCAGCCCAAGGAAGTGGAAACCGTGACGACGGAATTGCGGGAAGCCCTCGCCCGCGTAGGCGTCGTGCTGCCGTCGCTGCACCCCGACCCCGTCTCCTACGCGCATCGGTACCTCCCCCCGCTCGTGGAACTGGGCTGCTGCACGATGGACGTCGCCCGGCGGCTGACCGCGGCGCTCGCCGAGTCCTCGCCGGCCCCCGGCGAGCCTTCGCCGCCCCGGCAGGACACCGTCGCGGAGCGCCTGAGCATCGCGACCGCCTACGTCAACGCACGCAGCCGGGGCGAGCGGGCCTGAGGGACGCCCGCCCCCGGCCATGCGCGAGAATGGCGCCATGAGTCTGTTCCGCGACGACGGCATCGTGCTGCGCACCCAGAAGCTGGGTGAGGCGGACCGGATCATCACGCTGCTCACCCGGAGCCGCGGCCGGGTCCGGGCGGTGGCCCGTGGGGTGCGGCGGACGAAATCGAAGTTCGGGGCGCGGCTGGAGCCGTTCTCGCACGTCGATGTGCAGTTCTATGCGCGCGGCAGCGAGCTGATCGGGCGCGGGCTGCCGCTGTGTACGCAGAGCGAGACGATCGCCGCGTACGGCGGCGGGATCGTCACGGACTACGCCCGCTACACGGCCGGGACGGCCATGCTGGAGACCGCAGAGCGGTTCACCGATCACGAGGGCGAGCCCGCCGTACAGCAGTATCTGCTGCTGGTCGGCGGGCTGCGGACGCTGGCCCGTGGCGAGCACGAGCCGCATCTGGTGCTGGACGCCTTTTTGCTGCGCTCGCTCGCCGTCAACGGCTATGCGCCGAGTTTCGACAGCTGTGCACGGTGCGGGCTGCCCGGTCCCAACCGGTTCTTCTCCGTGGGGGCGGGCGGTGTGACCTGCGGTGACTGCCGGGTGCCGGGGAGCGTCGTACCCTCCTCTGAGGCCATCGGGCTCCTGAGTGCGCTGCTGACCGGCGACTGGGAGACCGCGGACGCCTGCGAGGCCCGTCATGTCCGGGAGGGCAGCGGACTCGTCGCGGCGTATCTGCACTGGCATTTGGAGCGGGGCCTGCGTTCCCTCCGGTATGTAGAGAAATAGCGAAAACGACCCTCAAGACAAAACGCCCCTCAAGACACATAGGAGACGTGGGCCGCATGGCACGACGCGGGATTCTGGGCCGCAATCGACGCGAGTACGAGGCGCCCGAGCTGCACCCTTCCGGTGCGCGGCCGCCGAAGATCCCCGGTGAGCTCGTCCCGAACCATGTGGCGGTCGTCATGGACGGCAACGGCCGGTGGGCCAAGGAGCGCGGGCTGCCGCGCACCGAGGGCCACAAGGTCGGCGAGGGCGTCGTCATGGACGTCCTCAAGGGCTGCATCGAAATGGGCGTGAAGAATCTTTCGCTGTACGCCTTCTCGACGGAGAACTGGAAGCGGTCCCCCGACGAGGTCCGCTTCCTGATGAACTTCAACCGCGATGTGATCCGGCGGCGCCGCGACGAAATGGACGCGCTGGGAATTCGTATCCGGTGGGTCGGCCGGATGCCGAAGCTGTGGAAGTCCGTGGTGCAGGAGCTCCAGATCGCGCAGGAGCAGACCAAGGACAATGACGCCATGACGCTGTATTTCTGCGTGAATTACGGCGGGCGGGCCGAGATCGCGGATGCGGCGGCGGCCATCGCGGCGGATGTGCGGGCCGGAAGGCTGGACCCGTCGAAGGTGAACGAGAAGACCGTCGCGAAGTACATGTACTACCCGGACATGCCGGACGTGGATCTCTTCGTGCGGCCGTCGGGTGAGCAGCGGACCTCGAATTACCTGATCTGGCAGAGCGCCTACGCCGAGATGGTCTTCCAGGACATTCTGTGGCCGGACTTCGACCGGCGGAATCTGTGGCAGGCCTGCCTGGAGTACGCGAAGCGCGACCGCCGGTTCGGGGCGGCGCCGGAGGCGGAAGGCCAGTCCGCGAAGTAGGCGGAAGGCCGGTCCGCGACGTAAGGCGGCCCGGGGGAGTGCATGCGGAGGGCCCGGCGGCGTTCGTACTGAACGCCGCCGGGCCCTTCCCGTGCAGGCCCTGCCCCGTCAGGAGTGCCAGATCTCGCGGAGGTGCGAGACGGCGCCGGAGCCGTTCACGGTGACCTCGTAGATGTCTCCCGAGCAGGCGAGCGGCGGCTCGACCTGGTCGTGCCGCAGGCAGGCGGTGAGGTGCCGGGTCAGGTCGGCGACGGTCACCGTGCGGTGGCCGGTCGCGCCGGTGCTCAGCTCGGCCGTGGCCCCCGGGGCCAGCGGTTGGCGGGCGGCCTTCCCCGTCCCCGCATACCCGCCGCCATTGGGATCACAGGCGAACTTCGCCTCCCGGACGGACAGCGCGCCGTGCGACGGCGCGGCCATGACCTGCACCATCCGGTGGCCCTTGGCCAACTTGCCGGGCGTGCAGTCGGAGGTCGGCTCCGGGTCGATCGGCAGGTCCTTCACGGGCGAGGCCGAGGCCGAAGCGGGGGCCGAGGGGGCCGGTGAGCCGGACGGTGCGGCTGTCGGGGACGAGGCGGCCGGGGCGGACGAGGCGGTGGCCTCCGGGGAGGCGTCCGTGTCCGCACCCTTGCAGGAGGTGAGTGTGGCCAGTGCCGCGGCACATACGGCTGTGGTGAGCAGGCGGCGGGTGAACATGCAGGCGTTCTCTCTCGTGTGCGGGGCAGAGCGGGGCAGAGCGGGGCAGAGCGGGGCAGAGCGGGGCTGAGGGCCGGCCCGGACCGGGACTGAGGGGCCGGCCGGACCGGGCTGCGGTGCCAGACGCCCGCAGCCCCGGGCCGATCCGTCGGTCGCGTCCTAGAGGCCGTTGCGGCGGTAGGGCACGTACGGCTGGCCGATCGACCTTTCGTGCGCGGCGTCGCCGGAGTAGTACGGGTACGGGATGACGTGCGAGACGGTGCCCTGGGAGCCGTTGTCCTCCAGGGCGATGTACTTGGTGTGCTCCTTGTCGGCCCAGCCGCCGAAGAGGACGGTGTGGTCGCCGGCTATCAGGGCGTCGCCCGGCTGGAGGTCGTCCTTGGTGATCACATGGGCGGTGTCGTTGCCCATCAGGCCATAGGTGTTCAGGCCGGGAGGCTGGAGGCCCCAGGCGGCGGAGACGAAGCCCGAGCAGTCGTCCCGGTAGCCGTTGGTGGTGGCCGACTGGCTGTAGCCGATCCGGTGCTCCACCCGCTCCAGGGCGCGGTCGATGATGTCCTTGCGCTCGCCCGGCAGGCCGGAGGTGTCAGGCGCGGTCTCGACGCCGGCACCGGTGGTCGTGTGGTGCTTGCCCGGTGACCAGGCGTCCCAGTCGCCCTTCGTCTCCCACTTGCCGTCGCCGTGCCCCTCGGTGGGGGCCGGGCCGGAGCCGCCGCCCCCTCCGGCAGAGCCGCCGGTGCCGCCACCGCCACCGCCGCCGTTGCCGCCGCCACCGGAGCCGCCGCCGGTGTGTCCGGGGGAGTGGGGGGCCTCGTGCTTCTTCCGGTGCTTGATCTTCTTCAGTTCATCTTCGATCTTCTTCTCATTGGCCTCGTACTCGGCCTTGACCTTCTTGATCTTCTCGGCGTCGCCCGCCAGCTCCTCGAGCAGCTTCTTCTTGTTCTCCTCAAGGCGCTCGCTCACCTCGGCGATGGCCTTCACGTCCGCGAGCACCTGGTAGGCGATGCCGAAACCGGGGAGCTGCGCGAGCGGTGCCGTCGCGAGATCGATCCCCGCGGCCGTGACCAGCGTCTTCTTGATCTCCCCCAGCTGCTGGTTCAGCTCCAGCATCCGCCGGCTGACCGCGCGCCAGTCCTTCTCGATCTTGGCGAGTTCCGCCATCTCCACGCCGAACGTGTCGCCTGCCATCCGTACAACCCCCGTGATGTGGTGAGGACCGCGAAGAGCCGGCATGCCGAGGAGGTATCGCGGTCCGAAGGCCTCGGGCTCCGCGGATGGGGAGCCCGGTGAATGTGGAGCCCGGTGAAGGGTGAACTCCGTGGGCGCAGCGCCCCGGACGGAACTGACGTTGTGTCAGTAGACCTGGGACAGCCGGGTGACCGACGTGCCCAGCGTGGAGAGGTCGTCGGAGATCTTGTTCATCTCCTTGACGCGGCCGTGCGCGACGGTGACGAAGGCGTCGGATGCCGGACCGTGCCAAGTGAGGTGATCCAGAGTGGAGTTGATCTCCTTGGTCAGGCCGTCCAGCTCGGTGCTCAGCTTCTTCAGCTCGGCCGCGATCTTCTGTAGGTCGGCCTCGCCGCCGCCGAACATCTGGGTCAGCACCCAGTGCGCGATCTCGGCCGGCGCCATCATGACGTCCTTGCCGATCTCGACCACGTCGCCGACCAGCTTTGTGCCGTCGTCCCAGAGTTCTCCGAGAACGCCCATATTCTCCCCCGTGGTATGCGCGTAGAGCCACGCTGATGCCGCGTCAAGGCTAGCACCGGCGTGTACCTGACAGTTATCCCCGGAGCAGGTCCGGTGAAGATGACCACCGCAGGTCAGGTGAAGGTGACGACCGCAGGTCCGGCGAAGACGAGGACCGCGGGTCCGGGCAGACGGAAGGGCCGCCTCCGAAGGCGGCCCTCTCGTGTGCCTGCTGCTACTGCTGCTCAGCGGTCTGCTGGGCCGCGCACTCCCCGCACGTTCCGAAGATCTCGATGGTGTGCGCGACGTCCTGGAAGCCGTGCTCCGTGGCGATCTGGTCGGCCCACTTCTCCACCGCGGGGCCCTCGACCTCGACGGCCTTGCCGCAGGCCCGGCACACCAGATGGTGGTGGTGATCGTCGGTGCTGCACCGGCGGTAGACCGCCTCGCCCTCGCTCGTGCGCAGCACATCGACCTCACCGGCGTCGGCGAGGGACTGGAGCGTCCGGTAGACCGTGGTCAGCCCGACCGAGTCGCCCTTGTGCTTGAGCATGTCGTGCAGCTCCTGCGCACTGCGGAACTCGTCGACCTCGTCGAGTGCGGCCGACACCGCGGTCCGCTGTCGCGTCGACCGGCCGCGTACCGGAGATCCCGCGCTCGTCGCCACCGTTGCCTCCCTAGAACGTCAGGACTTCCCCCTGTACGTGCGTCCCGCCATTGTGCCAGGTGATGACCGGACCACCGGGGGGACGCCGACGCGTACAGCTGTCTGCCGAAAGCTACCCGCCGCCGCCTCACCACCCGCGTTCATCCGGCCACGCTCACGTCGTCCGTGGCGGGGTGGCCGCCGGGTACCTCCAGAGTGCACCCCTTGGCGTCCTCTGCGGCAGCTCTGGCGCGCTTTTTCGCGAGCGGCGCGGCGAGAGCGGTGAAGAGGACGAACAGGGCGATGGCGAACAGCACGATGGTGGCGCCGGACGGCACGTCCACGTAGTACGAGGTGGCGGTGCCCGTAAGAGTGACCGCGACACCGATCGCGACGGCCACCGCGAAGGTGACCGCGAAGCTGCGGCTGATCTGCTGGGCGGCCGCGACCGGGATCACCATCAGGGCGCTGACCAGCAGCAGCCCGACGACGCGCATGGCGACGGTGACGGTGACCGCGGCGGTGACGGCGACCAGCAGATTGAGCAGCCGCACCGGCAGGCCCGTCACCCGGGCGAACTCCTCGTCCTGGCAGACGGCGAACAGCTGGCGGCGCAGCCCGATCGTGATCGCCAGCACCAGGGCGGCCAGGACGTAGATCGTGGTCATGTCCTGCGGGGAGACGGTGGTGATCGAGCCGAAGAGGTAGGTGCCGAGGTTGGCGTTGGAGCCGGCGTCGGAGAGGTTCATCAGCATCACACCGCCCGCCATACCGCCGTAGAACAGCATGGCCAGCGCGAGGTCACCGCGGGTCTTGCCGTACCAGCGGATCAGCTCCATGACGACGGAGCCGGCGATGGCGACGGCCGTGGCGACCCACACCGGGCTGGTGTTGAGCAGAAAGCCGAGGCCGACGCCGGTGAGCGCGACATGGCCGATTCCGTCGCCCATCAGGGCCTGGCGGCGCTGGACGAGGTAGATGCCGATGGCGGGAGCGGTGACGCCGACGATCAGGGCGGCGATCAAGGCCCGCTGCATGAAGGCGTAGTTCAGGATGTCCATGTCGGTCGTCCTCGCAGAAGGGAGCCGGTGCTCGGGCGGTGGCGGGCCGGGGTGCGGGGGGCGTTCCCCGAAGAGCGCGGCATCAGCTCAGCAGCCCCGTCCGGATCGGTTCCGCGGCCGCATCGGCGTGCGGGTGGACATGGTCATGGCCGGGCAGCGCGTGCTGGCCCACGGCCTCGGGCGGCGGGCCGTCGTGGACCACGCAGCCGTCGCGCAGCACCACCGCGCGGTCGATCAGCGGCTCCAGCGGGCCCAGCTCGTGCAGGACGAGCAGGACCGTCGTGCCGCGGCCGACCTGTTCGCGCAGTGCGGAGGCGAGCACCTCCTGGCTGGCCAGGTCGACGCCGGCCATCGGCTCGTCCATGATCAGCAGCTCCGGTTCGCCGGCCAGCGCGCGGGCGATCAGCACCCGCTGGTGCTGTCCGCCGGAGAGCGCGTTGACGGAGTCCTTGGCCCGGTCCGCCATGCCGACCAGCTCCAGGGCGCGGTGCACCGCGGCCCGGTCGGCCTTGCGCAGGATGCCCAGTTTCGTACGGGCGAGCCGGCCGGCCGTGACGACCTCGCGGACGGTCGCGGGGACGCCGCCGGCCGCGGTGGTGCGCTGCGGCACGTACCCGATCCGGGCCCAGTCCCTGAACCGGCGGAACGGCGTGCCGAAGAGGGACAGCTCGCCGCCGGTGAGCGGGACCTGGCCGATCACGGAGCGTACGGCGGTGGACTTGCCGGAGCCGTTGGCGCCGAGCAGGGCCACGACCTCGCCGGAGCGCACGGTCAGGTCGACGCCGCGCAGCACGGGGCGGGCGCCCAGGGAGGCGGTGGCCCCGTGCAGGTCGATGACCGGCTGGGCGGGCGACTGGTTCATGGTGACCTCCGTCACGTGCTGTGCGGTGTCCGTCACTTGCTGCCGAGCGCCTTCTGGAGCGCGGCGAGGTTGGCGTGCTGCACCTCGAAGTAGTCCCGGCCGCGGGACTTGTCGTTGATCCCTTCCAGCGGGTCGAGGACATCGGTCTTCAGGCGCAGGTCACCGGCCAGGGCCTTGGCGGTGGCCGGGTTGGCGATCGTCTCGAAGAAGACCGTGGAGACGTGGTGCTTCTTCGCGAGGGTGTGCAGGTCCTTGATGCGGTGGGCGCTGGGCTCGGACTCGGGGTCGAGGCCGCTGATGGCCTCCTCGGTCAGGCCGTAGCGCTCGGCGAGGTAGCCGAAGGCCGCGTGGGTGGTGAGGAAGGTGTCCGAGGGCCGGTTCTTCAGCTTGTCCCGGAACTCCTTGTCCAGCCCGTCCAGCTTCTTCACCAGCGCATCGGTGTTCTTCTGGAAGTCGGCCCTGTGGTCCGGGTCCGCCTTGGCGAGGGTCTTGTTGACGCCCTTGGCGACCTCGGCGTACTTCACGGGGTCGAGCCAGATGTGGGGGTCGTTGCCGCCCTCGGCCTCGGAGTGCGAGTGGTTGTCGCCGGTCGTGTGGTGGTGGCCGTCGACCTCGGTGCCGTGCTTTTCGAGGGAGGTCAGCGCGGCGGCGTCGGCGACGTGCTTGTTGCCGGACTGCGCGACGGCGTCGTCCACGGCGGGCTGGAGGCCCTTGAGGTAGACGATCGCGCCGGACTCGCTCAGCTGGCCGGTCTGCCTCGGGGTGAGCGCCAGGTCGTGCGGCTCGGCGCCCGGCTTGGTGAGGCCGGTCACCTCGACGTGCTTCCCGCCGATCTGCCGGGCGAGGAATTCCATGGGGTAGAAGGACGCTGTCACCCGCAGCTTGCCGTCCTCGGTGCGGGCGCCGCCGGCGGGGGAGCAGGCGGAGAGTGCCAGCAGACCGAGCACCGAGACTCCGGCGAGGGCCGCGGTGGATATATGACGGCGTATGTTCATGACACTCATTTTCAACAAAGTTGGAAACGATTGTCAACAACAGGTGGGTGGGTGTGAGCGGGGCGACAGTGGGCCGGAACTGATCCACAACCGATCCGGAACCGATTTGATCCGGGGGGTACGGCCGCCGGTACCCTGAACTATTCGCCCACCCGTCTCCTGACCACCACCCCACCATCGAGGCGCTAGGGCGCTGCCCATCCATCGTTCGTCGTCGTAATGAAGAGAGCACCGTGGCCGCCGACAAGATCGATACCATCGTCAGCCTGAGCAAGCGCCGTGGCTTCGTATACCCGTGCAGTGAGATCTACGGCGGCTCCCGCGCTGCCTGGGACTACGGTCCGCTGGGCGTCGAGCTCAAGGAGAACATCAAGCGTCAGTGGTGGCGCGCCATGGTCACCTCGCGCGAAGACGTCGTCGGTCTCGACTCGTCGGTGATCCTGGCCCCCGAGGTCTGGCAGGCGTCCGGCCACGTCGCCACTTTCACCGACCCGCTCACCGAGTGCACCTCCTGCCACAAGCGCTTCCGCGCCGACCACCTGGAAGAGGCGTACGAGGCCAAGCACGGCCGGCTCCCGGCGAACGGCCTCGCCGACCTGAACTGCCCGCACTGCGGCAACAAGGGCAGCTTCACCGAGCCCAAGCAGTTCTCCGGCCTGCTCTCCACCCACCTCGGCCCCTCGCAGGACACCGCCTCGGTCGCCTACCTGCGCCCCGAGACCGCGCAGGGCATCTTCACCAACTTCGCCCAGGTGCAGCAGACTTCCCGCAAGAAGCCGCCGTTCGGCATCGCGCAGATGGGCAAGTCCTTCCGCAACGAGATCACGCCCGGCAACTTCATCTTCCGGACCCGTGAGTTCGAGCAGATGGAGATGGAGTTCTTCGTCAAGCCGGGCGAGGACGAGCAGTGGCAGGAGTACTGGATGGAGCAGCGGTGGAACTGGTACCGCGACCTCGGCATCCGCGAGGAGAACATCCGCTGGTTCGAGCACCCGGCCGAGAAGCTCTCGCACTACTCCAAGCGCACCGCTGACATCGAGTACCGCTTCAACTTCGGCGGCACCGAGTTCTCCGAGCTGGAGGGCGTGGCCAACCGCACCGACTACGACCTGTCCGCGCACGCCAAGGCGTCCGGCCAGGACCTCTCCTACTTCGACCAGGAGGCCGGCGAGCGCTGGACTCCGTACGTCATCGAGCCGGCGGCCGGTGTGAACCGCGCGATGCTCGCCTTCATGCTCGACGCGTACATCGAGGACGAGGCGCCCAACGCCAAGGGCAAGATGGAGAAGCGCACCGTCATGCAGCTCGACCCGCGCCTGGCGCCGGTCAAGGTTGCGGTGCTGCCGCTGTCCCGTAACCCGCAGCTGTCGCCGAAGGCGAAGGGGCTGGCCACGGACCTGCGCAAGAACTGGAACATCGAGTTCGACGACGCGGGCGCGATCGGCCGCCGCTACCGCCGCCAGGACGAGATCGGCACGCCGTTCTGCGTCACGGTCGACTTCGACACCCTCGACGACAACGCGGTGACCGTGCGCGAGCGCGACACCATGAAGCAGGAGCGGGTCAGCCTGGACCAGATCCAGGCGTACCTGGGCGCGCGACTGCTCGGCTGCTAGTCCCGCACGGTGCGGCGCCGGCCCCTTCCGGGGCGGCGCCCACCTGCGACCTCAAGCGCCGGCCGGCCTCGGATTTTCCGGGGTTGGCCGGCGCTTTTGGGTGCGGGGGAGTGGGTGGGGCTGGGCGGGGCTGGGGGTGGTGACGATGACGGTGAGGGCGACGGGTGGTGTGGGGGCTGGGCGCCGTGGGGGTGAGCGCTGTGTGGGCTGGTCGCTGTGTAAGCCGATTGCTGTGGGGGTGAGCGCTGTGTGGGCTGGTCGCCGTGTGGGCCGATTGCTGTGTGGGCCGATCGCCGTGGGGGCTGGTCGCCACGGGGGCGATGGACGTGGCGCCGGGGCGGGGCGGGGGCGGGATAGCGGGAATGCCTTCCGGTGTCCCCGCGTTGTGGCCCACAGGGGCCCTCGCATCCCTTACGGGATCTGTTCGTCCACCCCCTAGGCACTCACGTCCGCCGCGACGCCAGCCAGGCGGACAGGCCCGCCAGGGGCAGTTCCGCTCCGACGGCCATGGCGAGGGCCGTGGCCAGTTCCGTGCCGGGGGCGGCGGTGGCCAGGTCGAGGCAGGCGTCGGCGAGGAGCAGGACGGCCGCGGCGGCCGCGGGCGCGCGGTGGCGGGAGTCGCCGAGCAGCAGCCGGGTGCCGGCGGCGAGGAGGGCGGCGGCCTCCAGGGCGTCCAGGGCGACCCAGGCGGCGGCCTCGGCGGGCGGGAGGGTGCCGGCCAGGTAGCCGAGCCAGGGGAGGAGGGCGAGCCCGGCGCCGGTCAGGATCCTGCCCTGCCGACGGCGGGCGGCACTGAGCGGCACCGTGCCGGTGCCGCCGCGACGAGTGCAACTACCGCCGAGGGAAGGTGAGTTGAGAGTGCTGAGGGCCATGGAAAGGGTCTCTTCCGGAGTCGCGAACCCGGCCGTCGGGCTCGTGATCAACACTCCGGTTTTCGCGGGCCACCGTCAGTAACGTCGCTGTCCGACTTGGGGTGGCACCAGCTACACCCCCGCTACGGACACTGCTGTCATGGCCGCCGCGTGAACCGGCCCCATACGGTTGGATCATGACCGTCCCGCCCCGGCTGCGCCGGGCTCTCGTACGTATGCGGCGTGACATCGCCTTCATAGCCGCCGGGATGACGCTGCATCTCCTCCCGCTGCTGCTGCACTTCTGGGTGGTGATGCTGCTGCTCGGCACGGTGCTCGACCCGGACCCCGATACGCCGGTGGTGCTGGCGTTCACGCTTCCCCTGCTGCCCGTCGCGGGCTGGGGGTTGACCGAGCCGCAGCGCTGGCGGTTCCGGGCGCTGTGCGGAGTGGAGCTGCCGCGGCTGCGGTTCAGGGAGATCAAGCGGCAGTTCGGCTACCACTTGCTGATCGGTCCGCTGCTCGCGGTGCTGGAATTCCTGCTGCTGACACTGCTTTTGGCGGCAGTGGCGGCGTCGCTGGTCCTGGTGTGGGTCTGGCTGGTGCCGGGGGAGTGGCGGCGCGAGCACGAGGGCTACACCACCAACGCCGCCTACCTCACGGTGGCGGGGCTGCTGGCGCTCGCCGCTGTGCCGCCTTTGGCCGCGGGGCTCGTACGGCTGGAGATCCTGGTCGGGCAGGCGATGCTGGGCGCGAGCCGGTCCGACCAGCTGGCGCGCAGGGTCGAGGACCTCACCGAGAGCCGGGCCGGTGCGGTGGACGCCGCCGACGCCGAGCGACGGCGCATCGAGCGCGATCTGCATGACGGCGCGCAGCAGCGGCTGGTGTCGCTGGCCCTGAACCTCGGGCTGGCCAGGGCTACGCTGACGGATCTGCCACCGGAGGCGCAGCAGGTCATCGATACCGCGCACCGTGAGGCGAAGGACGCGATCGAGGAGCTCAACAACCTGGTGCGGGGGCTCCATCCGGCCGTTCTGGACGAACTGGGGCTGGATGCGGCGCTGTCGGGTCTCGCGGCCCGCGCGCCACTGCCCGTACGGCTGCGGGTGGATCTGCCGACGGATCGGCCGACGGATCTGCCGACGGGACTGCCCGCGGATCTGCCGCAGCGCACGGCGCCGGCCGTCGAGGCGGTCGCCTACTTCGTCGTCTCCGAGGCGCTGACGAATATCGCCAAGCATGCGCGGGAGGCGACCCGGGCGGAGGTGACGGTCACCCGGCTCGGCGAGATACTTCGGGTGGTGATCGCCGACGACGGTATGGGCGGCGCCGATCCGTCCGGGGGGAGCGGTCTGAAGGGGCTCGCCCAGCGCGTGCGGTCCGTGGACGGAACCTTCCGGATGAGCAGCCCCGTGGGGGGCCCGACCATGATGAGCGTGGAGCTGCCGTGCCCGATGTGAGGCGTGCCGTGATCGCCGAGGACTCCGTACTGCTGCGGATCGGGCTGGTCAAGGTGGTGGAGATGGCCGGGTTCGAGGTGGTGGCCGAGGCGGGGGACGCGCAGGAGCTGCTGGCGGCGGTCGGGGAACACCGGCCCGACCTCGCGGTGGTGGACGTCCGGATGCCCCCGGGTTTCACCGACGAGGGCGTTCGCGCCGCACTGTCCATCCGCCGGAACCGGCCCGGCACGGCCGTGTTGATGCTCTCCCAGTACGTCGAGGAGCGCTACGCGGCCGATCTGCTCGCGACGAACACCAGCGGCGTCGGCTATCTGCTCAAACAACGGGTCGCGGATGTCGAGGAGTTCATCGAGGCACTGCGCAGGGTGGCGGCCGGCGGCACCGCGCTCGACCCGCAGGTCGTCGCCCAGCTGCTGGTACGGCGGGCGAGCGATCCGCTGGAGCGGCTGACGGCCCGCGAACGGGACGTCCTCGCCCTGATGGCCGAGGGCCGTTCCAACGGGGGCATCGCCGCCCAGCTGGTGGTGAGCGAGAGCGCGGTCGCCAAACACATCAACAACATCCTCGCCAAGCTGGACCTGCCGAAGGCGGACGCCGACCACCGGCGGGTGCTGGCGGTGCTGCACTTCCTCGGGGTGGGGGGCCAGGGCGCGTCGGCCCTTGCTCCCGGACACCACCCCCCGGCCCCCTGAGCAGCGCAGCAACCGCCGCGGACCGGAGGTGCGCATGCTCCAAGTGGGCGCAATGCTGACCAGGCCCAAGGACGGCAGCAGTTACCGGAGGGCCGGGTAGCGTCTCTCTCGGCGGGGCGGTCGTCCCGGGCAGCGTGTACCGCGGTACCTGTTGCGGGCCGGGTAGCGGCGGCCGTTCTCGGTAGGGTCGGCCCACCGCACCGGACATGGACGAGTCATCCGGCCGGGTGCGCTCAAGGCCGCGCGGGACAGCTTCGAGGGCCGGTGGGTCACTTGGAACATCGTGCGCGCGCTCGCCCACACCGCCGCCTTCGGCATGCTCGCCTGGGCGCTCTTCCTGCATGGCGTGGCGGAGGCGGGGGCGGGGTGAGGAGCTGTCCCGAAGGCGCTGCTCGACGACTGGCAGCAGACGAGAACGCCCTCTTGGCGCAGCCTCACACCCTTGCCGCGTTGCGGCGTTGCCGCGTTCCGGTGTCGCTGATCAGCGCAGGCTCAGGCCGTTGCCGCCGATGATCACGTCGTAGGGGCCCGCCAGGCCGCCTTCGCCGATGTAGCACCGGTATCCGCTGGGCTTGCCGACCGGGACCAGCCGGACCGTGGGAATGTCGTCGCAGCGCAGCGAGTCCCTGGTCTTTCCGCCGAGGGTGCCGTACCGCTTCCACGCCGTGGCGCGCACACCTTCGCGGGTGATCACTCCGCCCTTGACCGGCGTCGCGGTGTACTGCGTCATGATGAAGCCGCCCGTGGTCTCCACGCGGAAGGGCACGTCGATGCCCAGGTACTTGACGCTACAGGTGAACTTCTGGGGCTTGTCGCCGACCGCGTCGGTGTCACAGGAACTGCTCGTCGGCTTCGGGACCATGCCGCCCATGCGGAGAACCCTGGTTTCGAGCTCGTACTTGATCTTCTCCAGCACCGGTGCCTTCTCGCCGGGCGCGGGATGCTGGGGCGCGACCGCATCAAGTGCCGGCGCCGTCGGACGTGTCACGGGCGTGCCCTTGGCCGGCTCCGGCTCCGAGCCGCAGGCGCCGGCCGTCAAGACCACCAGCGTCGCTATCGCCGCTGTCCGCAGGCATCTCCGCGAACTCACCATGGAACTCATTGCTGTCTCCCCGTTTCGTACTGTCAGTCATGAGCCGGTTGATCATAGAGAGCGGTCCTGAACGTGGTCGAGCGGGGGCGGATCGACCATCTCCGGCCGGAGAATGACTCCGCCCGGCGTGTTCCTTCTCCGTTCGTGTCCGGCGGCTCTTCCGGGACGCCGCAGCTGGAGCTTGTCCGCCCGATCATGTGACTCACTGCCTCCAGGCTCCGCCGCGCCCTGAAGGCTGAGAATCCATCGGTCGCTGAGAGTAGGTCCCGAGCCTGATGTGTGCTTCGCGCTTGCTGGCTAGTGTCGGCGCTCATGCAGACCACGAAGATCGTTCCTCGCAAGGCGCCGGCACGTAGGCGTGAAACCCTGGAACGGCTCACCACCGAGCGGGATGTATGGGTGTCGACAGCTCATCCTGAACACGGGCCGCACCAGGTGCCACTGTGGTTCATGTGGGACGGGCAAGCGGTGTGGATGTGTACTGGTGCGACCTCCGCGACTGCACGGAACGTCCGCGAAGACCCGCGTGTGCGCCTGGCGTTGCCGGACACCTCCGATGTGGTGCTTCTCCAGGGCACGGTGGAGTGCTTCCCGGACCAAGAGGTGCCCGGGGGCGCAGCGCAGGCATTCGTCGAAAAATTCGGATGGGACCCACGCCGCGACGATGGCCCCTTTGTCTATATCCGCTTGGTGCCGAAGACTGTCCGTGCGTGGCGGGGTGAGCAGGAACTACGCGGCAGAGTCATCATGCGGGACGGGGCGTGGGTGGCCTGAGCTTGCCGTCGGCCGGTCATGTGGCTGAGCCTGACGCTCGGTCCGTTGCTCCGGTCGGCACTCCGTCAAAGGCTGAACCAGCAGGACATCAAGGCGAAGTGCCGTGGCTCCGCTCATGATCGCCCGGACACCCCCTAGCTGCGCAGGCCCCGCAGCACCAGGTCGCGGACGGCCTCGAAGTCGGTGGTGATTTCGGGGCGGGACCACTCGGGGGCGTAACACGGGTCGTGGAAGCGGCCGGTGGCGTCGAAGACGGCGCGGGCGGTGGTGGCGGGGGAGGGGGTGTGGAACTCGCCCTCGCTGACGCCGGCTTCGATGATGGTGGTGAGCTGGGTTTCCAGATCGGTGATGTGACGGTCGACCACGCCGCCGCTCTCCCCGATCAACGCCATATAGGTGGCGAACAGTTCGGGATCGTCGCCGGCCTTGTGCCGCTTGGCCTCGAAGAGGGCGGTCAGCCAGCGGTCCAAGCGTTCCGGAGCTGGTCCTTCCGCCGTGACGATGACCGACAGTTCCTTGCTCGTGCGGTCCAGCCAGCGCTCCGTGACCGCCTCCCGGAGTGCTGCCTTCGTACGGAAGTGGCGGTAGACGCTGCCGTGGCTGACGCCCAGGGCGCGCGCCACATCCACGACCGTGGCCTTGGCCGGGCCGTAGCGGCGCAGCACCTCCTCGGTGGCTTCGAGGATGCGCTCTGGGGTCAACGTCTCGGGCGGCATGGGGCGGGTCGGCCTTTCGGAGAGGGCGGAGAGGGCGGGGCGGGGGCGGCGGGTGGTGCCGGGCGGTACCGGTGGCACACCGGCGGGTGCCGGAACCGGTCTCGGGGTGCGTGTGTACACCACGTCGGATCCGGGCGCCGGGTACGTACGGACGGTACCTGGCTCCGCCCCGTACCCGCTTCGGTGGCCACCCGGCCTCGGACGTCTCCGGGCCTCGATCGTCTCCGGGCCTCGATCGGTACCGGGCCTCGCTGGTCACCGGACACCGATCGGCGCCGGACCCCGATCGGCTTCGGACCTCCGTTGGTCACCACCGGACCTCCGTCGGTCACCGGACCTCGATGGTTGACCTCGAAAGTCACCGGGCCCCGGTGCTCGCGCCCCCTGGCGTCAGCGTTCGCTGTCCAGGTGGGCCATCTGGTCGGTGGGGTAGCGGTCGCCGGCGGCGGCGCCGGGCGGGACCGCGCGCTCGATCGCGGAGAGGTCGTCGGAGTCCAGGGTGACGGCCAGGGCGCCGAGGGCCTCGGTGAGCCGGTCGCGGCGGCGGGCGCCGACCAGCGGGACGATGTCCTCGCCGCGGGAGAGCACCCAGGCGATGGCGGTCTGGGCGACCGAGACGCCCTTCTGCTCGGCGATCTTGCGCAGCGCGTCCACCAGGTCGAGGTTGCGGTCGAGGTTCTCGCCCTGGAAGCGGGGGCTCATGCCACGGAAGTCGTTGGCGGCGAGCTTGCGGTCGCGGCTGAAGTGGCCGCTGATCAGGCCGCGCGACAGAACACCGTAGGCGGTGACGCCGATGCCCAGCTCGCGGGCGGTCGGCAGGATCGCCTCCTCGATGCCTCGGGAGATGAGGGAGTACTCGATCTGGAGGTCGGAGATCGGGGCGACGGCGGCGGCCCGGCGCAGGGTCTCGGCGCCGACCTCGGAGAGGCCGATGTGCCGGACGTGCCCGGCCTCGACCAGCTCGGCGATGGCGCCGACGGTCTCCTCGATCGGAACGTCCGGGTCGACCCGGGCGATCCGGTAGATGTCGATGTGGTCGGTGCCCAGGCGCTGGAGGGAGTACGCGGCGAAGTTCTTCACCGCGTTCGGCCGGCCGTCATAGCCGGTGAAGCCGCCTTCGACCGTGCGCAGGGCGCCGAACTTGACGCTGATCTGCGCCTTCTCGCGGGCCGCCGCGGGGGCGGTCCGCAGGGCCTCGTTGATCAGCAGTTCGTTGTGGCCCATGCCGTAGAAGTCGCCGGTGTCGAGCAGGGTGACGCCCGCGTCGAGGGCGGCGTGGAGGGTGGCGATGGATTCGCTGCGGTCGGTGTCGCCGTAGAGGGCGGACATGCCCATGCAGCCGAGGCCGAGGGCGGAGGTCTGTGGGCCGGTGGTGCCCAGGGTGCGGGTCTGCACTGCGTGCTCCTGGAGGACGGGATGGGTGGGGATGGGGGCGTTGGCGTGGAGGTAGGGCGGATGTCGTACGTTCCAGAATCACTATGGCATGACGACTGACAGATTTCAATATCTGTCAGTCGTCATGTGTTTTGCCATATGTGAGTGCCAGGCCTCGTCCTTCGCTCCCTCGCAGGTCAGCGCAGGTCAGCGCAGGTCAGCGCAGATCAGGGCAGGCAAGCCGATGTCAGTGCGCGTCAGCGGACGCCAGTCGTCGTCAGTGCGCGTCAGCGCAGGGTGCGGGGCAGTCGCAGGGCCAGCGTCGTCGTGCCCGCGACGATCGCCAGCTGCGTCAGCAGGGCGGCGAGCATCGCGTCGCGGATGCCGACGGACGGGATCAGCGCGAGGAAGAGGGTGCCGAGGGTGGCCACGCCGAGGGCGAGGCCGGACTGCTGGGTGGTGACCATGACGCCGCCGCCCACGCCGGCCTGTGTCACCGGCAGTTCGCTCAGCACGATGCGCATCAGCACCGGCAGCACCATGCCCTGCCCGAGGCCCAGGACGGCCATGCTCGATGCGAGCCCGGCCACCGATATCGCGGGCCAGCCCGAGTGCACGGTCAGCGCCAGGCCGATCAGCCCGATGCCCTGGATCAGCGAACCGGCGACCACCACCCGCCGCCCGAACCGCATCACCAGCCGCGGACCGGCGAGCGAGGCGAAGAAGAACGTGACGCACAGCGGCGCCAGGGACAGCCCGGCCGCGAACGGGCCGTAGTGCAGGCCGTTCTGGAGGGCGACGGCGACCACGAACATGAAGCCGCCGAAGCCCAGCGTGAACGGGATGATCATGGTGAGTCCGCTGTTCACGGAGGGGATCCGCAGCAGCGAGGGCGGGACGAGCGGGGTACGCCCTGTGCGTTCGGCCCGGCGCTCGACGAGGAAGAACGCGGCGGCGGCAAAGGGGAAGACGGCCAGCAGGATCCAGGACCACAGGGGCCAGCCGGCCGCCCGGCCCTCCGTCAGCGGCAGCAGCAGGGTGATCAGCGTGGCGGCGAGCAGCGCGGTCCCGGGACCGTCCACCCGGCTCGGGTGCGGGGAGCGGGTCTCGGGGACCGTACGGGCGGCCAGCAGCCAGGCCGCAGCGGAGATCGGAACGTTCACCAGGAAGACCGCGCGCCAGCCGGTGCCCGCCAGGTCGACGGAGACCAGCAGGCCGCCGAGCACCTGGCCGACGGCGCTCGCGACACCGGCCGTACCGCCGTAGAGGCTGACGGCCTTGGCGCGCCGCTTGCCGGTGGTCGTGGCCTGGATGGTGGCCAGCACCTGCGGCAGCAGCAGCGCGGCCGCGGCCCCCTGGGCGACCCGGGCGGCCACCAGCGTCCCGGCGTCCGGGGCAAGACCGCAGGCCAGTGACGTCAGGCCGAACGCGACCAGGCCCCAGAGGAACAGCCGGCGCCGGCCGATCATGTCGCCGAGCCGGCCTCCGAGCACCAGCAGCATGGCGTAGGCGACGCCGTAACCCGCCACCACCATCTCCAGCATCGCGGGCCCCGCGTGCAGATCGTGGTCGATCGTGGGCAGTGCGACATTGACGATAAAGAAATCGATCATGGGCAGGGCCGCGCCCAGCAGTACGGTCAGCAGGCCGAGCGGGGTCAGGACGGTCGTGGCCGGGTGCCGCTGCGGGGCGGGGCCGGATGCGGCCGGTGCCTCCGAGGTCGCCGGGACTCCGGGGTGCGCGGCATCCGGGAGGGTGGCCGGGGCGTCGAGGGTCGCGGCCCTGGCGTCCGCGGTGGTCATCTGTGCTCGGGTATCGCTCACGGACCCGACTGTTGTCGAGTGCTCAAGCTGGTACCAGAGTCTTCTTATCCTGGTACCGGTGCTACCTGGCAACCGGCTGCGGACTGCGGCACGCTGGAGGCATGACCGTGGACATGCCCCTGACGCAGACTGCCACAGGCCCCGCCGCCGCCCCGCGGCACGGCACCGCCCCGCGCGATGACGCCGCCCGCCGGGCCGAGCTGGCCGCGTTCCTGCGCAGCCGACGGGAGCGGATCACGCCCGAGCAGGTCGGACTGCCACGGGGCGCCCGCCGCCGTACGCCCGGTCTGCGCCGCGAGGAGGTCGCGCACCTGGGCGCGGTCGGCGTCACCTGGTACACCTGGCTCGAACAGGCCCGGGACATCCACGTATCGCCGCAGGTCCTGGACGCGGTCGCCCGTGCGCTGCTGCTCGACCGCGCCGAGCGCAGCCATCTGTTCGCGCTGGCGGGGGCGGTCGACCCGATGCCGGGCACGGAGTGCACGGGTGTCACGCGCGAACTGCGCCAGATGCTGCGCCAGTTGGAGCCGTTCCCCGCGGTCGTCCAGAATAGCCGGTTCGACATCCTCGCCTACAACAGCACCTACGGCCGCCTGATGTGCGACCTCGACGCGCTGCCCGAGGAGGACCGCAACTGCATGTGGCTGGCGTTCACCCATCCCGTGTGGCGGTCGAGCGTGGTCGATCTGGACGCCACGATGCGGGTGATGGCCGCCAAGTTCCGGGCGTCGATGGCCGGGCATGTCGCGGAGCCGCCCTGGAAGGCGCTGGTCGCGCGGCTGACGGAGGCATCGCCGGAGTTCCGGGAGATCTGGACCCAGCATGAGGTCATCCGTCCGATGAGCTCCGTCAAGCTCTTCCGGCATCCGCGGGTGGGGGTGCTGCAACTGTCCGCCACGAGCCTGTGGACGGGGCCCAACCCCGGCCCCAAGCTGCTGTCCTACACGCCCGTGGACGCGACGACCCGGGAGCGGTTGGAGCAGTTGGAACGGCTGGCCGAGGAGGCGGCGCTGGTCTCGGTGTGACCGTACGGCCGAGGGAGCGGGCGTGAGCGGTCCGCAATGACGGGCCGAGGCGGCGGGTCAGTGGCCCGCGGTGAACGGCCGAGGGGGACGTCAGCGGCCCGCGGTGAGGGGCGGACGCGAGCGGCCGGCAGTGAACCGCCCGACGGGCGGACGCGAGCGGCACGCGGCGTTCGGACAACGGTGGCCGTGAGCCGCCTACGGCCGCGCGCCCGCTGCCCGTTGCCCCTGTTCCTCCTCGTCGAACAGTGTCGCCGTGCGGTCGGCCGTGGCCTTCGCCCACCGGCCCGTTGTCAGGGCGCCGAGCAGCAGGACGGCCGCGCCGCAGCCCGCGATGATCCACCACGCCGGGCGGCCGGCCGCAATGAAGGCGTCCGCGGTGGCGGTGGCATGGGCCCCGCCTGCCAGTACGGCGCCGATCACCGCGACGCCGAGCGACTGCCCGATCTGCCGGCTGGTGGAGGCGACGGCGGCGGCCACACCGGCCTGGGTGCGGGGCATACCCGACACCGCGGTGTTGGTGATCGGCGCGTTGACCAGGCCGAATCCGATACCGAACAGGACATAGCCGGTGAACAGCAGCGGATTCGTCGACTGGGCGTCGAACGCGGCGAAGAGCAGCCCGCTCGCCCCCATTGCCGCACCGGCCAGGAGCAGCGACAGACGCGGTCCCCGACTGCCGACCAGCCGTCCCGACAGCGGTGCGAAGACCAGCGTCATCCCCGCCATGGGGAGCATGTAGAGACCGGCGCCCAAAGCGGACAGGCCGCGGATGTTCTGTAGATACAGGGTGTTGATGAAGAGGAAGCCGGCGAGCGCGGCAAAGGCGCAGACCGCCACGATCGTCGCCCCGCTGAACGGTGCGCTGTGGAAGAACCGCAGGTCGATGAGGGGTTCGCGCCGGCGTCGCTCATAGGCGATCAGACCGACCAGGGAGGCCAGCGCCACCAGCACGAAGGTCAGGATTTCGGGGGAGACCCAGCCGGCGTCCGGGGCCTCGATGATTGCGTACGTCAGCGAGCCGAGCAGCGCGATCACCAGCAGCTGGCCGACCGGGTCGACGCGGCGCGGCCGGGGAGCGCGGGACTCCTGGACGTAGCGCAGGGTCAGGAAGAACGCGAGGGCGCCGATCGGGACGTTGATCCAGAAGATCGAGCGCCAGCCGACGGTCTGCACCAGCAGCCCGCCGATCACCGGCCCGGCCGCCATGCTGATGCCGACGACACCGCCCCACACCCCGATCGCACGGGCCCGCTCCCGCGGTTCCGTGAAGGTGTTGGTGATGATCGACATCGCGACGGGATTGAGCATCGAGCCGCCGACCGCCTGCACCATCCGGAAGACCACCAGCCACTCCAGGCCGGGTGCCAGGCTGCACAGCAGAGAGCCGACGGCGAAGACCACCAGCCCGACCAGGAAGATCCGGCGCCGGCCGAGCCGGTCGGCGGTGGAGCCGGCCAGCATCAGCAGCGCCGCCAGGACCAGGGTGTAGGCGTCGATCGTCCACTGCATGCCGGAGACCGAGGCATGCAGTTCGTGCTGGATGGACGGCAGGGCGACATTGAGGATGGTGTTGTCGAGGCTGACGATCAGCAGGCTCATGCAGCAGATCGCCAGCACCAGGTGACGCCGTCGACGGCTGAGCTCAGGCATGGTTGAACGCTACAACGATCCGGGGCGTCCGGCCCTGGCGGGGCCACTCGCGCGGTGCGGGACAATGGGAGATCGCAGTGGCCGGACCGCCCGTACGGCCGCGGCTCGTCCGCCCCGCCGAAGGAAGCCGAAGAAAGCCGAAGGTATTGCCGTCATGACTCTGCTGAAGATCGGTCCGCATACGGTGCAGCCGCCCGTGGTGCTCGCGCCCATGGCCGGGATCACCAATGCCCCGTTCCGGACGCTGTGCCGGGAGTTCAGCGGCGGCAAGGGTCTGTTCGTCAGCGAGATGATCACGACTCGGGCGCTGGTCGAGCGCAACGAGAAGACCATGCAGCTGATCCACTTCGACGAGACCGAGAAGCCGCGCTCGATCCAGCTGTACGGCGTCGACCCGGACACCGTCGGCAAGGCCGCCCGCATGATCGCGGAAGAAGGCCTCGCCGACCACATCGATCTGAACTTCGGCTGCCCGGTCCCGAAGGTGACCCGCAAGGGCGGCGGCTCGGCGCTGCCGTACAAGCGGAATCTGCTGCGCTCGATCCTGCGTGAGGCGGTGGCGAACGCGGGCGGGCTGCCGGTGACGATGAAGATGCGCAAGGGCATCGACGACGACCACATCACCTACCTCGACGCGGGGCGGATCGCGGCCGAGGAGGGCATCACGGCGATCGCGCTGCACGGGCGGACCGCGGCCCAGCACTACGGCGGCACCGCCGACTGGGACGCCATCGCACGCCTCAAGGAGCATGTCCCGGAGATCCCGGTGCTCGGCAACGGCGACATCTGGTCGGCGGACGACGCCGAGCGGATGATGCGTGAGACGGGCTGCGACGGAGTGGTCGTGGGGCGCGGCTGCCTGGGGCGGCCCTGGCTGTTCGGCGATCTGGTCGCCGCCTTCGAGGGGACGGGGACCTACGCGCAGCCGACCCTCAAGGAGGTCGCGGCCGTGATGCTGCGGCACGCCACCCTGCTCGGCGAGTGGATCGGCGACGAGGCGCGCGGCGTGATCGACTTCCGTAAGCATGTCGCCTGGTACACCAAGGGCTTCTCGGTCGGCTCCGAGATGCGCCGCAGTCTCGCCGTCACCTCCTCCCTCGACGAGCTGGACGCGCTGCTGTCGGAGCTGGACCTCGACCAGCCGTGGCCGGTGGGCGCGGACGGCCCGCGCGGCCGTACGTCGGGCCGTAACCGGGTGGTCCTGCCGGACGGCTGGCTGGACGACCCCTACGACTGCGCGGGCGTGGACGCGGACGCGGAGCTGGACACGTCGGGCGGCTGAGCCGGACCGCTGTGGCGCGGCTCGGCCGGGCAGCGGCCCGGGGGCCGCCCGAACCAGAGCCGGGAGCCGCGCAGGTCATCGAGGGGCGTAGTTTGTCGGGATCGCAGTTGTGCGCTCTGAGCGGCATGCATTCCCGGCTGTCGGGCGTGTGCGAGGTGTCGCAGGAGATCCGGAGCTGGATCGCCCGCCCGCAGGGCTGAGCACGAGGACATCGACCCCGTAACGCGGCGACCGCTGCCGTGTCATACGTCGATCTGCTCGAAGATGTGCGGGTACGACACGACGTCGTCGGGGAACTCGGCCGCCATGCGCTGGAACTCCGGGCTGCCGAACGCCGTGGCGAGCGCCTCGGTCGACTTCCAGACCGCGACGTTCATCAGAAGCTGACTGTCCGCCGTTCCCTTGTGCATTTGCAGGGAGACGAATCCCGGCTGAGCTTTCATGAACTCGGCCTGCCTGCGAAAGAGGGCCAGGAACGAGGCAGTCCTCTCCTTCGGGACGAAGAAGGTGTTGGCCAGGACGATGGGCCCGGTCTTCTCCTTGAACTGCGCGAACATCGGCGTGTGCGGGTCGAGACTCTCCAGCTTGGCCATTTTCGGTACTTCCTCTCGCTGTCGGTCAGTGGTTGTCGCTGGGGCCCGCGTCCTGGGGATACCAGCGGAGTTCGAGGGTGTTGGTGTCGCGGCTGACGACCGGGCGGGTGAGCCCGCGGGCTCAGGTGAGGGCGGCGGCCAGCAGGGCGAAGGCGGCGATGATGACGGCGACGCGGACGTAGTGGAAGCGGTCCCAGCGGTTCATCTGCTGCTTCCAGTCGGCGGGCCGGTTGTCAGGGGTCCAGGTCTTGCCCCGGTTGTTGATCGGGACGAGCAGCAGGATCGACATGATCACGCTGAGGATCAGCAGCGCGGCGGCGGTGACGACGAGGCCGGTGCCGTGGTGGTGCCATCCGGCGACGGCCCAGATCGCGACGAGGGCGAGCGAGGTGATGTACCAGACCGGCATCACGGCGCCGAGCATCCGGCCCCCGTGGGCGCGGCCGAGTTGGCCACTGTCGCCGGGGAGTGCGTTGAGGATCGGGTTGATGACGAAGGCGACGGAGAACTCCACCCCCACCATCACGCCGACGACCACGGTGGTGAAGACCTGGAGTGCGTTGAGCATGACGGCCCTCTCGGAATCTAGTGTTGCTAGCTGATGTGGCAACGCTAGTACTGCTGCCGCTCGCATGTCTAGCGGTGCTAGGATCTAATCATGTCGGTACAGGAACGCAAGGAGCGCGAACGGGCGGCCCGCGAACGCCTCATCTTGGCGACGGCCCGCGAACTCGCCGAGCAGCAGGGCTGGGACGCGGTCACCACCCGCCGGCTCGCCGAGCGCATCGAATACAGCCAGCCCGTCCTCTACAGCCACTTTCGCGGCAAACGGGAGATCATCGGCGCCGTCGCCCTCCAGGGCGCCGCCGAGATGGCCGCGGCGGTGCGTGCCGCGGCCTCCCGCGCGAACAGCCCGCGCGAGCGGGTCACCGCCCTCGCCCGCGCCTACCTCGACTTCGCCGAACGCAACCCGGCGGTCTACGACGCCATGTTCCAGCTCGACGGCGGCCTGGCGTTCGCGAAGGAGGACACCCCGGAACCTCTCAAGGACGCCTTCGCCGCGCTGCTGGAGAGCCTGGGCGAGGTCGCTGGGGACGGCGTCCACCCGGGGCTGTTCACCGAGGTGTTCTGGGCGTCCCTGCACGGGCTGGCGACCCTGACCCGGGCGGGACGTCTGCCGCCGGAGGACACCGAGCCAAGGGTGGAGCTGCTGGTGGAGCGGCTCGCCATGGTCTGACACACCCTCCCGGCGGGCACGCAGCCGGGACCCCCGGGCCCCGCCGCTGCCTGCCCGCGGCACCGCTTCCGGCCACTCGCACCCACACGGCGCAGCCGCAGACCGCCGGGCCCCGCACCCCAGACGGGCACCCGCCCCGGAAGCCGCGATGATCATCGATCACGGCCCGATACGCGCCCTAGGTGCATAGGGCGCGCCGGTGAGCGAATGCGGGCATACCGGTATGGTTCGCGATACCGTTTGAGCCCGTACGGAGCGTTCCGTGCGGGGCGCGTGGTGCACGGCGCGTGGTGCGGCAGTGCCCACGGCCGTGCACGGGTTCCGGTAATGGCTGCGCACGAGTTCGGGTAACGACCGTGCGCGAGTCCCGGTACAGGACGCGCGGGACCGGCGAGGCCGAGGGAGATGCTGTGGTGAGCGGGCGCGGTTCCCTCGGGGACACGGAGAAGGCCGTCCGGGCCAAGCTCGGTGACCTCCCCGTGCGCCACGAGCGGATGGCCGCGGTCGCCGGCATCTACCGCGCCGCGGCCGCCGTACGGCAGCACTTCGAGAACTCCGTACTGCGCGACGCCGAGCTGACCTGGACCTCCTTCGTCGTGCTGTGGGTGGTGTGGGTCCGGGGCGAGGGGGAGACCCGCAGGGTCGCCGAGGAGGCCGGTATCTCCAAGGGCACGCTGACCGGCGTCGCCCGCACCCTCCAGGCCCGAGGCCTGATGGAGCGCAAGGGGCACCCGACCGACGGGCGGCTCGCCCTGCTCGCGCTCACCCCCGAGGGCGAGCGGTTGATGACCCGGGTCTTCCCGGAGTTCAACGCCGAAGAAGCCTTTGTCACCGAGGGGCTGAGCGACGACGAGGCACTGGACCTGGCGGATCTGCTGGGCCGGATCGTGGTGCAGGTCGAGGCCCGCGGCGAGGGCCGGCGGCTGGAGCTGCTGGACGGCCAGGACCCCCGTCCGCGACGGAGCGGACGACGGGCCAAGGGGTAGGGGACCCGTCCGACTCGCCAGGCGGGAGGCGGCAACGGCTTCGACAAGCGGGTCACGGCAGTGAAGTGCCGCACCGGCGACCGGAGCAGAACTGGGCGCCCAATCCCGGCGAACAGATCATTTCGGCGGCCTCCAGCTCCACCTGGGGCCCGTGTCTGACGGCGCATAAGCCGACCGGCGGCTACGTCTACGCGAAGGCGTGCAATGCCGATGGGCGGAAGTGGTCCCTGTCGTGGAGCGTCGGCTCCTTCCATGACGGGGACAAGACCGTCTACGGGAACCCCGTCGCGCGCTGCTTCCTCAAGGTGACGGCGAAGAGCCACGTGGTCTGCACCCCGGGCCACCGCACCAGCCGCAAGTGGTGGGTGGCTGACTACCACCAGTCGCCGCCTCCACATGAGAAGGGCGCTCGGCCGGGACACCCCCGCCGGGCGCCTTTCCCTTTGCGGCTGTGGGCTCTACTGAGGCTGCGGGCTCTGCACAGGAGGAAGGCGCCCCGCCTGCGCGCCTTGGCCGTCGTCCACGACTATCCGTCCACCGCGGGCTACGCAGGCGAGCGGCCGGCCGAGCGGTGCTATGAGCTCGACGAGCTGCTCGTCGAGCCGGCGAGCGGTATACGACCCCGGAGGGGGAAGTGAGCTTTCCGGCGGCCCGGGAACCATGGCCTGATCCTGATCGGGGTGCAGCTCCCTCCGGAGCTGACGCCGGAGGTGTGGCAGGCCCGGTTCGAGGAGGACGGGGAGGCGGTCGCGGCTGAGGTCGGGGTCGACCCGGCGCGGTGGGTGGCCGAATTGCGGGCTGATCTGCCGGCCGTACGGCAGCGGGCGCGCGCCCTGGTGGACGCATTCCTCGAATCAGGTGGTCGATCGAGGAGCTGGAGAGGGTCCAAATGATGGGACCCCGTCACACATGAGCGCGTGATTCTCGCCACCCTTGATAGGGGGCGCGCTCATATGAGCGTCTCGCGCGGGACTCCATCTCTCCAATGGTGGCACCGGGTGCCACGCTTCATGTGTTCGACTGATTACTCCATTCGTCGCAGTGCGTAGCACATCTAGGTCATTTTGAATGCGTAGCGGAGTGGTGCATTCAGGTGTTGAACGGTCTTCCAAATGCGTGATCACTTTCGATCTGCTGGCGGACGACTGGTTACACAGGTATGTCGACCAAGTGGACGTACCCATACGCCTTCGATCTGGGTATGTTCCTCGCCGTCAGGGCAGCCCGTCGGCGAGGAGTCAGTGCCGTGCCGGAAACACAAGATCCCCACGTAACCCAGCTTTCGTCCGCGAAGTTCGTCTACGACTTCACCGAGGGCAACAAGGACCTCAAGGACCTGCTAGGCGGCAAGGGTGCGAACCTCGCCGAGATGACCAACCTGGGACTTCCCGTCCCTCCCGGCTTCGTCATCACCACCGAAGCCTGCAAGGTCTACCTCGACAGCGGCAGCGAGCCCGCGGCACTGCGTGCCGAGGTCTCCGAGCACCTCGACGCCCTTGAGCAGAAGATGGGCAAGAAGCTCGGCCAGGCCGATGACCCGCTGCTTGTTTCGGTCCGTTCCGGGGCAAAGTTCTCCATGCCCGGCATGATGGACACCGTCCTCAACATCGGCCTCTCCGATGCGTCGGTTTCCGGCCTCGCCGCGCAGGCCGGCGACGAGCGCTTCGCGTGGGACTCCTACCGCCGCCTCATCCAGATGTTCGGCAAGACCGTGCTGGGCGTCGACGGCGAGCTCTTCGAGGAGGCGCTGGAGGAGGCCAAGCAGGCCAAGGGCATCCGCGTCGACATCGAGCTGGACGCGGCCGACCTCAAGAGCCTGGTCGGGCACTTCAAGGACATCGTCGCCAAGGAGACCGGCCGCGACTTCCCGCAGGAGCCGCGCGAGCAGATGGACCTCGCCGTGCGCGCGGTCTTCGACTCGTGGAACACCGACCGCGCCAAGCTCTACCGCCGCCAGGAGCGTATCCCCGGCGACCTCGGCACCGCGGTCAACGTCTGCTCCATGGTCTTCGGCAACCTCGGCCCCGACTCCGGCACCGGTGTCGCCTTCACCCGCGACCCCGCCAGCGGTCACCAGGGCGTCTACGGCGACTACCTCCAGAACGCGCAGGGCGAGGACGTCGTCGCCGGTATCCGCAACACGGTCCCGCTCGCGGACCTGGAGCAGATCGACAAGGCGTCGTACGACCAGCTGATGCAGATCATGGAGACGCTCGAAACGCACTACAAGGACCTGTGCGACATCGAGTTCACCATCGAGCGCGGCAAGCTGTGGATGCTCCAGACCCGGGTCGGCAAGCGCACCGCCGGTGCCGCCTTCCGGATCGCCACCCAGCTCGTCGACCAGGGTCTGATCGACGAGGCCGAGGCCCTCCAGCGGGTCAACGGTGCGCAGCTGGCGCAGCTGATGTTCCCCCGCTTCGACCTGGGCGCGAAGTCCGAGATGATCGGCCGCGGCATCGCCGCCTCCCCGGGCGCCGCGGTCGGCAAGGCCGTCTTCGACTCGTACACCGCCGTCAAGTGGTCGCGCTCCGGCGAGAAGGTCATCCTGATCCGCCGGGAGACCAACCCCGACGACCTCAACGGCATGATCGCCGCCGAGGGCATCCTCACCTCCCGCGGCGGCAAGACCTCGCACGCCGCCGTCGTCGCCCGCGGCATGGGCAAGACCTGTGTCTGCGGCGCCGAGGAGCTGGAGGTCGACACCAAGTCCCGCAAGATGACGACCCAGGACGGGACCGTCATCGAGGAGGGCGACGTCGTCTCCATCGACGGCTCCAGCGGCAAGGTCTACATCGGCGAGGTGCCGGTCGTGCCGTCCCCCGTCGTGGAGTACTTCGAGGGCCGGATGCACGCCGGCGCCGACGACGCCGACGAGCTGGTCAAGGCCGTCCACCGGATCATGGCGTACGCGGACCGGGTACGCCGGCTGCGCGTACGGGCCAACGCCGACAACGCCGAGGACGCCGCCCGCGCCCGCCGGTTCGGCGCCCAGGGCATCGGCCTGTGCCGCACCGAGCACATGTTCCTCGGTGAGCGCCGCGAGATGGTCGAGCGCCTGATCCTGGCCGACACCGAGAGCGACCGGGACGCGGCGCTCAGCCAGCTGCTGCCGCTCCAGAAGGCCGACTTCATCGAGCTGTTCGAGTCGATGGACGGACTGCCGGTGACGGTCAGGCTGCTGGACCCGCCGCTGCACGAGTTCCTGCCCGACATCACCGAGCTGTCGGTGCGCGTCGCGCTCGCCGAGGCCCGCAAGGACGCCAACGAGAACGACCTGCGGCTCCTCCAGGCCGTGCACAAGCTGCACGAGCAGAACCCGATGCTGGGTCTGCGCGGTGTCCGCCTGGGCCTGGTCATCCCCGGGCTGTTCGCGATGCAGGTACGTGCGATCGCCGAGGCGGCCGCCGAGCGCAAGAACGCCAAGGGCGACCCGCGTGCGGAGATCATGATTCCGCTGGTGGGCACCGTCCAGGAGCTGGAGATCGTCCGCGAGGAGGCCGAGCAGGTCATCGCCGAGGTCGAGAAGGCCCACGGCGTCAACCTCAAGCTCACCCTCGGCACGATGATCGAGCTGCCCCGCGCCGCCCTCACGGCCGGTCAGATCGCCGAATCCGCCGACTTCTTCTCCTTCGGTACGAACGACCTCACGCAGACGGTCTGGGGCTTCAGCCGCGACGACGTCGAGGCCAGCTTCTTCACCGCGTACCTGGAGAAGGGCATCTTCGGCGTCAGCCCGTTCGAGACCATCGACAAGGACGGCGTGGGCTCCCTGGTCCGCAACGCCGCCGCGGCCGGCCGGGCCACCCGCCCGGACCTCAAGCTCGGTGTCTGCGGCGAGCACGGCGGCGACCCGGAGTCGGTCCACTTCTTCCACGAGGTGGGCCTGGACTACGTCTCCTGCTCCCCGTTCCGCATCCCGGTCGCACGCCTGGAGGCGGGCCGCGCGGCCGCGGAGTCCAAGGGCAGCGACAGTCGCTGATCGCACCAGGGGCAGTGGCAACCGCTGATCCCACCGGTCACCGTGGGCGCCGAGTGCGCCTGCGGTGACCTGAAGGACCACCGGAGCCGGCGGCAGGGCACACCCTCAGCCGCCTGGCTGTCGGTTCCGGCACCCGAACGAGGGCGGCACCTGTGCGGAGGTGCCGCCCTCGTCTTTCTCCGGACTCCCCCCTCGGGAGCTGCCGTCACCCCGGTCGGCGCGGGGTGCGGCCTTCAGCGGGGCTGCCGAGCGGCCGGGTGGTTGCCCATCACCCCCCACGGGATCGAGCAATCCGGTCCGTTCGCGCCGCCGCTGAATTGAGTACAAGCATTCCTCGCGCCCGCCCGGTGGCGCGACCACTTTCAAGTCTGGCCAAAAGGGCATGGTGACCGCGCGTGTTGGCGTGCATACTCAGGCGTGCCGGGGGCCGACTGAGGAAACCAGGGGTGGGGGTTCGGTGTTACGCGTCCATTTCAGTGGACTCGATCTGGCCCGTGTGCGCATTGCGGCACGCCCGGACGCACTGTGGGAGACCGTCTTAAGCTTTCACCGGCTGCGCGACCGACGGGACGATTCGGCGTTCGGCAAATGGCGATCGGAAACACGTGGAAGGTTGAATGGCGAAGCGCGACTGCTGGCGCCGCTCGTGCCCACCCGCGGGTATTTTCCCGATTTCCTGACGCCCGCCGAAGGGCTCCTCGGCATGACCGACGCGCTCGCCGCGCTGCGCGAGACGCCCGCCGCCCGGCTGCACGAGGAACTGGCCCGGCTCTCCACGGCCGCCCGCCCGTTCCCGTCGTGGATACGGGCGATGGCCGAGGGGGACGCCCGTGCCCTCGGCCGGCTCGCCGGGATCCTCCAGCGCTACTACGAGGCGGCCGTCGCCCCGCACTGGCCGCGCGTCCAGAGCCGGATAGAGGCCGACCGGGCGGCCCGCGGCCGGGCGTTGCTGGACGGCGGCGCGGACCGGCTGCTCGCCTCGCTCTCGCCGATGATGCGCTGGCGCCCGCCGGTCCTGGAGGTCGACTATCCGGTGGACCGCGATCTCCACCTCGGCGGCCGGGGGCTGTTGCTGCTGCCGTCGTACTTCTGCCGCCGCACCCCCGTCACCTTCCACAACTCGGAACTGACGCCCGTGCTGGTCTACCCCGTGGAACACCAGTCGCCGAGGCTCTCACCGCAGGTCCCGCCGGAACGTTCCCTCGGCCGGCTCGTCGGCCGGACCCGCTCCGAGATACTCCAGGGCATCGGCGTCGGCTGCACCACCAGCGAGCTCGCCCGCCGCGCCGATGTCTCGCTGGCCTCCGCCAGCCAGCATGCGACGGTGCTCCGCGATGCCGGCCTGCTGGTCACCCTGCGGCAGGGCAACGCGGTGCTGCACACCCTCACCCCGCTGGGCGCGGCCCTGCTGCGCGGTGCGCGCCCGGCGGAGGCGGCGGCGTACGAACGTCTGGGGTGAGGGGGAGCGGCGGGCGCGGCCGGCCTGGGCGCCCCCGCGGCCGGCCGCGCGTCGGCCATGTCGCCGGGCCCGTGGGGCACGTCCAGCCGGGCGGTTACACCCCGGCCGGCGGCAGGACGTACCCGAGTCCGCCGGTCAGTAGGGGCGATCGCCCGCGATGGCGACGCGTTCGGCGACCCGGCGGTGCGTCCCGTAGTCGTTCACCGCGTAGTGCTGGGTGGCGCGGTTGTCCCAGAACGCGAGATCCCCCGCCTGCCACTGCCACCGCACCTGAAACTCCGGCACCTGTGCCTGCTGGAACAACAGCCGCAACAGCCGGTCGCTCTCCGCCTCCTCCAGGCCCACGATCCGGGTGGTGAAGGAGGCGTTGACGAACAGCATCCGCCGCCCGGTCTCCGGGTGCCGGCGCACCACCGGATGCTCAACCGGAGGGAACTCCTCCTGGAATGGCGCCAGTTGAGCCGCGGAGTAGAAGCGCGCGAAACCCGGGAGATAGTCGTGCACCGCCCGCGCCCCGTCGATCCGTGCCCGGATTTCCGGAGGCAAATTGTCGTATGCCGCGGCCATATCGGCCCACATCGTGTCGCCACCGCTGGGCGGGACCTCACGCAGTTGCAACACCGCACCCAGCGCGGGCCGTTCCCGGAAGGTGACATCGGTGTGCCATACGTTCTCGAACGTCGTGACCCCGCCGACGGCCTTGTCGAACCGCACCACATCCTTCGATTCGCCCCGTGCCAGCAACGGGTTGGTCTCCAGCTCACCCCAATTGCGGGCGAATTCGCGCTGCGCCCCGGAGCTCAGATGCTGCCCGCGGAAGAACAGCACCTTCCACTCCAGCAACGCCCGGTTCAGCTCCGCGCGCAGGCCGTCGTCCAGGGGGCGCGACAGGTCCAGCCCACGGATTTCGGCCCCGATGGTGGCCGCCTGCGGCACGGCCTCGAAGCGCTCGTACGGCCGGTCGTCCCAGCCGTCGGGCGTCCGGCGCAGGGTGCGCTGCCCTTCGTACAGCCCGTCGGCAGGAATGCGGTGGGGGCGCAGGGCGGGGGTGGACGGAGCCGCGGAATCGACGAGAGTCGTCAACTGGTCCTCCTGAAGGCGAGAGAGGGAGACGGGGGGAGGGGGGAAAGGGGCGAAGGGGAGGCGGGGCGAAGGGGAGGCGGGGGAAATGGTGAGGCCATCGCATGGCGGTGGGAAGCGTCGTGCAGCCGAGGCGGACGCGGCCGTCGGACCACCGTCCGCCGGACGTCGGCGCGCGAAGGCGTCAGGACGTACAGAAACAACAGGCCGGGGGAGATCCCACCCGGCCGCGGCGGCGCAGAAAGCTCAGGCCGCGGGGCGCGCACTCGCCGTGGGGGCCGCGGTCGCGCGACTCCGCCTCACGGACGTACAGGTGCGTGCTCATGCCACGCACCGTACCCCCTCATGCAGGCGTCCTCAATCCGGCAGTCCTCGATCCGGCAGTCCTCAGTCCGGCAGTGCTCAGTCCGGCAGTCATCACCTGTCAGTCATCGATCCCACTGCGCTCCACCCCCGCGACGATGTACCGCTGGAGCAGCAGGAAGACCACCACCAGCGGGGCGATCGACACGGCCGCGGCCATGAACAGCTCATGCAGATTGAGGTTCTGCGCGGTGGTGAACGTCGACAGCGCCACCTGCACCGTCCAGGCCTCCTGGTCCTGCCCGATCACCAGCGGCCACAGGAAGGCGTTCCAGGCCCCGATGAAAACGATGGTGCCGACGGCGGCGAAGACCGGGCGGGCGTTGGGGACCACGACGCGCCAGTACGTCCGCCAGTAACCGAGCCCGTCGACCCGCGCCGCGTCCTCCAGCTCCTTGGGGAAGCCCAGGAAGTACTGCCGGAAGATGAAGCAGGCGAACGCGCTGAACAGCGTCGGGACGACCAGCCCGCGCAGTGTGGAGATCCACCCGAGCGTCGACACCAGGACGAAGCTCGGCACGAACGTCACGGCCGCCGGCACCATCAGCGTCCCCAGGACCGCGTAGAAGACGACATTGGCGTGCCGGTACGGGATCCGCGCCAGGCCGTAGCCCGCGAGCGAGGCCAGCAGCACCGTACCGATCGTCGTCGACACCGCGATCAGCGTGGAGTTGAGCAGCGCCCGCCCCAGCGGGAGGTTCGGGTCCCGGAACACCTCGGTGAGATTCGACCACTGGAGCGTGTGCGGGAAGAGCGTCCAGCCGGGTGCCGTGATGTCCCGTTCCGTGGCCAGGCCGTTGCGCACCAGCAGATAGAACGGAATCAGGAACAGCAGCGCGAGGACGATCAGGAGGACCACCCGCAGGGCGCGCCCGGCCCTGGTCAGCGCGTGATGCATCGGTGCTCACTCCTCCTTGCGGCCGAGGCCGAACCAGCGGGCCTGCACCACCGTCGCCACCGCGATGATCAGCGCGAGGATCACCGCACCCGCGCTGCCCAGCCCGAGGTTCTGATCCCGTCCGAGGGCCGTGTAGTAGAGATAGACCAACGGCGGCCGGGCGTACGGCGGATAGCCGCGCGCGTCGCTCAGCAGGTTGTAGAATTCGTCGAACGCCTGGAACGCGTTGATCACCAGTAGCAGCACCACCGCCACCGATGTGGCGCGCAACTGCGGGAAGGTGATGTGGCGGAAGGTCTGCCAGCCGGGGCGCGCCCCGTCCACCGCCGCCGCCTCGTACAACTGCGGCGAGATCCGCTGGAGCCCCGCCAAGAAGAGGATCATGTAGAAACCGGCCTGGAGCCACAGCCGTACGGTCACGATGACCAGCCAGTACCAGGGCGGATCGGTCGTCGACAGCCAGGCGGTCTGGTCCGCGCCGAACCACCCCAGCACGGTGTTGGCCAGCCCGAACCGCACTCCGTTGAAGATCGACAGCTTCCAGATCACCGCCGCGACCACATACGAGCAGGCCGTCGGCAGGAAGAACACCGAGCGGAAGAACGCCTGGGCGAAGCGCAGCCGGTTGACCATCAGCGCGAGCGCGAGCGAGAGCGCGTAGGTGGCCGGCACGATGAAGACGGTGAACAGCGCAAAGGTGCCGAGACTTCCGAGGAACGCGCCGTCGGTCAGCATCGTCGCGTAGTTGCCCAGCCCGACGAAGTCCGGCCCGGCCGGACTCACCGTGTTGTGCGCGTCGAAGAAGCTCAGGTAGACGCTCCACGCCAACGGCACGTACGTGAACAGGCCCAGCCCGATCGCGAACGGTCCGACGAAGACCCAGAACCACAGGTTCCGCCGCTGCGGACCGAGCAATCGGGCGCCGGGCGAGCGGGCGCCGGGCGAGCGGGGTCCGGCGCCCGGGGCCGCCGCGGCCCTGCCGGCCGCCACGTCGCCGACCGGCCCTCCGGCTGCCCCTCCGCCCGGCGCTCCGTCCGGCCCTCCGTCCGCCCCTTCGACCGCTTCTTCGGTCCCTTCCGCCGTCACTTCTTCCTGACCCGCTGAAGCTCGGCGTTGACCTTGCGCACCACCGTCTTCAGCTCACTCTCCGGGTTGGCGCCGTCCTTGATGATCCGGCTCAGTGCGTCCTGATAGGCGGTACGGTCCGCGGTCGTCCACAACAGTGGCTCGGCATAGCCGTGATCGGTCGCGAACCGGACCGCGTCCGCCGCCGGGCCGGACTGCAACTGCTCGGCCTTCTTCGCCAGCGAGATCCGCGCCGGAATGTGGAACCCGTACGACAGCGCAAAGTCCTGCTGGAAGTCGGTGCGGTCCACCCAGAGCCACTTCGCGAAGGCCTTCGCCTCCGACCTGCGCTTGCTCCGCGCGCTGACCGCGGAGCCGTAGGCGCCCACCGGAACGGACGGTTTCCCTCCGCTCCCGTCCTTCGGGAACGGCAGCACCCCGAAGTCGTCCCCCAGCGCCTTCTTGATCTGCGGCAGCGCCCACAGCCCTGACCACTGCATGGCGGTCAGCCCCTGGATGAACGCAGCCGGATCGGACCAGTCCGTGGGCGCCCCCAGCAGCAACGACTTGTCCGCGTACAACTGCCGGATCTTCCCGAGCGCCCGCGCCGCGGCCGGATCGTCGAACCCGGCCTTGCCGTCCTCACCGATCAGGCTCAGCCCCGCGGCGAACAGCGGCGTCCCACCGAGCACCCCCACCCCGCCGTCGTTCCCCAGGAACAGCCCCTTGGTCTTCTTGTCGCTGAGTTTCTTCGCCCCGTCCACCAGCTCATCGAGGGTCCGCGGCGGCTGCACCCCGGCCTTCTTCAACAGACTCTTGCGGTAATAGAGCACCTGCATGTCCACGGCCTGCGGGATGCCCCAGATCTTGTCCTGCCAGATCTTCGGCGCCAGCACGGCCTGGTGGAAGTCGTCCTTGACCGGCTCGACCTCGGCCGTCAGATCGACGACCTGCCCGCCCTGGATCTGGTCCAGCAGCGGCCCGTTGACCTCGAAGACATCCGGCCCCGAGTCGGTGAGCAGCGCGGCCGCCGCCTGCCGGTCGTAATCCCCCGGCCGCCACTGCACCCGCACCCCGGCCTTCTTGTACGCGGCGGCATACCGCTTCACGGCCCGCTCGGTGCCGGTCTCGCCGTACTGGTGGTACCACTGGCTGATCTCAGGCCCCGAACCACCGCCACCCCGCCCGGTGTTGGAACCGCACGCCGTCGCCAGCCCCGCGGCCAGGGCGACCCCACCGCCGGCCGCCAACAGCCTCCGCCTGTCGATCTCCGTCATGGCACGTCGCCCCCTGCGCTCGTAACCTCCCGGTGATCGTCGATCACCGACGGTGCGACCGTCCACTCTGCCGCACGGGCGTGAAGCGTGCATTGCATCTCTGCGAAACGGGTGGGCCGGTGAGCCCGGCTCCGGTTCCCTCTCCCTACGGTCCGGCGACGCGTTGGGACCACACCGGTGGACGCCTGACCACAAGGGAAAACAGGTCGTGTGGGCAGCCGCACCCTGCCACCCTGCCTCCATGAACCAGTCGGAGAGACCTGCACCGACATCCGCAGAATTACTGCTCATCGGCGGACGGGCCGGCGTCGGCAAGTCGACGGTGGGCTGGGAGGTCTCGGCCCGGCTGCGCACCGCGAACGTCCCCCACGCCGTCCTCTTCGACGGTGAGGTCATCGGAGCGATCCAGTTCTCCGAGGAGACCGACCCCGAGTTCCGGCACGCCGGCATCGACATCTTCCTCACGGCGAAGCGGCACGGCCAGGGCCTCGGCACCGATGCCGTACGCACGCTGGCGCGGTGGCTGATCCATGAGCGCGGCCACCACCGGCTGACCATCGACCCGGCCGCCGATAACACCGCCGCGATCCGGAGCTATCGCAAGGCCGGCTTCAAACCGGTGGGCATCATGCGTGCGTACGGCCGCGACTACCGGACGGGTGGCTGGGCGGACGGGCTGCTGATGGACCTGCTCGCGGACGAGCTGGCCTGAAAGCACCTGGGCCGCCCGAACGCCGGGGCGGCACGGCGACTCTCATGCGGTAGAGGTCATCGCAGAATGTGGCGGGTGATCGGGAACAAAGGTAAGTCGCCCGTCGGCTTTGGAGATGACGAGGTGACTGCCGCCGAACGAACGAGGCTCGGTGGGTGGGAACACGGCGTAGGCGAGGAAGCCGATGTCGAATTCCTGGATGTGCACGGATGCAGGGGTGCCACCGCGGCAGAGCGGCCGGAATCTGGTGCGGGCTATCGCCAACGCTTCCTCGACGGTCGCCGGAGCGGCATCCGGAATGCGGTCCGCCAAGCCTTGCAGCAGCCGCGTTTTCCCGGCGCCTGCGGCACCGCGGATCGCAAACGTTTCGTACAGCCTGTGTGGCTCCTCCAGCCACGATTCGACGCGCGCCACGGCGCTTTCCGCTGTCATCGCACTCGATCCCCGGGCCGAACGCAAAGACCCAACCTGGTCCGGCGAGTGGACCCTCACCGCGTCCCCGCCACCGTCACTCGTTGGAGAAGATGTAGGACCAAGCAGCGGCCTCGGCTCCGACCTCGTCGATTTCCCCCTGGGCTGCCTGTACGTGCTGCCTCAACAAGAAAACTTCGTCCGTGTCGTCGATGACCGATGTGAGGCGGAGGCCGGTGATCCACAGGGCGACCAGGGTGAGGAAGCTCTCCAGGCTGCATGCGGCAGGCAGGCCTTCGAGATGTTCTTCCTCCTGTTCCGTCGGAACGCGGAGTACGTGTCCGGAGGGGCCGTCGATGACCAGGTCGCCTCCCATCCAGAAGCCGATCTGGAAGAACGGTCCGGACTCCTGCGGCGGCTCGATATCAGACGGCCAGGAGACCTCCTCGAAGACTTCCGGCAGCCGTCCGATGCTTCCCCAGGGATAGATGCCCATTCCGCTTTCCTGCATGGCAGGCAGGCCGAATTCGGTGAGCGTGCGGCGGGTCGCTTCATCTGTGAGCTCAGAGGGGACCTGATCTGCCCTGAACTTGCGGATCTCATCGGCTCCATACAGCGCGATCAAGTCCGCCGGGGACGGTGGGGGAGCATCCACCGGAGTGGTTTCGTTCGCGGCGACGTAGGGACCGGAAAGCGGCCGGAACCTGGGCGCGCTGGTTCCGGTGAAGTTGCCTCCTTCGGCGGGCTCGACGGCGAACAGGCCGCCGTTTCCAGCCAGGATGGTCACGTCGCCCATGGTCAGCGCGGGAGAGGCGAGCAGAAGAGGGTGGACGTCGGGCTCATCCGGCATCGCTTCGAAAAGCTCGTCGAATGTGGTGGGCCCAGGGCCGTCACCTTCGGTCCCGGGGGGCCAGGTCAGATCGGCGTGGTGCTCTTCCGGGATCTCCTCACCATGCCAGGGACCGGCGAGGAGATGGCCGGTGGTGGGGTCCCAAATGGTCGTGGTGCCTTCGGAACTGTTGCTGTCGAGACCGGCGATGGCCGGGAGGCCCTGCCACCGCACTTCGGCCAGTCCGTCGCACCCCCTGCACGGGAGAAAGCGGTGGTGGTAGGCGCCGGGGGGCCGCCACTGAGTCCACTTCACCTTCCACGGCAGGCGGACACCGGAGTCGGCAATGGCGGCAGCGAACGGACGGTCTCCTCGGGCCATGGCCATGAGATGCAGCCAGGCAGCCCATTCCGTCTGTGCCGCTGGGGTGATTCCGTACAGCCACAGGTAAGAGGCGTCCGCGGCGGCCGAGTTGCCCGGGAGCGCCCCGGGGTTTGCGCAGGCTGCGGCATCCAGCAGCACCGCCTGCGGGATATTGGCCACGGAGCCGGCATCCTCCTGCACGACGCCAAAGACGTCCCAGGGCCCTTCGTGATCCTCCGGAAGATCCTGGAGATATCCGGCTTGCGCAGCATGCATGGCAAGTCCCGTTGCGGCATACGCACCTTCAGGGCCGGAAGTACTCCACCCTTCAGGGTGCCGGAACTCTGCCGACATGCTCAGCAGCCGGTCCGCCATGCGTCGATTGACTCGCTTGATGTCCTGCTCGGCCGTATCCCGGCGCAAGTCATCGGCGAAGTTTTCATCGCTGAAACGGACGCCACGCTCGTCCGATGCCAGCTCGGCAGGGAACTCCTCCAGCACCCGAAGGAGAGCGTGCTCAGCCACCGGCTCTCCGCTCAGCGCGGCGGCGAGTTCGGCCCACATACGCATGGGCACCACGCGAGGCTCCGACAGTGCCAATGCGCGGACAGCCGCCGGCCAGCCCTTACCGGCTTGCTCGTCACCTTCCAAACGGACAACGACCGGGGCTTTGGGGACGCGCCTACGCGGGCTGCCATGAACAACAAGCCCCGCCCGACCACGGCTCAAGCCGCCGACGGCATGCGCAAAGAATCGCTCCGGTTCAAAGGAGAGCCGTGTTGTCCCGGCCCGGTGGGCGTTGACGACGAGGACCAGGCGGCCTTCGTTCAGCCTTCGAAGCGCAGTACGCCAGGCGCTGCGTTTGCCGGGGGACAGGTCGATACCCAGAGCGTGGAGGATCTCCTCCTCCAGCTCCTCCGTGGTACGACCCGTGGCATCTACCAGGATGCTGCCGTCGACCCTGCCGTGGACCTCTCGCAGCGCCGTCGCGCCGTCGTGTCCGGCCTGCTCCACCACATGAACCCACTCGCCATTGGTTCGGCCCTCCTGCCACCACTCGACGATGAGAGCAGCACCTTCTGCTGCCGACATGGGTTCCGGTGCCTGATCCTGAATTGGCATTAGACGACTGCCGTCCCTGCTCGCTCGCGTTCCATCATGGAGATCCTCGTCCTGGCCCAGAGCTCGCTCACAACTTTCAGATGGTCTTCCATCTGCTGCGACATCTCCGTTTCATTGCCTGTCCGAACCTTGTCCACCTGGGACTTTATTTTAGCGTCGGTCAGTCCCATCTTCTTGAGCGCCCCTTGTAGCGCCCCTTCTGACAGGTTGCTGTTCTCGGCAATGAACTTTTCGCGAGCTTCGACCAGTTCGCTGCGCTTACTCTCCTGCTCAGCGCCTCGAGCATCAAAATCTTCCCGATATGTGGTGCTGTAATACACCGGAATGTTCTGAGCGGCCAATGCCTTCCGCAGCTCCTGTGAACAGTCGGCATGCCCCGGGCTCTCCTTCGGAGTGCCGCAAGGCTCACGCTCCGTATAGAGCCCGGCTATTCGGTATGATGCGCTGCCTTCCCCCTTGCTTTCGTTGAGTCGGTTTATCCACTGGAGGAGGTGTCGCTCGGAATGGCGAGGTGTTGTTCCATCGCTCTGAGCAGGTACTGACGAATCGATAACGTATGTGCTGTTCCCTTCCGCATCTACGAGTTCGACGACCGCGTAGTTCTTGTCGGAGAAGTCGGGTACGTTATCCTTCGCATCCCTCAGCAAAAGGCCGATATTTGGCTTTATGTTTTCTCTGTCGGAATTCGACCTCGCGCGCTGGAGATCCTGTAGTGCCCGGTACGCGTCGCTGTCGGGTTCACGGTACTTCTTGGGGATCTCATCTGCTTTTCCGTTCGATGCGTTGGCCCGCCGTGCGGCCGCCACTGACTCATCGAATTCGGTAGCCGGGTCTTCCCGATCCTTGGCTTGCTGTCGTGGTGCGCCCTGGTAGGGGGACTCGCCATCGGGAGCTCGCTCGGGGCTGTTCCCGACGCTGTTGTCAGCGTGAAACGCCAAGCTCATCCGCGCGATAGTGGCGATCACGACGTGCCGGTGGCCGTCGTTCATGGCGGCGAAGTCGGGCCCAAGGATGCGACGGAGGTCTCGCTCGGAAAAGGCGGTGGGGGGTATGGAGTCGGCCGGGACGGATGCTCGGGCAGCCGCGTGGTTCTGTTGGGCTTGTTCGTACGCGGTTTTGGCGGCGTCGAGAGCAGCCTCATTTTTTGGGTTCGGGTTTTCGCTGTGGTTCTTTTGCGCTTTGGTGTGATCCGCCCTGGCTGCGTGCAGGGCGTTCCTTGCGTCCGTGACGCCCTGTGTGGCGTCCACATAGGCGGCGCGCTTCTTGGCGGCCTCTTCCAGCAGGTGCGCCAGACGGCCGTTCTCGGCCCATTCCCTTAGGTGAACGTAGGCAGGATTGTCCGCTGGGTTCTCAGGGTCCAGTTCGATCCTGTGAACGGGTGTGCCGACGTCGTTGTGATCTCGCACCAGTCCTTGGGACGTGTCCGGAGGACGGTTCGAGTGCACCACGTCAGGCGCCTCGTTCGGCGGCAGGGACTCATTGCGCGCATTGCGCGTGGCCTCTGCGCTGTGCGGATCCGGCTTGGAGCTGTCCCCGGTCCGGGACCTCTTGGAATCGGGGCCGTCGTCGGAACCGTCCGGTTGCGGGCGTTTGCCGTTGTCGGCTCCTGTTGGTTCGGCGCCGGGGTGCTCAGGACGGGAGGAGCGGTCGGAGTCCTCGGGGCGCGGGGTGGTGCCGGTCGCGTCCGCCGTAGTGCGGCTGTGGGAGGGCGCGGAGTTCGGCTTCGGCGAGCTGCCGACTGATGTGTTGGGTGCAGCAGGGTGTTGCGGATTGTGCGGTGCCTGCGGGTTGGGCTGTTGTTGCGGAGCAGGTTGGGGCTGCTGGTACGGGTTGGGGTTGTGGTTCTGCTGCTGGGGCTGCTGTGCGTAGGGCCCCGGCTGCTGCTGTGTGTAGGGGTTTTGCTGCTGTGGCTGTGCGTACGGGTTGGGCTGCTGCTGTGGCTGTGCGTACGGACCAGGCTGTTGCTGTGCGTACGGGCCGGGCTGCTGCGATTGCTGCTGGGTGTACGGGTTTGGCTGCTGCGGCTGTGCGTACGGGCCGGGCTGCTGCTGTGGCTGCTGTGTGTACGGGCCGGGCTGCTGTTGGTGGGGTTGCTGGTAAGGGCCGGGTTGCTGCGACTGCTGTTGGGTGTACGGGTTTGGCTGCGGCTGGGCGTACGGCTGCTGCTGTTGGTGCGGCTGGGCGTACGGGCCAGGCTGTTGCTGCGGGGTGGGCTGTTGCTGGTGAGGCTGCTGAGCGTGCGGCTGCGGCTGCTGCTGGGGCTGTGCGTACGGGCCGGGCTGCTGGTGGTGCGGGGTGGGCTGCGGCTGGGCGTGGGGGCCCGGCTGCTGCTGCGGTTGCGGGGTTTGGTGCTGCGGCTGGGCCTGGTTGTGCTGGGAGTTCTGTGCCTGGGGGTGAGGCTGCTGTGCCTGTGCCTGGGCCTGGGCTTGCTGCTGTGCCTGTGCCTGGGCTTGTGCCTGGGCTTGCTGTTGGGTCTGAGCCTGGTGCGGGTTCTGCTGCGTCTGGGCCTGTTGCTGTTGCTGTTGCTGTTGCTGTTGGTTTTGGTGCTGGTTTTGGTGCTGGTTTTGCGTGGGTTGCTGTTGGGGGGTCTGGTTCTGGGCTGTGGTGGGGTCGAACGGCTTGCGGTTGGCGTCCAGAACCAGGTGCCAGACGTTCTTGGCCTGGGTGTTGATGGGCTGTTCGCTGACCTTGCCGGTCTGGCTGTCGACCCAGACGACCTTGCCGTTGTGGTTGACGGCGTTGAAGACGTGCGCGCCGCCGGGGTCGCCGTTGGGCTTGTCCGGCCAGGTGACCAGGACCGCTGCCGCTGCGCCGGGGCCGGCCGCGCGGAGATCGTCGGCGATTCGGGCGTAGCCGTCCTGGGAGTTCGGGCCGGAGCTGCGGAACGTGGTGCCCGCATACTGCTCGATGTTGGCGGTGCCGTTCCGTTCGCCGGATGCGCGGTCGATGCCGCCCTGGCCGTCCGGGTCGTAGGTGCGTGGTGCGGACACCTGCGGGTTGCCGAACCAGGACTCCATGAAGGAGCGGGTGCAGTCGGCGCAGTTGTTGGACCGGCCGAGGACGGTGTGGCCGCCGTCGTTCTGGAGCTGGGCCCAGGGCTGGAACGGGTCGTTGAAGGCCCGCGGAGTGCCGTCCGGGTTCCGCGGGAAGCTCGCCTCCAGTGCCTGCTGGTCGTGCGGGAACGGCGAATACAGTCCGTTCGGCTGCACGTTGAGGCCGACGCGTACACCGGTGTGACTTTGCAGGTTCGGCGGCTGCGGGACAGGTGCCTGCTGTTGCTGCGGCGGGACGGGCTGGGTTTGGTTGGGGTCCTGGTTCTGGGGCTGGTGGTGCGGCGCAGGCTGGTGGTGCGGAGCCGGTTGCTGCTGAACGGGCTGCTGCTGCGGCTGGTGTTGAGGCTGTTGCTGCTGAGGTGCCTGCTGTTGCGGGTTCTGCTGCTGAGGGGGCGTGGTGCTCTGAAGGGTGGGCTGCGTCTGCTGCGGCTGCTGGTTGTTCTGTGGGTGCTGCTGCTGTGCGTAAGGCTGTTGTTGTGCGTAGGGCTGCTGGTGTTGGGGCTGCGGGTGCGGGAAGTTCGGGTTCGGTGCGCCGGGGGTCTGGGCGCCCGAGCGCGACGGGGGCTGGCTGGTGCCGTCGGCCTGGGGTCGGTCCGAGCGTGTGGCGTCTGGCTGCTGCGCGGCGTCCGGACGGGGCGCATCGGGGCGCGTGGTGTCGGGGCGCGACGCGTCCGGGCCGGTGGTGTTGGAGCGTGCGGTGTCCGGGGTGGCTGTGTCCGGGCGTGCGGCGTCGGGATGCGTCGCGTCGGGGCGGCCGCTGTCGGGACGGTTCCTGTCGGCTCGGTTCGCGTCGGGGTGCGTTGAGTCGCCGCTCGGGTTCGTGGGGGCCTGTGGGGCCTGGTGGCTGTCGTCCTGGCGGGGAGAGTCCGGTCGGGTGCTGTCGGTGTTCTCGGGCCGGGAGTCGTGGTGGGGCGTGGGGCCGTCGAGGCGCGGGTTGTGCGGGGGGCGCTCGGGGGTCGGCTGCTGGGTGTGGTCGTGGATGACCTGGGAGCCGTCGGGGCGGCGGTTGTTGCCGGGGGGTGTGGTGGGAGTGTCGCGGCGGGGCCCGTCGAGGCGGGGGTTGTAGGCGGGGCGTTCCGGTGTGGGCTGCTGGGTGACGTCGCGGATGGCCTGGGAGCCATCGGGGCGGCGGTTGGTGGGGCGTGCGGCAGAGTTGCCGTTTCCAGTGGGCGGGGTGCCGCCGCGGGGTGTGGTGGTGCCGGGGCCGCCCTGGGGTGGGATGGCGCCCGTCATCATCGGGCCGGCCGCCTGGGGGCTGTTGGACTGCGCCTGTTGCGGGGTGGGGGTGGAGGGTGCGCTGCCGGCGTCGGGGGCCTGCTGGGTGGGCGGGGGCATGGTGGCGGTGCCCGCGGACTGGGTGGTGACGGTGGTGTCGTCGGGGTCGTCCACGGTGGGCATGGGGTCGCCGGGTGCCGGGTCGCGCTGCTGGATGGGCTGGCCGGACGACGGGGCGTGCTGTACGGGGGCGCCCTGGGGCGGGAGGCCGGCATGCGGCATCGAGGCGCGGCCGCCGCCGGTGGCCGCGCTGTCCCCGTTGGAGTTGCCGTTGCCGGTTCCGTCGGGGGAGCCGTTGGCGCCGTTGGAGTTGTCGCCATAGGAGGGCGGGTTGCCGGCTACGGGGTCGGGGGCCGGCGAGGGGGCCGGAGACGGCTGGGAGGCGTCGGGGTGTGAAGGCCCGGCCTGCTGGGGCGCGTCCGGGTGCGAAGGCCCGGCCTGCTGGGGGGAGTGGTCCGGTGCGGGCTGGGTGCTGATGGAGTCCGGGGCCGGGGCGGGGGCGGGACGGGCCCCTTCCGGGGTGTTGTCGTGGGCCGGCTGGGTGCTGACCGCGTCCGCATCCGGTCGCGCGGCGTCGGGGGTGTTGTCCGGCGCCGGTTGGGTGCTGATGCCGTCTGGCCGCACGGCATCCGGCGTGTTGTCGGGTGCGGGCTGGGTGCTGACCGAGTCGGGGTCCGGGCGGGCCGAGTCAGGGGTGGTGTCGGGTGCGGGCTGCGTGCTGATCGAGTCAGGATCCGGGCGCGCCGAGTCGGGGGTGTTGTCCGGCGCCGGCTGCGTGCTGATCGAGTCAGGGTCCGGTCGCGCCGAGTCAGGGGAGTTGTCCGGCGTGGGCTGGGTGCTCGGCGTGTCCGAGTCCGGGCGGGAGGTGTCCGGGGTGGAGCCCGCGTCGGGGGTGTGCCCGGAGTCGGGGGTGGGGCCGCCGTCCGGGGTGTGTCCGGAGTCGGGGGTGTGGGATGACCCGTACGGGCTGTCGTTGCCGCCTTGGAAGCCCTCGTCGAAGGGGGAGCGCTGCTCCGGGGGCGGCAGGGGCTGGGCTTCGGGGGTGTTGCGCGCAGGGTCCGAGCCGTTGGAGGGGCTGTCGGAGGAGGACGGATTGGTGCCCGCACCGCCGCTGTCCGGTCCACCCGCCGCACCCGCGTTGTCCGAGGCGCGGGGGCTGTGGGTGGTGGAGCCGCCACCGTCCGAGCCGCCGTCCGAGCCGCTGCCGGAGGTGCTCCCGGAACCGCCGTCGGAGCCGCTGCCCGAGCCATTGCCAGAGCTGCTGCCGGAACCGCCGCTGGACCCCGACCCGTTGCCGGAGCCCGACCCGCTGCCCGATCCGCCTCCGTCGGAGCTGCTGCCGGAGCCGCTGCCCGAACCACTGCCGGACCTGCTCCCCGAACCGTCGCCGTCGCCGCCGCCGTCTCCGGAGCCGCTGTCGTCACTCCCGTGCCCCGCCGCGGAGTCCAGGCCGTGGCGGGCGCGGCGTCCGGCGCGTCCGCCCGCCCCGTCGCGGAGGCTTTCGCCGAGGCTCTCGCCGGTGTTCTTCACGGCGTCCTTGCCGGCGGCGTAGCCCTCCTTGGCGGTCCGGCCGAGGTCGTAGCCCTTCTGGGCGCCGAAGTTCTGGTTGACGGTCTGGGCGATGAGGTCGGAGACCATCGCTTCCAGTGCGGAGATCACCGGTTCCTTGGCCGCCTCAACGATCGCCTCGAGCAGCTGCTTGGCGACCTCCTTGAGGATCTTGCGGACCATCTCACGGGTGGCCAGCGTGGCGGCCGCGCCACCGATTTCGGACAGTCCGAGGGTGAACGGAGCCGCCGCCTGGGCTGCGATGATCTCGGCGGCCAGGATGGCCAACTGGACAATGACGGCGATCTTCATGCCGATGACCAGGGCGGCGGCGGCCTCCAGCGTGAAGGCGATGACCTCGGCCGCCTCACGGGCGTCGTTCAGATACCCCGAACCACCCGAGAACTTTTCCCAGGCCTTGCTGAAGCCCTCGATGGAGTCGCCGGAGTTCTCGCCGAGCACATTGCTCGCGTAGCTGTTGCCGCGGGCCTGATGGCCCTCGACCTCCGCCGCGAAATTGCGCCAGACCTGCGCGCATGCGATCAGCTTGTCTTCGTCTGCGTGCGGCCAGTTGAAGCCGAGCATGTCGAGGACCCACTCAAGAGGATCCGGCAGCATGACAGACAAGATGGAACTCCCCCGTGAAAAACGCGCATTCAGACGTGTTACGGACGCGGGGTGCGCGGAAAGGCCGCCGCGTCACAGATTTCGGATCCGGCAGGTGAACTCAGTGCTGCGCGGGTCTCCACGAGGTGCGGGTGACGGCGTCGTCCTCGGCCGTCGGGTCCCGCCACGCCTGCTTGTTCTCGACGTGCTGCTTCATCAGCGAGTCGTTGAAGTCCTCGTTCTCCGCGTGGTTCCTGGACATCGAGGTCAGGGCCTTGCCGATCTCCTGAAGCTTCGCGGAGAGATGGCCCATCGACTCGTACATACCGTCCCGCACGCCCTCATAGGCGACACCGAACTTCTCTCCGATCTCGTCATCGCCCCACGGCGGAGCGCCGTCCTTGCTGTCGAACGTCGTCAGGCCGCTCATGAACTGCTCGCCGAACGATTTGTCCGGCGGCGCCTTTTCCTGACCATTGCTGGGCGGACCCGCCCCCTGCGCGTGCAGGCCGTCCATCAGCCGTGCCACCGACGAATAGAAGTCCTCGCCGAGCTTGACGAAGTTGGTGCCCTCCGCCTTGAGGCCCTCCACATTGGTCTGGAACCCACCAGCGCCTGCCACAACGTCCCCCCGTGTCGGTAACGGTCACCCAATGCCATATTCAAGCCAAAGAATAGCTTCCAGTGTTGACAGCCCACCAGGTGTATCGGCGGGAGGCCGGCGCTCCCTGTGGCGGGAGACGTCCGGGGCCCGGATGCCTCAGGACGTCCTCCGGTTGCGGGCACTGTGATAGAGCTCCACGGCCGACTCCGGGGGGAAGTTGGGCAGGAAGGACACCTCGCCGTCGATCTTGGAGATGACGACGTTGGTTCCCCCGGGTTCCGCAGGGCGGGCGGCGGGGTCCTCGGGGGCCGGCCAGCTCGCGTGGATCAGGTAGCCGATGTCGAATTCGTGGACGTACAGCTCGGACGGCCCGCCTGGTGAGCCGACCTCGGGGAAGTGCTGCCGGCCGATCACCAGCGCCTCGGCCTCGTTCGTCGGCAGGGGGTCCGGTCCGAGCTGTGGACGGTACGGGGGCGGCGTAGGAGGCAGACCGGGAGTGCCGGCCGGCCGGTCGGAATCGGTCATGACGCTGTCTCCTTGATGCTGGTCCTGTGGATGGTGGTCAACCTAACTCACGCCGTGATGGCCTGATTGGTTCACCTCCGGGGCGGGGATGCGACCACCCACAGCCCCCGAGCCCAGCCCCTGGCCCAGCCCGTCAGCCCCTGTGCCCGTATGTACTGCCGCCGCGCCCCTCCGCCGGTGCTCATCCGAACAGCACCCGTGCCAGCCAGAACTCCAGCAGTTCCGCGTCGCCGGTGATCTCGAAGGTGTCGTTGTCGGCGGGGACGCGGCCGTAGATGAGGAGCAAGAGGTCGGTCAGGGGGGCGCGGACGGAGACGGCGGCCGGTTCCTGGGCGCGGCGCCAGGCGAGGGTGTCGCCGGTGAGGTCCACGATCCAGTCGGCGGCCGCTTCCGGCGGGGTGTCGGTGGCGTGGAAGTGGAGGGTGCGGCCGGGGCCGAGGAGTTCGCGTCGGTCGGGGTGGTAGTCGAACACCTCGGGGAGGGAGCCGAGTTCCATCCATTCGTCGAGGGTGTCGAGGGCGACCCGCCGGTCGATGGTGAAGTCCCTGCCGAGGGCCAGGGTCGCGTCGGCCCGGTGCATGACCGTCTCGTGGGCCATGCGGCGGGCGAAGAAACGCGGGGAGCCGGAGGGGAGCGGGGTCCAGATCTCGGCGTCGGGGCCCGAGGAGCGCAGCGTGTCCGCCAGGAGACGGGCGCCTTCGGTGAGCCAGGCGGCGACTTCGGCCGGGCTCTGGGCGGTATCGCGGGGGAGGACGCGGAGGGCGGTGTCGGGCGGGGGCGCGGTCGCCCGGGTGCGTACGAGGTCCTCGACCCAGCGATGGGTCTCGCCCAGATGCCGGAGCAGCTGGGCGAGGTTCCAGTCGGGGCAGGAGGGGACGATGGTGGTGAGGTCGGTGGCCTGTTCCGTGAGGCAGGACGCCAGCAGACCGGCCTGGTGGACGATTTCGGCGCAGTGTCCGTCGTAATCCATGGCGGAGTTCATGACGTCACGGTAGGACGGCGCACCGATATTGCGGTGTCACCACATGCGGGCGTCCGCCTCCAGCCGGACCCGCAGCCGGCAGATGACCGCGTCGGTGTCCCGGCGGACCGCGTGGGCGACGACCGCACCGCGCTGGTTCTTCAGCAGACGCTGCCAGAGGTGGGCGGGTTCGGCCTCCGGGATCAGGACGGTGATGCGGGTGCCTGGCGGCGGGCCGTGAGGTCGGTGACGTACGCGGCGACGGGGCCGCCGATGGAGCGGTTGGCGGAGGGCAGTTCGAGGAGTTCCACGCCGGGGTTCCACAGTTCCCAGTCCCGGCGCAGGGCCTCGGCGGCCTGGCGGTCCGGGAACGCCGAGGTCAGCGCCGCTACGCCGGCCGTCACGGAGACCGCGACATTGAGCACGTGGTCGAGGAGGAGAGAGGCGGCGGCGACCAGGGAAGTGCGGCGGCCCAGGTGGGTCCTGGCCACCGCGTACGAGCCGCCGCCGTCGGGGTAGGCGGCGATCACCTGGCGGTACGAGGCGATCAGTACGGCGAGCAGTGCGGCGATGGCGAGCGTGACGGGGAGGGTGAAGCCGAGGCCGTAGCCGCCTGCCGCGGCAAGGACCAGCACGATCGACTCGGGGCCGTAGGCGACGGACGCCATGGCGTCGAGCGAGAGGGCGGCCAGGCCCTGGAGGGCGGTGAGGCGGTGGCGGGAGTCGGGTGCGGCAGCGGGTGTGGATGTAGATACGGAAGTGGAGGCGGTGGCGCCGTCGGAGCCGTGGGCGGTGATGTCTCCCGAGCCGTGGCCCGGCCGCCCGTGGACCGGGCCGGCAGCGGTATCCGGCGGTTCCTCGGGCCGGCCATCGGGCCGGGAAACCATCGACATCTGTCGTCGTACCTCCGTGCAACACCGTGCTGGACCACTCAGCGTGCGGGCACGACGGCCGCCGTCAGCGGTCCCTGGCGGTCCCTTGGCGGTCCCTGGCGGTCCCTTGGCGGTCCCTGGCGGTCCCTTGGCGGTCCCTGGCGGTCCCTTGGCGGTCTTGACGCGGGGAGCGGCCAACTCCCGGCCAACTTCCCTTCCGACGCAGGTCAGAGCGCCGACGCCGGCCGTGAGAAGTCGTAGTGGACGCCGGTGAGTTCTTCCGAGGCCGCCCACAGGCGCTCGCCGTTGGCGTCCTTCTTGGTCCAGGGGGCGCGGAAGGACTGGACGGGGGCGCCGCGCAGGCCGTTGCGCGGGCCGATGAAGGAGTCCGGCCGCATGTGCGGGGCGGTGGCCGCACAGAGGGTGCCCAGGGCGCCGCCGTCCGGGGACTGGGCGATGAGGCGGGTGCCGAGGTCGATGATCCGCTCGGTGGAGGTGCGTCCCTCCATCCGGACGCCCGCGGTCATCAGATTGGTGGAGGCGTATCCGGGGTGCGCGGCGGCCGCGACGACCTGTGAGCCGGCCGCGGCCAGCCGCCGGGTCAGCTCGTGGACGAAGAGCAGATTGGCGCTCTTGGAGCGGCCGTACGCGACCCAGCGACGGTAGGACCGCGCGCTGTTGAGATCGGTGTGATCGAGGTCGGCGAGGGCGTGCAGCATGCTGGAGACGGTGACGACCCGGGCGCCGGGTGTGGCGAGGAGCTTGGGCAGCAGCAGCCCGGTCAGCGCGAAGTGGCCGAGGTGGTTGGTGCCGAACTGCATCTCGAAGCCGTCGGCGGTGGTGCGGTACGGCAGTGCCATCACGCCCGCGTTGTTGATGAGCAGGTCGAGGCGGTCGCCGTCGAAATCGTCGAGGGTGGCGGCGAAGTCCCGTACGGAGGACAGATCGGCCAGGTCGAGCCGTCGGAACTCGGCCTCAGCCGTGGGGACTTCGGACCGCAGACGGTCCAGGGCGGCGCGGCCCCGTGCCTCATCGCGGCAGGCCAGCAGCACGCGGGCGCCATGGCGGGCCAGTTCGCGTGCGGTGGCGTAGCCGAGACCGCTGTTGGCACCTGTGACGACTGCCGAGCGGCCGGTCTGGTCGGGGATGTGGCTGGTGTTCCACCGGGTCACGCCTGTGCTCCTCCGTAGGGGGGCGACCAGAGTACGTGGGTGGGGCGGCCGGGGTCGGAGGGGAAGGGACGGGTGGCGGGCGGGCGGTGGCCGGAACAGCTCGCCCGGTGAGCGTCCCTCGGACGCGGGGTCACTCGCCCTCGGCGAGGCGCTTGATCGCCGAGAGGCGGGTGTCCCACGCGGCGGCCACCCGGTCCATCCACCGGGCGGTGACCCCGAGCCGCTCCGGTATGACCCGGTAGCGCGCCTCCCGCCCCTCCCGGTGGCCGGCGACCAGCCCGGCCCGGTCGAGGACCCCCAGGTGTTTGACGATGGCCTGGCGGCTGACCGGAAGTTCGGCCGCCAGGACCGTGGCGGTCGCCTCGCCGTGTGCGGCGAGGGCGTCGAGTATCCGGCGGCGGGTGGGGTCCGCCAGCGCGGAGAACACCTCCGCCACGGCGTCTGCGCCCGAGCCCGTACCGGCGTCCGAGCCCGTACCGGCGTCCGAGCCCGTACCGGCGTCCGAGCCCGTACCGGCATGAGCGTCCGCGCCCGAGCCCGGACCAGCGTTCCCGCCCCCACCCTCGCGCGGGCCCGCGCCCGTGCCCCCGCCCACGTCCGCTCCTCCGGCCCTCGTCATGCCGCGAGCTGCTCCGCGTACCGCCGGATGTTCTCCACCTGGCCGGACCAGCCTTCGGAGTGGCTCTCGTACCCGGCGGTCTTCCTCCGCTCCTCGGGGATGACGAGACCGGTGAATCCGCTCTCCACGACGCGCAGACGGGTGCCGTCGCCCTCCGGGGTGAGGGTGAATTCGACGAGGGTGGAGTTGCCCTCGACCGCCACGTCACCGGGGTACGCGCTGGCCCAGCGGTACGAGAAGTGGTGCGGCGGGTCCACCTTCACGATTTTGGTCGGGAACTGGCCGTACTCCCCGTGGTCGAGCTCCATGATGCCGCCCGGCCGCAGGTCGACCGGCGTCGGCTCGCCCTGGCCGAACCACGAGCCGACGTGCTCCGGCTCGGTGAGCACGGCCCAGACCCGCTCCACGGGCGCGGCGATGCTGATCTCCCGTTCGATGCGGTCCTTGGTGTCGCCCGCACCCTTGCCGCTGCCGTTGCCCTGCTTGCTCTTGCTGTCAGTGCTCATGAGGTGACCCTCCTGCCGATCCCGAGCCGGCTGATGCCCATGCCTTACGTGCTACCTCATGGTTGCACGTAAGGCGAGGAGGTGCAACCGGCAGGTTGCACTTCGCGGTCAGGCGCGGCAGGCGGCAGGCGGCAGGCGGAAGACAGCAGGCGGCAGCACATGGCGGGCAGCAGCCACCAAGCGGGTCGGATCAGCAGTCGCGCCCCCCGCCCGTCGTCCGCACGCCATAGGTCGCCACCGAGACCGACGGATCGTCCAGGCAGTCCCCCGACGACAGGTCGAAACGCTGCTTGAGCAGCGGTGATGCCACGAACGTACGGCCGTCGGCCGAGCCGGTCAGGCCGCGGGAGAGGACCTGGGCGCCGGTGAACGGGTCGCGGTTGGCGATGGCGTACGCCTGGCCGGCGCGGTCGACGAAGAGGGCGGCCTGGGTGCCGTCCGGGAGGAGGGCGGCGACCCCGCGCCCGGGGGTGAGGTCGTCCAGCGTGCAGACGGCGACCCAGCCCTGCTGGGGGCAGCGGATCTCGACCGTGGTGGCCGTGGCGACGTCTTCGGGGAGGGTGAGCGGTGCGGTGGCAGTGGTCATCGGACAGAGGTCCCTTCCAGTGTGCGAACGGGCAGTGTCGGCCCGGCCAGCAGTGTGAGATCCGGCTTGACCTGGTCGCGCTCCGGCACGAAGCGCACGGACGGGTCCGGCGCGTCGGGCGCGTTGACGAAGGAGACGAAGCGGGCGAGCCGTTCGGGGTCGGCGAGGGTCTCGGCCCACTCGTCGCGGTAATGGGTGACATGGGCGGCCATCAGGGCCTCCAGCTCGTCGCACAGGCCCAGGGAGTCATGGACGACGACGTCCCGCACGTGGTCGAGGCCGCCCTCGATCCGCTCCAGCCAGGCGGAGGTGCGCTCCAGCCGGTCGGCGGTGCGGATGTAGAACATCAGGAAGCGGTCGATCAGGCGGATCAGCTCGGCGTCGCTCAAGTCCTGGGCGAGCAGGTCGGCGTGGCGCGGATCGGCGCCGCCGTTTCCGCCCACGTACAGATTCCAGCCGTTGGAGGTGGCGATGATGCCGAAGTCCTTGCCGCGGGCCTCCGCGCACTCCCTCGCGCACCCGGAGACCGCGGACTTCAGCTTGTGCGGGGAGCGCAGGCCCCGGTAGCGCAGCTCCAGTTCGATGGCCATACGGACCGAGTCCTGGACGCCGTAGCGGCACCAGGTCTGGCCGACGCACGACTTCACGGTGCGCAGCGCCTTGCCGTACGCATGGCCGGACTCGAAGCCGGCCGCCACCAGCCGGCCCCACACCGCCGGGAGTTGGTCGACCCGGGCGCCGAAGAGATCGATACGCTGACCGCCGGTAATCTTGGTGTAGAGGCCGAAGTCGCGGGCGACCTCGCCGATCACGATCAGCTTCTCCGGGGTGATCTCCCCGCCGGGGATGCGCGGCACGATCGAGTACGAGCCGTTGCGCTGGAGGTTGGCGAGGAAGTGGTCGTTGGTGTCCTGGAGGGCGGCCTGCTCACCGTCCAGGACGTAGCCGCCGGCGCCGACGGAGGGCGCGAGGGAGGCGATGATCGAGCCGACCGTGGGCTTGCAGACCTCGCAGCCGTCGCCGTTCCGGGCCTCCGGGCGGCCGTGCGAGTCCAGCAGCGCGGCGAAGGTGGTCAGCCGCAGCGTACGGACGATCTCGTAGAGCTCGGCGCGGGTGTGCGGGAAGCAGCCGCACAGACCGGTGTCGACGACGGCGCCGGACGCCGCCAGCTCGTCGTTCATCACGGCGGTCAGCGATTTGACGCAACTTCCGCAGCCGGTACCGGCCTTGGTGCACTTCTTGATCTCGGGGAGGGTGCCGCAGGAGTGCTCGGTGACCGCGGCCCGGACCGTCCCCTTGGTCACGTTGTGGCAGTTGCACAGCACCGCGCTGTCCGGGAGCGCGGACGGGCCGAGCGCGCCGCCGCCCTCGCCCGCGACCCCGGCGGGCAGCACCAGCTGCTCGGGTGCCAGCGGGGGAACGGTGCCGGTCAGCGGGCGCAGCATGCCGTACGCCTCGGCGTCGCCGACCAGCACCCCGCCGAGCAGCTCGCCCGAGGCGCCGATCACCAGCTTCTTGTAGACGCCGCTGCGGGAGTCGGAGTAGACGACGTCCAGAGCGCCGTCGGCGGTGCCGTGTGCGTCCCCGAAGGAGGCGACGTCCACGCCGAGCAGCTTCAGCTTGGTGGACAGGTCCGCGCCGGTGAAGCCGGTGAGCGCTCCGGCGTCGCCGCCGAGCTGCCCGTCGATGGTGCCGGCCGCCACCCGGGCCATGTCGTAGCCCGGCGCGACCAGCCCGTAGACCCGGCCGTCCGCGGCCAGCGCGCACTCGCCGATCGCGTACACGGCCGGGTCATCGGTGCGGCACTGCTCGTCGACGACGATGCCGCCCCGCTCGCCGACCGGCAGCCCGCAGTCCCGGGCGAGCTGGTCGCGGGGGCGGACACCGGCCGAGAAGACGACCAGGTCGGTCTCGATACGGGAGTCATCGGACAGGCCCATGGCGGTCACCGCGCCCGCCGCGTCCGCGACGATCTCCTTGCCGCCGACGCCCGTGTGCACCTCCAGGCCCATCCCCTCGACGGTACGGCGCAGCGCCTGGCCGCCGCCCTCGTCGACCTGGAGGGCCATCAGCCGCGGGCTGAACTCCACGATGTGGGTGCGCAGTCCGAGCCCCTTGAGCGCACCGGCCGCCTCCAGGCCGAGCAGCCCGCCGCCGACCACCACACCGGTGCGGGCGTTCTTCGCGTACTCCTCGATGGTGAGCAGGTCCTCGATGGTGCGGTAGACGAAGCAGCCCGCGCTGTCCTTGCCGGGCACCGGCGGCACGAACGGGTAGGAGCCGGTGGCCAGCACCAGGGCGTCGTAGCGGACGGTCAGGCCGGAGCGGGCGGTGACCGTGCGGGTGGTGCGGTCGACGGCCGTGGCGGGGTCGCCGAGGTGCAGTTCGATGCCGTGCCGGGCCATGAAGTCCGGATCGACGAGACTCAGATCGTCCGGGGTGCGTCCGGCGAAGTACGACGTCAGCTGGACGCGGTCGTAGGCCGGGCGGGGCTCCTCGCACAGCACGACCACCCGCGCCCGCCCGGTGACACCGCGGTCGGCCAGCTCCTCCAGGAAGCGCTGGCCGACCATGCCGTGGCCGATGAGGACAAGGGTGGGGGTGCCGGGGGCGGCGTCCGGCGTGGCATCGGGGTGCGGCGGCATCGAGGTCATGCCCGTCAGCCTGCGGTCCGGCTGTTACCCGCCCGCATCTGCTCTGTTTCCCGTGCGGAACGCTGCCCTCAGTGGCGGGGCGGCCGCCGTGTGAGGGCGGCCGGCGTGTGAGGAGAGCCGGTGGGTGAGGGCGGCCGGCGTGTCAGGAGAGCCGGTGGGTGAGGGCGGCTGCCGTGTGAGAGGCCGCCGCCCCGCCGGCTGATCAGCCGTTCAGCTGCGCCGGGCAGAGCCGCCGCGGCTGCTTGTCGGCGCTCAGCTTGGCATCCACACAGCCGCCCGGCAGTCCGCTCTGAGCCTTGCTGCCGAAGTTGGCGGTGACGGTCAGCTTGCCGTTGCCGAAGACCGTGCGCTGGACCGTACGGTCGCCGGTCAGCCACCGGAACGAGGTCATCTTCTCGGTACCCGCGGCGCGGTGCAGCGGCGAGAAGTACTTCTGGAGCGCGGCCAGCTCGGGCCCGTTCTTGGCGATCGTCGGCCCGTCGAGAACATAGTTCAGCGGGGTGTTGTAGAGCATCGCGAGCAGCGCCCGGGTGGTCTTCTGCGCCGGCAGCTTCTCGTACGACAGCTCCCAGCGCTCGGCGTTGACCAGCGAACCGTGCAGCGCGGTCTCGTAGAGGGGGACGCGGTACTTCGGGTCGTACATGGCGGTGGCCACGTCGGCGGGCAGCTGCACCGGCTTGAAGAAGGCGCCCGGGGCCTTCTCCGGGAAGTAGCCGCCCCACGTCTTCTTGTCGCGCTCCAGCTTCCACAGGCCGTCGGCCACCGGGGTGCCCGAGCCGTGGTTGTAGGCCACCGCCTTGTTGGCCCACGCCTGCGCGGCCTCCGAACCGAGGACCAGGTTCTTCGACAGCCGCTCCATCCGGGCGAGCCGCATCTCGCGGTCGCCCGCCTTGGTCATCCGATGGCCCTTGCCGTGGTCGCGGAACAGCTCGCCGGTGGCGTCCACATCCAGGAAGTAGCTGTCCGCGCCGTTGGCGACCATCGAGCGGGTGCGGTCGGCGAGGTAGTGCTTGCTGGGCTCGGCCTTCTCGAAGGCGCGCGAGCTGAGGTAGCAGCCGCGGTTGCCGAAGCCCGTCTCCGGGCTGCCGTCGGCCTTCCGGACACAGAAATCGGGATAGACCCGGCCCGGCCAGACGGAGGTGGGGCTGTCGGCGCTCTTGGGGTTCTGGCCATTGGCGAAGGTGTCGTACGGGCCGACGAGATAGCCCGCCTTCTTGGCGGCCCGCACCGCCTGCGCGTTCATCGGGTCGGGCCCGGAGTCGTAACCGAGCCACATCCGGTCCACGCCCAGCTGCTTCAGCTTGTCGACCCCGGACGCGGTACGGGCATCGCCCCACACATAGGCGTGGAACGCGCCGAGCAGCTTGCCGGTGGCCGGGTTCTTCCGGATCTTCTTGCGCAGACTGCCGAGCCGGCCGTGTTGGGAGAGATAGGAGCGGTAGTCGGCGGCCGGGGCGACCGGGTTCCCGTCGGTGAGGGCGAAGGAGACGTCGTAGTCGCGGGTGCCCTCCCCGGCGTCGAAGGCGTGCGCGGCCGTGGCACGCAGCCGGCCCCCGGTGGAGGCGAAGCGCAGCGAGGTGCCGATGTCGGTGGGGGTGAGATAGCTGACGCCGTGCCCGCCGCCGGACCCGCCCGACCCGGAGGACCCGCCCATGGAGTAGCCCCACAGGGGGAGGGCCAGGCCCTCGCCCATGTCGACGGTGCTGTTGGCCAGCCCGCCCTTCTCCGCGTCGGCGTTCCAGAACGCGTCCTGCACGGGCACGTCCAGGCCCTCGCCGCGCGGCAGTTGCAGGGCGGAGGCAGCCCGGTCGGTACCGGACACCGGCCAGTTGACCGACCCGTCGCGGTCCGCCCGCAGCTTGATCCGCAGCCGCCCGCGCTCCGAACTCGCCGTGACCTTCAGCCCCTTGGCGGGGTAGCTCCAGCGCGCCCCGTCGGCCGTACGGGTCACCGGCCCCGGCGCCCCCAGCCCGCCGCCGGCCGGTGCGGACAGCACCAGCTGCCGCCCGTCCTCGGTGTGTGCGCTCACCGCCAGCGAGGCGGTGTCGACGACGGCCGTACCGCCGGCGACGGGGAGCGCGAGGCGGCTGCCCTCCAGGGTGCCGGCGGCGGCACTGTCACATCCGGCGACGCCGAAGGTGGTCGCGGACAGCGCGAGCGAGGCGGCGAGCACACGGGTGGTACGGCGTCGCCCGGTGGCCTTGGGGAGGTTGGGTTTCATGTGGATGTGGATAGTCGGCGGGTTTAAGAAGGTTCTAAGAACCGCCTCACACCCGGCCAACTGCCTTGCTCTGTAAGGCCCTTCACCGGCCCCTCCGGCACCCCGTTCAGGCGCGGGCCGAGGGCTCGGGACCGTCGGCCCGCGCGTCGAAGCGGCGGCGGGCGGACTCGATCTCGTCGAGGTACCGGCGCGTCCACGCGCACATGCCGTTGACCGTGGCGCGCAGCGCCTCGCCCGCTTCGGTCAGGCGGTACTCGACGCGCGGCGGCACGTCACCACGAGATGCCCCTCTCACCGGAAAGTGCGTTCTGTGGGGCGAACCGGCTGCTCGGGCACGCCGTGTGGCTCAGGCCGTGTGGCTCACGCGGAGAACTGCCCGTCCTTGACGGCCGAGACGAACGCGGACCAGCCACCCGCAGGGAAGACGAGCGCCGGGCCGTCCGGGTTCTTGCTGTCACGGACGGGGACGACGCCGTGGGGCTGGGTGAGGGCGCGGGAGAATTCGACGCAGTTCCCGCCGTTGCCTTCGCTGTAGGACGACTTGACCCAGGTGAAGGTGGGGGAGAACTCGACGCAGTTCCCACCGCTGGCGTCGCTGTAGGACGACTTGACCCATTCGGCGGCGGCGAGATCCAAGACGGGGCTCATGCGCGGTACTCCTTCAACAGAGTCTTGATCAGAGCTACTGATCGATCCGGGGACAACGCGTGTGCCCTGAGCAGATCGTAATCGTCCAAGGCGGCGTCGACCGTTTGTTCGGAGTCGTGCATCCTGCCTCCTACCCGGGTTTCCGTGTACAGCACCGTGCGGGAGTCTGTGAAGCGCAGCACAATGAAGGGCTTCGCGTGCGCGGCGGGAGCGCCTGCCGAGAACGGCATGACCTGAAGTTTGATGTGCGGCGATGCGGCTGCCGTCAGCAGAAATTCGAGTTGCCCGGCCATGACCTCCGCGTCTCCTACGACCGTTCGCAGGCAGGCCTCGTGCAGGATGGCCCAGAAGGACGGGGGAGTGTCCCGCTCGAATACCTCGCGACGCCGCAGACGCGCGGTGACCTTGCCTTCGATCGCTTCCTCGTCTTCTCGAGAGAAGTACGCCCGGAAGATCGCTCGCGCGTAGTCCTCCGTCTGAAGTAGGCCCATCACGAGGTCTGTTGAGTAATCCAGTATCCGCGAAGCCTTCCGCTCCAGGTTCAGATACGGCACGAACCAACTCGGGTGATCCCCTTCCTCGATCCTCCGCAGCAACCCGGCGAATAACTCGGCCGTACCGAAGGTGAGGTCGCAGCCCTTGGCGAACTTCTCGCTGGGCCGGGGGAGCAGCGTCCCGGACTCGACCTTGCTGACGTAGCCCTCGGAGTAACCCGTGGCCTTGCCCAGATGCTTCTGTGTGAGCTTGCGGGCCAGCCGTACCTGTTTGATGTCACGGCCGAACCGCTGGAGCGGATTCAAGTGCTCGGGTGGGGTCGTCTCGTCCAACGCTATGACCTCTCGTCATGTGTGTGCGCGCCGGTATCGCGGCAGGTCGCAGACTTGCGCAGAGCCGCTTCAAGCACCCCGATTCTATTGCCCGTCGCGTTGTCCGGGTGACCGAATGACTACACCTGGTTTTCGACTTGGAGTGACGGAGTGGACGACATGACCGACCCTGTCGCGCGGCTTCTGCCGTGGGTGGGCCCGGAGGGCAAGCCGTGTTTTCTCGTGAGCGACGGGACCGGCTACGTGTCCCGCCTCGCCGACAACATCGAGGCGGCGCAGCTCGGTTCGGCCGCCGAACTCATCGAGGAAGCGCGGCGCCTTCTTGCCGAGCGGGCCTGGACGCCCGGGGAAATCCACCTGCTGGCCGTCGAGTTGACCGCATCGCTCATCGACGTACGCCGGATCGCGGAGAGTCGGGGCGCACGCCTGCCGGCGCCGGAGCACGACCCCGACGTGAGCGCCAGGGGTCGGGAGCACCCGCAGACGATGCCGCAGGGGGCGCCGCCCTCGGGACTCCCGGACGGCGGGCTAGGACAGTGCCTCCAACTGCGCCAAGTCCCCCTCCGTAAGGGCGATCCGGGCCGCCTCCAGGTTCTCGTCCAGATGGCCGGGCGAGCCCGTACCAGGCGTGGGCAGCAGTACGGGGGAGCGGTGCAGCAGCCAGGCCAGCGCGATCTGTCCGGTGGTCGCGCCGTGCCGGGCGGCGACCGCGGCGAGCGTCTCGCCCGCGCCGTCGGCCAGCGCGCCATGGCCCAGCGGGAACCACGGCAGAAACGCCGTGCCCTGCTTCTCGCACAGCTCCAGTACGTCTTCCGCCGCGCGGTCCAGCAGGTTGTAGCGGTTCTGTACGGACGCGATGGGGGTGATCTCCTGCGCCCGCGTCAGCTCGCCGGCGTCGATGGAGTCCAGCCCGATGTGCCGGATCTTTCCCGCCTGTTGGAGCTCTTGCAGCGTGCCCAGCTGGTCGGCCATCGGTACCTCCGGGTCCAGCCGGTGCAGCTGGTAGAGGCCGATGGTGTCGGTCCGCAGCCGGCGCAGGCTCGCCTCGCACATGGCGCGCAGCTGTTCCGGGCGCCCCGCGATATGCCAGATGTCCGGGCCGGTACGGACCACCCCGCCCTTCGTCGCGATGACCAGCTCCGCCGGATACGGGCGCAGGGCGCGCGCCACCAGCTCCTCCGCCACGTCCGGGCCGTAGTTGTCGGCGGTGTCGATCAGTGTGACCCCGCGCTCGACGGCCCGGCGCAGCAGCGCGACGGAGCGCTGCGGATCGTCGTGCCGTGGTCCCCAGTAACCGGGGCCGACGAGCCCGCCGGTCCCGAACCCCAGCCGCCGGACGGACAGCTCTCCACCGATCGGAAAGACGGTTTCCACAGTCCCAGTCCCCACAGTCTCGACCCCCACAGTCTCGGCCCCACAGTCACAGACTCCTCGGCTTCCGCACCCGTTCCGCTTCGGCATCCATGAAATGCGGAGCCGGAGCCGGGCGCGGTTCATAAGATCAACCGGTGCCTCCTGACATATCACTGTTCACCCTGACCATGCTGTGCCTGGCCGCCCTCGCTGCGGGCTGGATCGACGCCGTGGTGGGCGGTGGCGGACTGCTGCTGCTCCCCGCCCTGCTCGTCGGCCTGCCGCACACCCCGGCCGCGTACGTCCTCGGGACCAACAAGTCCACCGCCATCGTGGGCACCACCGCGGCCGCGATCACCTACGTCCGCAAGGCCCCGATCGATGTACGCACCGCGCTGCGCATCGGGCTTGCCGCGATGGCCGGGTCGCTGGCCGGGGCGTTCTTCGCGGCCGGTATCAACAGCGAGGTGCTGCGCCCGCTGATCATGGCCGTCCTGCTGGGGGTGCTCGCCTTTGTGCTCTTCCGCCCGGCCTTCGGGACCGCGCCCGCCCCCTCGGGGCCGGTCTCCCGCAAGCGGGTCGTGGCGGCCGTCCTCGTGGCGGGCCTGGGCATCGGCTTCTATGACGGGCTGATCGGGCCCGGGACCGGTGCGTTCCTCATTGTCGCGCTGACCGCGATCCTGCACATGGACCTGGTCAGCTCCTCGGCCACCGCCAAGGTCGTCAATGTCTGCACCAACATCGGCGCGCTGACGATGTTCGCGATCCAGGGCACCGTGCTGTGGCAACTCGGTGCCCTGCTCGCGCTGTTCAACCTCGTCGGCGGCATGGTGGGGGCCAGGATGGCGCTCAAGCGCGGCGCCGGCTTCGTCCGTGGCGTCCTGGTGGTCGTGGTGGTCGCGCTGCTGTGCAAGCTGGCGTACGACCAGTGGCTGGCGGCCTGAGCCACGGCCCGCCCGACGCTGCCGGGGCCGCTCCGCTCAGAACCGGCAGTGGTACATCCGCGCCATGTCCCGCACCGCGGGCACCTTCAGCGACGCGCGGGCGGCCAGCCGGTAGGCCGTCGGCAGTTTCTCGATCCCCGGGATCTCCAGGGCGCTGAGGTGCTCGACGATCTCCAGCTCCGGGCTCAGCCGCGCGATGCCCGCGGGGTCCGTGCCCCAGTGCAGCCGTGCGCCGGCCTTCACGACGACGCGGTTGAGCCGCTGGGCACGGATCGCGAAGCGGCTGAAGGCGTCGAAGGCCAGCTCACCGCCCGGTACGTGGGCCATCAGCCGCCGCAGCAGCGCCGTACCGTCCTCCTCGGTCAGATACATCAGCAGCCCCTCGGCCACGATGATCGTCGGCCGGTCCGAGGGGATCTGCGCCGTCCACGCCGGATCGGTCACCGAGGACGGGATGGCGGTGTAGCCCGCGCGCTCCGGGTAGAGCTCCCGCCGCAGCGCGATGACCTCCGGGTAGTCGATGTCGTACCACCGCACCCCCGGCCCGGGGTCGAGACGCTGGACGCGGGTGTCGAGGCCGCAGCCCAGATGCACCACCGCCGCCTCCTCGTGCCGGGCGAGGAAGCGCGCCGTCCAGACGTCCAACTGCCGGGCCCGCAGCGCGACTCCGGCCGCGTCGCCGGGGCTCAGCCGCATTCTGGTGAAGTCGTAGTCGAGGCGCCGCACGGTGTCGGCGGCCGTGGTGTCGCCGAGGACCGGATTCTTCGCGCGGCTGTCGATCGCGCGGCCGTAGAGCGTGGCGAGGAGGGTTTCCTTCTCCTCGGTCAGCTGCACCTTCGTACTCGGACTGGTCATACTCAGGAGAGTACGTAATATTCAGAAAAATGTGAAGACTGGAAAGATGGCTCCACTCGGAGCCCGCTAATCCCGCATCGCTCCCGCGCTCGCCGTGGGGCGCGCCCCCGCCGCAATCTCCGTGACGGCCGTCAGCAGCACCGCCGAGTCCTCGACGGCCAGCAGGCCGTGCCGCTCGCGCGGGTCGGCGACCTGACCAGTCGTCAGCTCCAGGCCGCCACCGGCTCCGGTCAGCCGGACCCGGCCGTGCAGCACCTGGAGGCTCGCCGCCGGCGGTGCGTTGTGTTCGTCCAGCTCGGCGCCCGCGACCAGCGCGATCACGGTCTGCCGCAGCGGGCCGTCGCGCAGAAAGAGCCGGGCACTGCGCCCGTGAGCGGAGGCCCTGGCCTCCTCGAGCTGTTGGCGGGCGAGCGCGTCGAGATCGTCCATGATGCTGGCCTTTCGTGCGGACCGGCGGCTGGGCTCCCTCTCCATCGTTGCCGGTGCACGGGGGGACGCAACCGGGGGCTCCGGCGCGGACCCCGGTGCCCGCGGCCCGAGCGGGGCGGCGTCCGGATAAATACCGTCGCGGGGCGGGCCCGTCACTTACGGGATGATCATCTCGGTCCGTACGATGCGGTGCGGTCCGGTGTCCTCGGTCAGATGTCCTCGACCGATGCGGCCCACCGTCCCGCCTGTCCCCCCACCGCGAAGGATGCGCCACCGTGGCCGACCCGACTGCCCCGAACCAGCCGCCCGATCCCACCGGGCCGGCCCGATTCCTGACCGTCATGACGACCATCGACAGCGAAGACAAGGCCGGGCAACTGGCGCGTGGCGCGATCGAGGGCAGGCTCGCCGCCTGTGCGCAGATCAGTGCGCCGGTGACCTCGGTGTACCGCTGGGAACACGCGGTCGAGACCGGTCAGGAGTGGCAGGTGCTGTTCAAGACGGCCGAGGCGCGCTATGAGGCGCTGGAGGCCTATCTCCTGGAGACACACGACTACGACACCCCCGAGATCATCGCCACCCCGGTCACCCGCGGTGGTGCCGGCTATCTGTCCTGGGTCGCGAAGGAGACGAGCTGACGTGCAGCGAGAGAACACCGGCCGCGACGCCATGACGCGAGCCGAGCAGACCAGGCCCGGCAGCCGGCGGTGGCGGAGGGCCACGACGGCCGTCCTGGGCGTGGCGATGTGCCTGGCCGCCGCACCCCTCGTCCACGCGGTCGAGGACGCCCCGCACGAGGCACCGGGCGCCAACAAGCCCAGCCCCGATCCGGCTGCCACCTGGACCAGCCGGGACGCGGCCGCCTACTGGACGGCCGACCGGATGGCGGCCGCCGCGCCGGCCGAGGGCGACGCCCCGGCCGAACCCACCGCCTCGGAAGCCGGGCGCGACACCGCCGCCCCGTCCGCCGCGCCCGCCACCCGCTCCGCCGCCCGATCCGACGCCACCGCACGGCACTTCGGCGGCATCCCGTCCGTCGGCGTGCTGTTCTCCGTCGACGGGGACACCAAGGCGCACCACTGCACCGCCAGCGTGGTGCACAGCCCGCACGGCAATCTGATCCTCACCGCCGGGCACTGCAATCCGGGAACCAGGGCGGCATTTGTCCCGCAGTATCGTTCCGGCGAGACCACCCAGCCGTACGGGGTCTGGGCGATCGACGACACCTTCGCCTACCCCGGCCGTGGCACCACGGGCGCCGCGGCGGACCTGGACTTCGCCTTCGCCACCGTCGCCCCCGACGAGGACGGCCGTCCCCTCGAGGAGATCACCGGCGGCAACACCCTTACCGCGACGCCCGGTTACACCAACGACGTCACCGTCGTCGGCTATCCGAACGTCCGCCACGACCCCGAGGACCGCGCCGTACGCTGCGCCACCCGCACCAGCCGGCTGACCGGCACCCATGAACTTCGCATGGAGTGCGGCGGGTTCTACGGCGGCACCTCCGGCAGCCCCTGGCTGACCGACTTCGACGAGGAGAAGGGGACCGGCCGGGTCATCGGGCTGATCGGCGGCCTCAACGGCGGCGGCCCCAAGGGCCCGGACAGCGACCGCATCTCCTACAGCCCGTACTTCGGGGCGAAGGTGCTCGACCTCTACACCCGCGCGTCACAGGCGTGATCGACGGGGCGGCGGAGGCGCCCCCTGGCGGCGCGCCTCCGCCCCCTGGCGGAGCGCCTCCGTGACCCCCTTCTCGTGCGGGCCGAGGAAGTGCGGATCGGGCCGCAGCAGTGCGTCCGCCGCCGCCTTCCCGGCCGCGAAGATCTCCCGGACACCGCCGTACGCCCAGGTCACATCGTGCTTCGCGGCGACCCCGACGCCGTACGCGTCGACGCCGGCCGCCGTGCACAGCGCCAGTGCGCGCCGGATGTGGAAGCCCTGGCTGACCAGCACCGCCCGGTCCACACCGAAGATCCGGTGCGCCCGGCTACAGGAGTCCCAGGTGTCGAAGCCCGCATAGTCGCTGACGATCCTGCGGGCCGGGACGCCGTGCCGCAGCAGGTAGGCGCGCATCGCGTCCGGCTCGTCGTAGTCGTGCCGGCTGTTGTCGCCGGTGACCAGGACCGCGCGGACCGTGCCCCGGTCGTACAGCGCGGCGGCCGCGTCCAGCCGGTGGGCGAGGTACGGCGACGGCGCGCCGTTCCACAGGCCCGCGCCGAAGACGATGGCGACGGGCGCGGCGGGCACGTCCGCGACACTGCGCACCCGCGGGCCCGCGGTCGCGTTCAGCCAGGTCGCGGGCGCCAGCGCCAGCACCGTCAGCGCCACGACGACCTGATAGGCGCGGCGGCGGCCACGCCGGGTCCGCGGCAGCCGCAGCCGGCGTGCCCCGCTCCGTATACGCCGCCCCAGCCCCGGCCCCAGTGCCCGCATCCCGTGCCCCCGTCCCCGATCACACCCACCGTGATCGATCTCGCAGGCAGCGACGCCCACCGCGCCGTGATGGTTGCACCGGCGGCCTGGCATCGTGGCAGCGGGAACACCCTGTCCCGGAGAGGAAGCACCGCCATGACCAGCGAGCCCGAGCGGCTGCCGTTCTTCGTCTACGGAACGCTGCGCCCCGGCGAGGCCAACCACGCCTGGGCCCTGCGCGGACGGACCGCGGCCGAGGAACCGGCCCGCATCGGCGGCGCGCTGCTGTTCGACGGCCCCGGCTATCCCTACGCCACCGCCGGACCCGCCGAGGCGGTGGTGCACGGCGCCCTCGTCCGGCCCCGCGACACCGACTACGACGAGGTGTGCGCCACGCTGGACCGGCTGGAGGACTACGCCCCCGGCGACCCGGAGAACCTCTACGAGCGGGTGCCCACCGAGGCCGTGTGCGCGGACGGCAGGACCGTACGGGCCTGGGTCTACCTGGCGGCCGCACCCCTCGCCGCCCGGCTGCGCGCCACCGGCACCCCCATCGAGGGCGGCGACTGGCCGGCATCGAGGGCGGCGGCCGGCTGAACGGCGGTGGGGGAACGGCGGGGGTGGAACGGCCGCGGGGGACGGGCCGAGGGGCGACGGACGCCGGGGGAACGAGACCGGTGACCGGCCCGCCCGAGCGCCGCCGCGGCAGCGGACCGTACCCCGGTTAACCTGGACGACTCCTCTCCAAGGGCCGTCCCGCATCCCTGGCGGGCGCCTTGGCCGAGGCCCCTTCCCGTACCGCAGAACAGGTGTGACCCGCGTGGCTTCCTCCCCGTCCTCCCCCTCCGCCGCAACCGCCCCCGCGCCGCTGCCCAAGGCGGAGCTGCATCTGCACATCGAGGGCACCCTGGAGCCCGAGCTGGCCTTCGCGCTCGCCGAGCGCAACGGCGTCACGCTGCCCTACTCCACCGAGGACGAGCTGCGCCGTGCCTACTCCTTCGACGATCTCCAGTCCTTCCTGAACCTCTACTACGCGCTGATGGCCGTGCTGCGCACCGAGGACGACTTCGCCGACCTCGCCCACGCCTACCTCGCCCGCGCCGAGAAGCAGGGCGTACGGCACGCCGAGATCTTCTTCGACCCGCAGGCGCACACCGCGCGCGGTGTCCCGATCGGCACGGTCATCAACGGCCTGGCCCGCGCGCTGGACAGCGCCCGGGAGACCTACGGCATCAGCACCCGCCTGATCATGTGCTTCCTGCGCGACGAGAGCGCCGAGTCCGCCCTCGCGACCTTCGAGGCGGCCCGCCCCTACTTCGACCGGATCACCGCCGTCGGCCTGGACTCGGCCGAGGTCGGCCACCCGCCGTCGAAGTTCAAGGAGGTCTTCGCGCTGGCGCGGGAGGCCGGGCTCAAGTGCGTGGCGCACGCGGGGGAGGAGGGGCCCCCGGCGTATGTGTGGGAGGCCTTGGACGTCCTCGGCGTGGACCGGATCGACCACGGTGTGCGGTCCCTGGAGGACGAGCGGCTGGTGGCCCGCCTGGTGGCCGACCAGGTGCCGCTCACCGTCTGCCCGCTGTCCAACGTCCGGCTGCGGGTCATCGACGACCTCGCCGACCACCCGCTGCCCGCGATGCTGGACGCCGGGCTGCTGGTGACCGTCAACTCCGACGACCCCGCCTACTTCGGCGGCTACGCGGACGACAACTTCACCGCCGTACGCGACGCCCTCGGCCTCGACGGGGAGACCCTGCGCACCCTCGCCCGCAACTCCTTCCGCGCCTCCTTCCTCGACGAGGCGACCCGCGCGGAGTACCTGAAGGAAGTGGACGCGCACCAGGCGTAGGGCGTGTCTTGGCCGGGAGCGGCCGGCAGGGGCGAGAGTTTCACCCCTGCCGCCCCTCCTGCCCTGCCGCCCCTCCTGCCCTGCCGTCCGCCCTTCCCTCTCCGCCCGTCCTTCCCCCGTGCCGACCGCCGGTGCGAGGCGGAGGGAACACGAAGTTCGCCGCGGGGAAACGGCACCGCAACGCCCGGCTGCCACGCTCACGCCATGACGGCGCCGCTACCGCACCCGACCTCCGCGTCCTCCGCCCCCCTCGGCAAGGAAGACCTCGCCGCCGAGATCAGCGCACAGCTCAGCACCCAGCTCCGCCGGGTCCGGCTGCGCGGCTTCCGCCACCCGGCACCCCCGGCCCCCACCCTCGTCGCCGTGGCACACGGCAGCCGCGACCCCCGTGCCCTGCCCACCGTCCGTGCGCTGCTCGACCGGGTCCGTGCGCTGCGCCCCGGTCTGCCCATACGGCTCGGGCACATCGAGCTGAACCGGCCGCTGCTCGCCGACACCCTCGCGGAGCTGCACGGTGCGGCCGTCCTCGTCCCGCTGCTCTTCGGCCGTGGCCACCACGTCACCCACGACCTGCCCGCCGCACTGGCGGCCGCACCCCAGCTGACCGGCCGCATAGCCGAGCCCCTCGGGCCGCACACCCTCCTCGCGGAGGCACTGCACGGCCGTCTCCTGGAGGCCGGATTCCCCGGGGACCGCTCCCCGCGCACCGCCGTGGTCCTGGCCGCCGCCGGCTCCCGGGCCCCGCGCTCGGCCCAGGACACCGAGCGCACCGCACACCTGCTCTCGGCCCGGCTCGGCGGCACCCCTGTGGTCCCCGCGTACGCGTCCGCCGCCGCCCCCACCGTCGCCGACGCGGTCCGCGCGCTGACCGCCCGCGGCCACGACCGGATCGCCGTCGCCGGCTGCTTCACCGCCCCCGGACGCTTCGCCGCCCAGTGCGCGGCCGCCGCCCCCGGCCCCGCCGCCGCGCCCCTGGGCGACCACCCCGCACTGGCCCGTCTCGTACTGCACCGCTACGACCAGGCGCTCCTGGCGTGCGACCAGGCGCCCCTTGCGCGTACCGGATCCGACCCCGAGAGCGCCAGGGCGGCTACCGTCGCTGTATGACGGGCACACCACCGACCATCTCCGGCTACACCACGGCCGACGCCGAACGCTGGGTCCCCGAGCCCGACAAACGGCCCGGACGCACCGCCTTCCAGCGCGACCGCGCCCGGGTGCTGCACTCCGCCGCGCTGCGCCGGCTGGCGGGCAAGACCCAGGTCGTCACCCCGGGCGCGCACACCCCCGCCTGGGACGCCAGCCCGCGCACCCGGCTGACCCACTCCCTGGAGTGCGCCCAGGTCGGCCGGGAGCTCGGCGCCGCCCTCGGCTGTGACCCGGACCTGGTCGAGACCGCCTGTCTGGCGCACGATCTCGGCCACCCGCCCTTCGGGCACAACGGCGAGCAGACACTCAACGAAGTCGCCGCGCCCTGCGGCGGCTTCGAGGGCAACGCCCAGTCGCTGCGGCTGCTGGCCCGTCTGGAGCCCAAGCGGTTCGTGCCCGCACCGGACGGCTCGACCGTCAGCGTCGGCCTGAACCTCAGCCGCGCCGCCCTCGACGCGGCCACCAAGTACCCCTGGCCGCGCGGCGCCCACCCCACCGACCCCGGGTCCCCGAAATTCGGGGTCTACGAGGACGACCTGCCGGTCTTCGACTGGTTCCGGCAGGACACGCCCGACGGGGCGCAGAGCTTCGAGGCGCAGGTCATGGACTGGTCCGACGATGTGGCGTACTCGGTGCACGACGTCGAGGACGGGCTGCACGCCGGACACCTCGACCCCAACCTCCTGCTCGCCGACGCCGAGCGCGCCGAGATCTTCGCGGTCGCCGGTGCGCGCTATGCGCCGGGCGCCGAGGAGGGGGAACTCACCGCGGCGCTGGACCGCCTGCTGGAACAGGAGTGGTGGCCGCACGGCTACGACGGCTCCGCGCTCGCCCAGGCCCGCCTGAAGGACGCCACCAGTCAGCTGATCGGCCGCTTCTGTCTCGCCGCCGAGGCCGCGACCCGGGCCCGGTGGGGGAGCGGGCGGCTCACGCGCTACGGGGCGGAGCTGGTGGTTCCGGCCGAAACGCGGCTGGAATGCGCCGTTTTGAAAGCCGTCGCCGACCGGTACGTCATGCAGCGCCCCGACCAGGAAGCGCTCCGTGCCGACCAGCGTGTGGTCATCGCCGAACTGGCCGAGGCGCTGCTCGCCCGCGCCCCCGACGGCCTTGATCCGCAGTTCCGTTCACTGTTCGACGCGGCCCCCGACGACACCGCACGGATGCGTGCCGTCATCGACCAGATCGCGGCCCTGACCGACATCTCGGCGCGCTCTCTGCACGCCCGTCTCACCCGAAAGCCTGGTCACACCAAGGCCAACAGAAGGTGACCCTAGGGGGGAAGCCCCTCTTCCCCCCTCACGCTCCGTGCGGGACGCTCGAACCCGACCGTTTTCGAACGGGGCACCCTGACATCAGTGAACAGAGAACCCTGACCACCGCGCACGGGACACCCGTTCAGCAGCGCACGGGAACCCCGACGGCACCGAAGGCATCAATCCGGGGAAGGCAGACCGGGGGTACACCGGGGGGCGTTTACGGACGCGGACGTACGGCACCGCAACGAGGAGGAAGCAAGTGGTCGACGCACACCAGACGTTCGTCATCGTCGGGGGTGGCCTGGCCGGCGCAAAGGCCGCGGAGACTCTCCGCGCGGAAGGGTTCACCGGCCGGGTGATCCTCATCTGTGACGAGCGCGACCACCCGTACGAGCGCCCCCCGCTCTCCAAGGGGTTCCTGCTCGGCAAGGAAGAGCGCGACAGCGTTTTCGTCCATGAACCCGCCTGGTACGCCCAGGCACAGATCGAACTGCACCTGGGCCAGCCCGCCGTCCGCCTCGACCCCGAGGCGAAGACCGTCCGCCTCGGCGACGGCACCCTGATCGCCTACGACAAGCTGCTGCTGGCCACCGGCGCCGAGCCGCGCCGCCTGGACATCCCCGGCACCGGCCTGGCCGGCGTGCACCACCTGCGCCGCCTCGCCCACGCCGAACGGCTGCGCGGCGTCCTGGCCTCCCTCGGCCGCGACAACGGGCATTTGGTGATCGCCGGCGCCGGCTGGATCGGCCTGGAGGTCGCCGCCGCGGCCCGCTCCTACGGCGCCGAGGTCACCGTCGTCGAGGCCGCCCCGACGCCGCTGCACGGCATCCTGGGGCCCGAACTCGGCGGCCTGTTCACCGATCTGCACCGCGAACACGGCGTGCGCTTCCACTTCGGCGCCCGCTTCACCGAGATCGTCGGACAGGACGGCATGGTGCTCGCCGTGCGCACCGACGACGGCGAGGAGCACCCTGCCCACGACGTGCTCGCCGCGATCGGCGCCGCCCCGCGCACCGCACTCGCCGAACAGGCCGGACTCGACCTCGCCGACCCGGAGGCCGGCGGCGGGGTGGCCGTCGACGCGGCGCTGCGCACCTCCGACCCGTACATCTACGCCGCCGGCGACGTGGCCGCCGCCGACCACCCGCTCCTGGATACCCGGCTGCGCGTCGAACACTGGGCCAACGCCCTCAACGGGGGCCCGGCCGCCGCGCGCGCCATGCTCGGCCAGGACATCAGCTACGACCGCGTCCCGTACTTCTTCTCCGACCAGTACGACGTCGGCATGGAGTACTCCGGCTACGCCCCGCCCGGCTCCTACGCGCAGGTCGTCTGCCGCGGTGACGTCGCCAAGCGGGAGTTCATCGCGTTCTGGCTCGGCGAGGACGGACGGCTGCTCGCGGGGATGAACGTCAACGTCTGGGACGTCGCCGAAACCATCCAGCAACTCATCCGCGGCGGGGTGCGGTTGGAGCCCGGCGAGCTGGCCGATCCGGAGGTTCCGCTGACCTCACTGCTCCCGTAGCGTGCGCGTATGACGCAGAACCCCACCGGGCCCACCGGCCCCGGCAACACCGACGTCCCGGTCGTCACGCTCGACGACGTCCGGGACGCCGCCCGGCGGCTGACGGGCGTGGCACACCGCACGCCCGTGCTGCGCTCCCGCACCCTCGACGCACTGGCCGGCGCCGAAGTCCACCTCAAGTGCGAGAACTTCCAGCGGGCCGGCGCCTTCAAGTTCCGCGGCGCCTACAACGCGGTCTCCCGGCTCTCCCCGGAACAGCTCGCACGCGGGGTCGCCGCGTACTCCTCCGGCAACCACGCCCAGGCCGTTGCCCTGGCCGCCCGGGAGCTGGGCAGCCACGCCGTCATCGTGATGCCCGAGGACGCCCCGAAGTCCAAGACGGACGCCACCGCCGGATACGGCGCCGAGATCGTCCGCTACGACCGCTACACCGGCGACCGCGCCGCCCTTGGCCGGCAGCTCGCCGAGGAGCGCGGCCTCACCTTGATCCCGCCCTACGAGCATCCGCACATCATCGCCGGTCAGGGCACCGCGGCCCTGGAGCTGATCGAGGAGACCGGCCCGCTCGACGCGCTGCTGACACCGGTCGGCGGCGGCGGGCTGATGGCCGGCTCGGCCACCGCCGCCACCGCGCTGGTCCCCGGCATCCGCATGATCGGCGTGGAGCCGGCGGCGGGCGACGACACCCTGCGCTCACTGGCCGCCGGCCACCCCGTCACCATCCCCGTCCCGCGCACCATCGCCGACGGCCAGGCCATCGACACCCCCGGCGAGCTGACCTTCTCCGTCAACCGCCGCCTCCTCGACTCCGTCGTCCTGGTCAGCGACGACGAGATCCGCGCGGCCATGAAGCTGGCCTTCGAACGCCTCAAGATCGTCACCGAGCCCAGCGGCGCCAGCGCCCTCGCAGCCCTGCTCAACGGCCGCGTCGATCTTCCCCCCGTGCCCGGCCGGCCCGGGCGCGACCCCCACCCGCCCCGCATCGGCGTGATCATCTCGGGGGGCAACGTGGGGCTGGAGCGGTTCCTGGAACTACTGGGGTGAGGGGAGCGGCGTCGGGTGGCTTCGTCTGCCGTCGGCGCCGCCTCGCCCGCGCCGACGGGCTTCGCCACCGCCGCCCGCTCGGGTGCCCGGACACGAATCCCCTCGCCCGCCCGAACGGGCCGGGCCCGTCGGCGGCTGCCGGTGGCCAGGGGTGTCCGACCCCGGCCGTAGAATTCACGCGTGGCAGGCAGGATCAACGATGACGATGTGAAGGCGGTGCGGGACGCGGTCCCGATCGACGCCGTCGTGTCCGAGTACCTCCAGCTCCGCAACGCCGGCGGTGGCAACCTCAAGGGCCTGTGCCCGTTCCACGACGAGAAGTCCCCGTCCTTCCACGTCAGCCCGGCCAAGGGCCTGTACCACTGCTTCGGCTGCCAGGAGGGCGGCGACACCGTCGACTTCATCATGAAGCTCGACCACCTCTCCTTCGCCGAGACCATCGAGCGGCTCGCCTCCCAGGCCGGTATCACCCTGCGCTACGAGGAGGGCGGCTACACCCCCGGCCGCCAGCAGGGCGAGCGCACCCGCCTGGTGGAGGCCCACAAGGCCGCGGCGCAGTTCTACATCGAGCAGCTGGACGGCCCCGAGGCCGAGATCGCCCGCAAATTCCTCGCCGAGCGCGGCTTCGACCAGGCCGCCGCCCAGCACTTCGGCGTCGGCTACAGCCCGGCCGGCTGGGACCACCTCACCCGCTTTCTGCGCGGCCGCGGCTTCAGCGACCAGGAGCTGGTCCTCTCCGGCCTCTCCCAGGAGGGCCGCCGCGGTCCCATCGACCGCTTCCGTGGCCGCCTGATGTGGCCGATCCGCGATATCGCCGGCGAGGTCGTCGGCTTCGGCGCCCGCAAGCTCCGCGACGACGACAACGGCCCCAAGTACCTCAACACCCCCGAGACACCCCTCTACCGCAAGTCCCAGGTCCTCTACGGCATCGACCTCGCCAAGAAGGAGATCGCCAAGACCAACCGCGCGGTCGTCGTCGAGGGCTACACGGACGTCATGGCCTGCCATCTCGCCGGGGTCACCACCGCCATCGCCACCTGCGGTACGTCCTTCGGCGAGGGCCACATCAAGATCCTCCGCCGGCTGCTGATGGACAACGCAGGATCCGAGGTCGTCTTCACCTTCGACGGCGACGCCGCAGGCCAGAAGGCGGCGCTGCGTGCCTTCGAGGACGACCAGAAGTTCGCCGCCGAGACCTCCATCGCCATCACCCCCGGCGGTATGGACCCCTGCGATCTGCGGCTCGCCAAGGGCGATGCGGCCGTCGCCGATCTCGTCGAGGCCCGCACCCCGCTCTTCGAGTTCGCGCTGCGCCATCTCGTCTCCCGGCACAACCTCGACACCACCGTCGGCCGCGCCGCCGCCCTCGACGAGGCCGCCCCCATCGTCGCGAACATCAAGAACAGCTCCATCCAGCACGAATCCGCCGTCCAGCTGGCCGGCATGCTCGGCATCCTGGACACCCAGTTCGTCGTCCGCCGGGTCAGCCAGCTCGCCCGCTGGGCCCGCGAGCGCGGCCGCGAGGGCGGCCCCGACCAGGGCCGTCAGCAGCACCGCGGCCGGCCCCAGGCCGCCGAGCAGGCCCGCCCCGCGCCCGGCCCGCGCGGCCCGGCGCTCAACCTCCGCAGCCCCGCCCACCGCGTCGAGCGAGAGCTCCTCAAGCTCGCGTTGCAGCGCCCCGACCTGGTCTCCCCGGCCTTCGACGCCTACGGGGCCGACGAGTTCACCGCCCCGCCCTACGCCGTGGTCCGCCAGTGCATCGAGGACGCGGGCGGCACCGCGGCCGGCGCCCACGACAGTGCGTACGTCCCCCGGGTGCGGGAGGCGGCCCCCGACGACACCGTCCGTGCCATGGTCACCGAACTCGCCGTCGAACCCCTGCACACCCGCCGCGACCCCGACGAGGCCTATGCCGGCGTCCAGTTGGTCGCCGTCCGCCTCGCCGCCGTCAACCACCGCGTCACCGAAATCCGCGGCACCCTCCAGCGCCTCGGCCCCCGCGCCGACCCCGAGCACCTCACCGCCGTACAGAACGAACTCTGGGTCCTCCAGCAGTACGGCCAGTCCCTGCGCGAACGCGGTTACGCCGCCCTGTAGGGCGCTCTCACACCCTCGGGCACTCCCCGCGGTAGCCGTCCGGTCACGGACCGGACTCAAAAAGTGCTCGCACGCCCCTCGTGGCGGGAGTGTGTCGTACTCCACACTGAGGAGCGGTGCCTGAGTCCTCGGAGCGGGGCGGGCCCGGCCGCACCGTGCCGGAAGCCCCCGCGGACCCGCTCTCGACGTACGGGACGGACAGCGGCTCGGCCGCATCCGTGCCCGACCTTTCTGCCGCCTCAGCAGCGATCACCCTGGAGGTCGCCCCCGTGCAGACCCAGACCCTCGCCGACGCACCGGCCGCCGCAGAACCGGCCGCGGAACCGCTCCCGGCCCCGGACGCGGAGCCGGTCCCCGAGCCGCTCACCGTGCCGCAGCAGGCCGAGCCGCCCGCCGTGGAGATGGCCATCGAGGAGATCATCCCGGAGCGGGTGCCGCGCCCCGAGACGGGCAGCCCGTCCTCCGATCTCTTCCGCCAGTACCTCCGCGAGATCGGCCGGATTCCGCTGCTCACCGCCGCCGAGGAAGTCGAGCTCGCCCGCCGCGTCGAGGCCGGTCTCTTCGCCGAGGCGAAGCTCACCAACACGCCCGACCTCTCCTCTCAACTCGCCTTCGATCTCGACAAGTTGGTGGTGCTGGGCCGGATGGCCAAGCGCCGTCTGATCGAGGCCAACCTGCGCCTGGTGGTCTCCGTCGCCAAGCGCTATGTCGGCCGCGGGCTGACCATGCTCGACCTCGTCCAGGAGGGAAACCTCGGACTGATCCGGGCTGTCGAGAAGTTCGACTACGCCCGCGGCTACAAGTTCTCCACCTATGCCACCTGGTGGATCCGCCAGGCGATGTCCCGCGCGCTGGCCGACCAGGCCCGGACCATCCGCGTCCCGGTCCATGTCGTCGAGCTGATCAACCGCGTGGTGCGGGTCCAGCGACGGATGCTCCAGGAACGCGGCTGCGAACCGACCCCCGAGGAGGTCGCCGCCCACCTCGACCTGACCGAGGAACGCGTCAGCGAGGTGCTGCGGCTGGCCCAGGAGCCGGTCTCGCTGCACGCCCCCGTCGGCGAGGAGGAGGACGTCGCCCTCGGCGACCTCATCGAGGACGGCGACGCCGCCTCACCCGTCGAATCCGCCGCGTTCCTGCTGCTCCGCGAGCACCTCGACGCGGTCCTCTCGACCCTCGGCGAACGCGAACGCAAGGTCGTCCAGCTCCGCTACGGCCTCGCCGACGGACGCCCCCGCACCCTGGAGGAGATCGGCCGGATCTTCGGCGTCACCCGTGAGCGGATACGGCAGATCGAGTCCAAGACCCTCAACAAACTCCGCGACCACGCCTTCGCCGACCAGCTCCGCGGCTACCTCGACTGAGGCCGCCGGGACCCCGGCCCCGCGCGGCCCGGTACGTCACCCTTCCTGGTCCAGTACGTCACCCTTCCCGGCCCGGTACGTCACCCCTCCTGGTGGAACGCCCCGGGGTGGGTCTCGTCGCGCACCGTCGTGTACTGCTGGCGCACGGCCTGGCCGACCGGCAGCTCCTCGCCCGGCTCGAACACCTGGCTCGCGGCGGCCGGCCACTGCGGCGGATCGACCCAGGCGGCCTGGCCGCCCGGCCGGGGCTCCGCGCCGGGGGCCGGGGCGAGCGTGCCGTGCGCCACCCCCCACGCCCAAGCGGCCTGCCGCGCCGCGCCCAGCGCCGCGTACTCGGCCGGCTGCGGCACCACGACCGGTACCCCGAACAGCCCCGGCGCCACCGCCTGCACGGCGCCCAGCTCCGCCGCCGCGCCCAGCAGGAACACCCGGCGCACCGCCACGCCCCGCCCGCGCAGCACGTCCAGCGCGTCCGCCAGCCCGCAGAGCATGCCCTCCACGGCCGCCCGCGCCATGTGCTCCGGCTTCATGCTCTCCCGCCGCATCCCGTGCAACGACCCGGCGGTGTGCGGCAGATGCGGGGTCCGCTCGCCCTCCAGATACGGCAGCAGCACCATGCCGTACGCACCGGGCGAGGACTGGAGCGCCAGCTCGGACAGGCCTTCCAGATCCGTCCCCAGCATCTCCGCCGCACCGCGCAGCACCCGCACCGCGTTGCTGGTGTGCACCACCGGCAGATGCCGGCCGGTCGCGTCCGCGAACGAGGTGATCGTGCCGGTCGGGTCCGCCAGCGCCTCATGGTGGATGCTGAACACCGACCCCGAGGCGCCCAGCGACACCACGGCGTCACCCAGCCCGACGCCGAGCCCGAAGGCGGCCGCCATCATCTCGCCCGTACCGGCGGAGATCAGCAGCCCCTCCGGGGTGAACCCGGCCGTCCCGGAGGGGCTCAGCACCTCCGCCAGCCGCACCTGATGGCCCAGCGCCAGCTCCACCAGATCCGGCCGGTACGACTCGGTCGCCGCCGACCAGAAGCCCGTCGCCGAGGCCCCGCCGCGGTCCGTCGTACGCCGCGCGGGCCGCCCCAGCAGCTGCCACGCCAGCCAGTCGTGCGGCTGCATGATCTCCGCGATACGGGCCGCATGCGCCGGCTCCGTACGTGCCAGCCAGCGCATCTTCGTCACCGCATGCGTCGCCTGCGGCACCGCGCCGACGGCCTGCGCCCACGCGGTACGCCCGCCCAGCGAGTCGATCAGATCCGCGGCCGCGGACTGTGCCCGCCGGTCATTGCCCACCAGCGCCGGCCGTACGAGGTTGCCCTCGACGTCCAGCGGGACCAGGCCGTGCGGCTGCGCGGAGACGCCGATCGCCTGCACCCCTTCGAGCAGCCCGCCTCCCGCCGCCTCGCCGAGTGACATCAGCCATGCCTGCGGGTCGACGTCGGGCCCCTTCTCGACGGGGTGCGGCGCGTACCCGTGCCTGATGACGGCGCCCGTGTCCGCATCGCAGACGACGATCCGTGTGCTCTCGGACGAACTGTCCAATCCGGCGACTATCCCCATGGACTCAGATGATGCCCCATACGACGCATAGGGGCAGCGTCAGGGTTTGCCCCCGGGGCTGCGGCTCAGGTGTTGCTGGTGCCCCAGTCGTCCTCATCGGGGGAACGCTGCGCGCGCAGCGAGCGCACCCGGCTGCTGACGGAGTCGGGCAGCCGGTCGCCGACCTTCGCCGACACCGTCCCGAACGCCTTCGACGCCGCCTCGCGCCCGGTCAGCGCGGCGGACTCCGCGGTGTTCCGCACCGCCGGGTTCCGGCTGATCCGCTGGGCGGCCTTGCGGAGCTGCTCGTACCGTTCCCGGCCGGCCTGTGCGCCGAGCACATACCCCGTGGCCAGTCCCGCGATGAACGTGAGCCGGTAGCGCATTGCTCCACCTTTCCTCTCGTCGGACCCGTCCGGTACCGGTACGGACCGGAGTGCCGGGCTGTGCCGCGCGCCTACCCTCCGGGGCCTGAGATCACCCGAGGTGACCTGAGGCGATACCGATTGGCGGAGCACCCCCCTGCTTGCGCTAATGTATGTGTCGCAGCGAGCGCGCGCCGTCCGGAAGACCGGACTGCGGTGCATTCGAGGCACACAGAGCAATCCCCTGTAGCTCAATTGGCAGAGCAGCCGGCTGTTAACCGGCAGGTTACTGGTTCGAGTCCAGTCGGGGGAGCGCGGTCCCCTGTAGCTCAATTGGCAGAGCATTCGGCTGTTAACCGGAGGGTTACTGGTTCGAGTCCAGTCGGGGGAGCAGAGGGAAGAGGACCCCGGAAGGGGTCCTTTTTCTTGTGCCGTGGAACCGAACGCCCGGTGATCGAAGTCCTCTTGGACGTGCGTGGTCGCACGGCGGCGGCCCTCACGGGCAACAGATCGTATGAGCGGCTATGCTGCGGCAGACGGCGCGCACAAATGTGCGCGACGCGCCGTGGGGGGCGGTAGCTCAGCCGGTTAGAGCAGCGGACTCATAATCCGTCGGCCGTGGGTTCGAGTCCCACCCGCCCCACCGCAGCACCCAGGGCGAAGGTTCTTTCTACCTGGGGAAGCGTGAGAACGGGGGTCACCGCGTCAGCGCGGCGGCCCCCGTTCATCCGTTTGGAACTGGTTGTTCCGGTTCTTCTCGCTCCGCAGGCCTTCCCGGCCCGCTCCTGGCGCACGCCGTAGGCCACCTCGTGGGGCACGACGGACGACGTGGACTCGGCGGTGTCGAGCCTGACTTCGGGCCAGGGCATCGCGCACATTGCGCCGTGCCGGGGGCCGAGAAGATGCCCCACAGGGAGTACCGCCGCTCGCCCTTGACGAAGTCGAGGAATGTGCTGGTCTGTTCGGTTGGCCCTCGCCACGCACACCGAACGGCGTCACGCGAGGGTCACGCCGGCTCAACGCTGCGGTCATGGCCGCGCTCCCACTCTGGATTCATCTATGGGCTCTAGAGAGGAAGAGGAGGCGCAGTGATGACGATCATCCGGAAGCGCTTTACCCATGTGGTCGGCGCGTCTTTCGCAGCGGCGGCGCTCGTCGGAGCGATGGGAGCGGTAGGGGCGACAGGCGCTGAACCAGCGGCTGCGAAGGCTCCGACCCAAGCGACACAAGCGGCGCCAGGAGCAGCAGACGTCCTGTGCGTCAGCAAGTTCACCGGCAAGGTCATCGATGTCGCTCCGGGCTCGGTCAGGGCGCTGTGCAAGAGGGGCGGCGGAGGCGGCGGAGGCGGCGGGGGTGGCGGGGGTGGCGGACGCACCGTAACCGGCGCCACCACCGTAACCGGCGCCGTCACCACCGGCGCCAGCACCACCACCGGCGCCAGCACCACCACCGGCGCTACCACGACGACCGCCGCCCAGACCACCACCGGCGCCACGACGACCGGTGCCCAGACCACCACCGGCGGCACGACGACCGGTGCCCAGACCACAACCGGCGCCACCACGGGCGCCACCACCACCACCGGCGCCACCACCGGCGCCACCACCAGCACCGGCGCCACCACAACCGGCGCCACCTCAACCAGCACGGGTGCCACCACCACGGGAGGAGGCACCACTGGTGCGACTGGCGCGACCGGTGCGACCGGCGCGACCGGTGCCACGGGTGGCACCACAGGAGCCGGCGGCTGAGCGCATGGCATCAGCACAGGCGGCCGAGCCGACAACGCCCGAGGCAGGGCACGCGCTCGGCAGAGCTCTCGGCTCACGCTGAGGGGCGGGCACCATCCCGCAATCCCTCTGGCGGTTCGTGCCCGCTACGGGCCGTTCCGCCAGGGGGCCGCGCGTGCCGGGCATCGCCTGCGTAAGGGCGCACAGCGCGTCAGACGGGCACGCTCCGGCTGTCGTTCCGGTCGTCCGGACCCTTGCTCCCGGGTAGTCGTGAGGTGAGGCGGTCGCGCGCGGCCGCAATCCTCGACCCGCCCCAGCGCAGGAAGTTCGTCGGCAGAAAGACCATGTCGGAGACGATCATCGCCAGTGAGAAGAACGGCAAGCCGCAGATCACCGCGATGGTCGCGTGTTCGGTCATCAAGATCGCAAGCATGACGTTCTTCACCCGTCGGTTGAGAAGGGTGAAGGGAAAGGCGACCTGTGCGACCACGGTGCCGTAGGTGATCAGTGTGACGACGATGGAGCGGCTGTCGAGTACCTGGGACAGACCGGTCCACGGGCTGAAGTAATCCAGATGGAGTGGGTAGTGCAGGGCGCTGCCGTCCTGCCAGCGGGCGCCCTGGATCTTGTACCAGCCGGCGGTGGCATAGAGCAGACACACCTGGGCGCCGATCACCAGCATCGCCGCGTTGTGGACGAGGTTGGCGACGACATCCAACAGCGCCCTCGCGTCCGGGGAACGACGTCGCCCCGCCCAGAACCACAGGGCCTGGACCAACCACAGTCCCCAGAGGATCAGTACCCAGCCCTTGGGGATTTTGGCGAATCCCGTCATCTGTGCGATGGCGAGGCCCGCGCCGGCGAGGGCCCACAGTGCCACGCTCACCCGGTCGCAGCCGTCCGGGTGCGGTGTCCCCTTGCGCTCCCGCCGTCGGGCGTCCAGCGACCACACCTGCCCGCACCGCGTGAGCACCAGATAGCTCGCCATCAGGTGGATGAGGGTGTCGCCGCCGTCGCCCAGGAGGACGCTGCGGTTCATCAGGGACAACACGCCGACCATGAACAGAATCGACATCGTGCGGGTGTGCCACCCCAGGAGCAGCAGCACACTCGCAACGATCACCCCGTGGTAGACCAGCTCGAACCACAGCCTGTTGTTCGACCACATCAGGACCGTGAACGCGTCGTTCGAGGCGATGAGGCGCTGGGCCAGGTCGAATCCCCACGGGTTGGTGGTGCCGTACAGCTCCAGCCGGTGCGGCCACTCGCGCAAGAGGTAGAGCGCGAAGGTCAGGGCGAAGCCGATCCGGATGATCGCGGCCTGGTACGGCGCGAGTGCCGCACTCGTGATCTTGTTCAGGAGCCTGGCGATCGCCGCGTCGAGCCTGGTGCCCATGTCCTTGAAGGGGGAAGGCGTTGGGGCCATGTCCTTCTCGACGCTCACGGGAACTCCTTCTTGGAGACCGGCCACCATGGGAGCATCTGGAAGGTCTTCTCGGTGCTCGCGCGGTCGTCGCTCCACTTGGGCGGGATGATCGGGGTGTTCGTCGCGTAGATCTGCACCTTGACCACCTGACCGCCGTCGATCCGCGGCCCCAGCCGCTGAGCCGCGATCCGGCGTACGAAGGCCTCGGCGAGTTCGCCGCGCAGGCCCATCGCCCGCCCCTTGGCATCGTGTGTCCTGTTGTAGAAGTCCCAGGCCTGACGCAGCAGGTTCTGGTGCGCGTGACTGGGCACGGGATTGTGCCTGATCGCGCGGATGTCCTGGGCGGTCAGTGCCAGCCAGTTCGTCGTGCGCCGGGCGCCGTCGGGGAACGCGACCAGGGCGCGCGCGTACACGGCGATGTTGTCCTGGAGCGGGTTCGGTGCGAAGAGCTGCCAGTTCTGGTCGAACTCGGGATAGACGTAGCCCTTGACCGGCCGCTCGTACTTCTTGCTGATGGCGTTGGGCGGGGCGACGAACAGGAACAGCAGAAGCAGGTGGAGCGTGACACCGATTGTCAGCAACCCGATGGCCGCCATGATCACGATCCGCGACAGCAGCGGCCAGGACCCGTTCGGCGCCGCCGGCAGCCCGCGGACGGCGGCGGACCGTCCGGGCTTCTTGCCTTCGTCGGCACCGTCCGTGCCGGTCTCGTCCGAGGACCCGCTTGGCTCCACCATGCTCCCCCGTTCACGGGTCCCGGACATCAACGAATGCGCCGACGGATCACCTCGTCCTTCAGGTCACCGCCGCTACATCAGAATAAATAGACTCATACCGATGCAAACATGTTGTTGCGCCGAATGGCTGAGGGGGGGCCGGTGCGCCGGTGCGAGGGGGCTGTGTACCTCGAAGCCCGGCGCCGCCGGGGCGCCGTCACCGGCCGGGGTGCGGCCGCAGCAGCCCGTCCATCAGGCGGCGCAGCCGCGGTGTGGGGCGAAGTCCGAGCTCGTCACGGAGGCGGTGCTCGTAGCGTTCGAAGTCGTCCAGCGCCTCGGACGGGTTGCCTTCCGCCAGGTGGGCGCGGATCAGTGACGCCTGGCTGCTCTCCCGCAGCGGATTGGCCTGTACGGCCGCGTGGGCGGCCGCCACCGCCCCGGCGAACTGCTTCGTGTCGATGAATGCTCCCGCCAGTGACTCCAGGGCGTGGAGCCGAAGCTGCTGCCAGCGTTCCGCCTCCTGCAATGCCCAGTCGTCGTACCAGCCGGGCAGCAGGTTGCCGGAGAGCTGGTCGACGGTCGCCGCACTGAGCTGGAGCTCTTCGGCCGGGACGCCGGGGTCGAGTATGCGCTGGGCCAGCGATCGCGCGTGGTGCAGATCGACGCTGACGTCCCGCGCGAGGCGCACGTCGGTGGGGCTGACCTCCAGGGCTCTCCTGCCGATGCTGCGCAGGCGTGACAACGCCGACCGCAGGTTCGTGTGCGCGCTCTGCTCACATGCTTCGGGCCAAAGACTTCCGGCGACCAGGGACCGAGGGGCAGCAGTGCGGCCGTTGAGCGCGATGAACGCCAGGAGTCGCTTCGAGCCGACGGGGACCACCACCGGCACATCGCCGACCACGAGGTCGAAACCGCCGAGAAGGGCGATCTGCAAGGCCGGCCAGTGATTCACGTGCGGTCTGGAGAACATGAGCTCATCTCGGCTCATGGTCGTTGATCGCGGAGAGGCCCGTCTGCTCGGCATACACCCCACCGGGGGCCCTGCCGTCGCCTGAGGTTCGCAATCATCTGTGCACCTCCCACAAATTCATGTTGCTCCGCCCGGGATGCGTTGTCGAATTGTTCTAGTTTGATGGGAGATGTCGCCTCCGGCGAGGTGCCATCGAGGCGGCTGAGGCTTATCCTCTGCGCCGCTGTCCTGGGTACGGCCTGGTGGCAGGGGCGTCGTTCCGTCACTGAACGGGGGTTGGCGGTCACCGTCGACCAGCCGGGTCCGCCCGGCCCTCTCCGCGCGGTCCTCTCCGGCCGGTGCGCTGCGCGAACGCCGTTGCGCCTCTCGGGTTCGACGACGTGCCGTACCTCTCCGGGCGTGGTCATCTGGTCTTCCAGGACCCGTCCGGCCGTCAGGAGCGTTGGGCGGGAAGGGCAGGTGATGACGATGGAGCTGTTCCCGCCGATCCCGTTCGCCGAATGGCGGGACACCAAAGAAACACTCCATCGTTTTGCGCAGATCGTGGGGAAGATCCGGCTCGCCGCCAGTGCCCGGCGCAACCACTGGTGGAACGTCCCGTTCCATCTGACCGGACGCGGCATCACCACCCGTCCGATGGGGCAGTGCGACAACAACCCGCTCTTCACGATGGACTTCGACTTCGTCGGCCACCGGATGGTCATCGCGACGGGGGACGGCCGGACGGTCTCCTTTCCGCTCGTCGGCCACTCCGTGGCGTCCTTCTACGAGGCGGTCATGGCGTCGCTGGCCGCGCTGGGCGTCCGGGTGGAGCTCGCCGTCCCGCGGCCGTTCGATCTGCCCGACGCCGCCCGGCCGTTCGCCGAGGACACCGAACACGCCGCCTACGACGCCGGGCACGCCCACCGCTACTGGCGGGTTCTCAGCCAGGTGGCGTCGGTGCTGGAGGACTTCGCCGCGGGCTACTCGGGGAAGGTCAGCCCGGTGCACCACTTCTGGCACACCTTCGACATCGCCCACACCCGGTTCTCCGACCGGCACATCGACCAGCCCGGTCAGGTCGACCCGGTGACCCGGGAGGCGTACTCCCGGGAGGTCATCAGCTTCGGCTTCTGGTTCGGCGACGACTCGTTCACCGCGCCCGCGTTCTACTCCTACACCGCTCCTGAGCCTGCGGGGCTGGCCGAGGAGCCGCTCGAACCCGCCGCGGCACAGTGGGCCGCCCGCGGGGACAGCCACTTGGCGGTGCTGCCGTACGACGAGGTCCGCACCGCGGCCGACCCTCGTGCCGCCGTGCTCGGCTTCTACGAAAGCGCGTATCAGGCCGGCGCCCGGCGTGCCGGATGGGACATCGAACGGCTCGCCTGCCCCGGCGGGGTGACGGACCCGTACCTGATGTCCCGTCTGTGACGAGAAGGGTCAGGGCTGCTCTCAGATGACCGGCGGGCGGCCCAGCCTCGTCATCCGCCACACCGTGCGCCAGCGCATCGGCCGCCGCCGTCCGCACGGGGTGCGTACTCCTTCGGCGAAGCCTGCGGCCCAGGCGCGCATGCCCGCCGCCGAGCGACTGCGGACGGCCGTCAGCACGGCCCATACGCCGAGGTAGAGCGGTACCAGGAGCGCGGGGAGGTGCCGCTTGGCCAGCCATACGCGGTTCCTGGCGACCATGCGGTGGAAGACGGCGTGCCGGGTGGGCGAGGTGTACGGGTGCTGGAGCACCAGCTCGGGCGCGTAGTGGATGTGCCAGCCGTCGTCCAAGGCCCGCCAGGCCAGGTCGGTTTCCTCGTGGGCGTAGAAGAACTCGTCGGGCCAGCCGCCGATCCTGTCCAGCATCGGGACGGACAGGGAGTGCCCGCCGCCGAGGAACGTGGTGACCGGACCGCCGCGCGCGGGGTCGCCGACCCGCAGGCGGGGGACGTGCCGGCGCTGGGTGCGGCCCAGCTCGTCGGCGATGCGGAAGCTCACGATCCCCAACTCCGGGTCGTTCGCGTGCAGTTGTGCCAGCCGGCTGAACACGTCCGGGCTGATCAGCAGGCCGTCGTCGTCCAGATCGACCACCAGATCGATGTCCCCGAGCTTGCGCAGCTCGTCCAGGGCGACATTCCGGCCGCCGGCGACGCCCAGGTTGTCGCTCAGCTCGACGCCCGTCGCGCCGTGCGGCAACGGGGGGAGCGGGGAGCCGTTTCCGATGACCACGATGTGGGCCGGCGGGAGGTCCTGCTTGGCGACCGAGTCCAGCAGCGCCTGGAGTTCGGCGGGACGGTTTCCCATGGTCAAGATGGCGACGCCTACGCGCAGATGACGCACAGAAGAAAGCTCCGTTCTTGGCGGTCCTTTCGCGATGCTAGCCGCCGGGGGAGGCGACTGCGTGCCACGGCACCTCTCCGGCGACATCCCGGCCGGGGCGCCCCCGGGAGTCGTACCCGGCGCGCCCCGGGAGTCGTTTGCGGCGCCCGGGGAAGTCGTTCGCGGCCGCGGTGCCCGTCCGCCTCGGGGTCGTGGAAGGGCTCCCCTTTCCCGCCGGGAACCAGGGGCCGGACGCATCCCGTGGGGCCGGTGGAATCCTGCGTGTCCCCGGGCGGGACGCGGTGGCCGGGTGCTTTCGTGCGGCGCACCATGGAAGGACCAGGGGGTATGCACGGACGGCCCAGGGGGGTGGATGGAGGAAGCCCTCATGATGGAAGTCAAGACGGTCGACAAGCCGGATGAACGGCGCGACTTTCCCCTGGGCCACCTCGAAGCCCTGCACCTCACCGGGCTGGACTTCGCCGTGGCCACCTTCGAGCCCGGCTGGCACTGGACGGAGTCGGTGGGGCCGATCGCCGGGACCACGAGCTGCGAGGTCCACCACAACTGCTTCATGGTCCAGGGCCGGATGCGGCTCAGGATGAACGACGGCGCGGAGTCCGAGGTGGGCCCCGGCGACGTCTTCGTCTGTCCGCCCGGGCACGATGCCTGGGTCGTGGGGGACGAGCAGGTCATCCTGTACGACTTCGCGGGCGGTATGGCGACCGACTACGCCAAGGCGAAGAGCTAGGGGTGGCATGGCGCGCTCCGGGGAGACCGCATCCGCGAAGCTCCCCGAAGCGCCCGGGGAGGGCGTGTATCCAGGGGGTGCGGGGGTGCCCTCGTCGTGGTGGGGGAGCCCGGCGGGCGGCGTGGGGATTCCCACGTGAATCGCTATGTCTAGGAACGCGATCGGTGGGCAGGGGTGCGGGACGGTCCGGCCTGCGGAATACGTCATGGGTGATGCCCGTTACCGCAGCCGGAGACCGACTGGCAATCGTCGACAGACCGGAAGCAGGGAAACACGCATGAGCACCATCGAGCTCACCAAGGAAAACTTCGACGAAATCGTCTCCGGCAACGATTTCGTTCTCATCGACTTCTGGGCCGAGTGGTGCGGTCCGTGCAAGCAGTTCGGCCCGGTCTTCGAGCGGTCTTCCGAGACGCACGACGACCTGGTCTTCGCCAAGGTCGACACGGAGGCGCAGCCCGAGCTGGCGCAGGCCCTCCAGATCCAGTCCATCCCGACCGTGATGATCGTCCGCGAGAACATCGCGGTCTTCGCCCAGCCGGGCGCGCTCCCCGAGGAGGCCCTGGAGGACGTCATCGGCCAGGCCCGCGCGCTGGACATGGACGAGGTCCGCGCCTCGGTCACCGAGGCCGCGCAGGGCGAGCAGGCGCAGGCCGAACAGGGGCAGCAGGCGCAGGGCTCGTGAGCGACCTCCTTCTGGTCCGGCACGGCGAGACCGAGTGGAGTCGGGACGGCAGGCACACCAGCTGGACCGACCTGCCGCTGACCGCCAAGGGTGAGGAGCAGGCCCGCGCACTGCGGCCGCTGCTGTCGGACCGGAAGATCGGGCAGGTGTACGCCAGCCCGATGGAACGGGCGCTGCGCACCGCCGAGCTGGCGGGCCTCGCCCGCCCGCAGATCGACCCCGACCTGCGCGAATGGGACTACGGCGGCTACGAGGGCATCGCCACCGCCGAGATCCACCGCAGCAGGCCCGGCTGGTATCTGTTCTCCGACGGCGCCACCGAGGGGCCCGAGGGGCATCCCGGGGAGTCACCCGAGCAGGTCGGGGCGCGCGCCGACCGGGTGCTGGCGCGGATCGCGTCCCAGCTCGCCGTCGACGAGGGCGATGTGGCGCTGGTGGCGCATGCGCACTTCCTGCGGGTGCTGGCCGCCCGGCGGCTCGGGCTGCCGCCCTCGGCCGGCGGGCTGTTCACGTTCGAGACCGGCGCGGTCGGCGTCCTGGGGAGCGAGCACGACCGCCCCGCGGTGGTCGCCTGGAACGCCCGGATCCTGTAGCGCCCGAGCCCGTCACGCGCAGAGCCCGTGGCGCGCTCGGCACGCTGCGGTACGAGGCCGGCCGGGGCCGTTACGGAGCCATCGGATCGAGGTGCAGGGGCTGTACCTTGCCCTCGATCATGGCGCCGAGCCCCATGACGGCACAGGTGTCGGGGCGGTCCGCGGTGTGCACCGGCATGGTCGTGGCCTGATGGATCATCGGCTCCAGTCCGGGGATCAGCGCGCTGCCGCCCGCGAGCACGATGCCGCGCTCCCCGAGGTCGGCCACCAGATCCGGCGGGCAGCGCCGCAGCACGGCCCCGATGGCGTCGAGGATCGCGGTCAGCGGGGTGGTGATGGCGTCCCGTACCCGCTCGGTGTCGACGTGGACGGAGCGCGCCATCCCGCTGACCACGTCCCTGCCGTGCACCTCGGTGGAGCCGGGGGAGAGGCCGTCGCCACCGGAGAGAATCAACTGGAGCGGCCGTACCGCCTGGCCCGCCAGCATCAGCTCGTGATGCAGCCGCAGATGCTGGATCACCGCGTGGTCGATGGCGTTGCCGCCCACCGGGACGGTCTCCGCGGCCACGATCGAGCCGAGGGAGAGCACCGCGACCTGCGTGGTTCCCGCGCCGCACACCACGATCATGGTGGCCTCGGGCTGTTCCACCGGCAGTCCGGATCCCACCGCGGCGGCGACCAGGGTGTCGACCAGCTCCACCCGCCGTGCCCCCAGCCCCGTGAGCGTCTCCACGGCCGCCCGCTGCGCCAGCGGCTCGCTGCCGTACGGGAGGCAGACCGCGGCCCGCATCGTCGGCCGGCGCCGCCAGGTCTTGCGCAGCCGCTCGCCGACCAGGGTGCGCAACAGCCGCTGGGCCATGTCGATGTCGACGACGGTGCCGCCGGAGACCGGCCGCACCACGCGGATGTAGTCGGGGGTGCGGCCGTCCATCACCTCGGCCTGGGCGCCGACGGCCAGCAGCGCCCCGGTGCGGGTGTTGATGGCGGCGACGGTCGGTTCATCGACGACCAGCCCCTGGTTCTTCACGTACACCCTGGTCCGGGCCGCTCCGATGTCGACGGCGGCCGAGCACCGCCGCAATTGGGCGAGGCTGGTGGTCATGGGTGATTCCTCCCCGTTGGCCGGTATGGACGGAGCGCTCGTGCGGCCTGTTCGCAGGGACCGCTCGTGCGTCATCCTCCGGTCGTGCACGGCGGGCCGCCTGCTGGGAAGGTCCGCTCGGGGGACGGGGAGGGGGCGGTTAGGGCAAAGGGGTGAGGCCGTAGCGATCTGCCGGTGCGGCGGGGGCCGGGCCGGTCAGCCGCTGGTACAGCCCCCAGGTGAATTCGGGGACGATCTCCTGGGGCGTGCCGTCGGGGCCGGGAGCGGTGCACGACAGCCGCCAGCGGGTGGGGGCGCTGCCCTCCATCGGACGGGCCGGGGCGAAGGCGCGGGCGACCTCGTCGACCGTGCAGGACCAGGGCCGCAGATCCTCGGTCGTCCGCAGGTCAGGGCCGGTGGCGCCGGGTGCCCGGACGAGCCAGGCGTTCCAGACGGCGCCCCTGGTGCCGGTGAGGACCTCGAACCGCAGATCAGGCCAGAGCGGAACGGGCCAGACCAGCGCCTCGCAGGTGAGGTCGCCGATCCGCCGGGCGGTGACGGACTCGGGGGTGCCGAGCAGCGCACGATACGGCTGGACGCCGCCGCGCGCCCGCGGGACGTGCATCCGTGCCTGCCAGCGGCGGTTGGCCTCGCGCAGGTCGGCGCGCGAGACCCGCAGGGTGCGCAGGGCGTCCTCGACCAGGCCGGGGTGGTGGTCGGCCATCCGGCGCAGCAGCACGAGCTGGAAGGCGACCGGCCCCGGCAGACCGGAGGGGGCGCCGGAGCCTGCGGGCGGGTCGTGGTCAGCGGTGCCGTTCATGAAGGACATGGTGGTGGATGGCGCGGGTTCCGGGGGCGGGAGGGCCGCCGTCGGGGAGCTCAGCCGGCGCCGGCGGCCCCGGCCGCCCGGCCCTCGACGAGCGTCTCCATACCGTCCAGCAGACGGGCCAGCCCGAACTCGAAGAGCGACTCCAGGTTGACCACGTCCTCCTCGATTCCCGAGAGCCCCGCGTACATGGGATAGGAACCCGAGTCGAGGATGCCGTCGAACACCGGCTCCATCGTCGCCATCCACTGGTTCTGGTCCATGCCGGTCTCCTGCTCGGCCTCCAGATCGTCCTCGAACCCGGCGGCGGTGGACAGCACGTAGCCCAGCAGCGTCAGCGCCATGTGGATCAGCGTGACCGGGTCCATGCCCCGGACCCGCGCCATGGTCCACTCGATCAGCGCCATCGCCCGCGGCATCGGCTGCGGCCGGGTGAGCGACAGATACTGCGCCAGCCACGGGTGACGCCGGTAGAGCTCCCATTGCAGCCGCGCGCCCGCCTCCATGCGTTCGCGCCAGCCGTCCGGCGCCGGTTCGGGCAGCTCGATGTCGTGGAACGCGGCGTCCGCCATCAGCAGCACCAGCTCGTCCTTGCCCGCCACATGACGGTAGAGCGCCATCGAGGACACCCCGAACTCGGCGGCGACCCGGCGCATCGACAGCGCCCGCAGCCCCTCGGCATCGGCGACCTTGACCCCGGCCCGTACGACGCTCTCGCGGCTCAGCCCGCTGTCCGTCTCGCGCGGCCGCCGCTCCCGCGCCGCCCCGCTGCGGGCGGTCCGCTGCGGCTCGGCCACGACCGTGCCCACTCCCGGTACGGCCCGTACGAGGCCCTCCTGACGCAGCGTCGTCAGCACCTTGGTGGCGGTCGCCATCGCCACCCCCCACTCCTGGGTGATCCGCCGGGTCGAGGGCACCCGGTCGCCCGGCGTCAGCTCGCCGGTGTCGATACGGCGGCGGATCGTGTCGACGATCCGGCGGTAGGGCGGCGGGGCCGGCTGCTCCACGGGGGGACCTCCGTACTAGTGCACCAGGGCGGTTCGGCGGGCTGTGAGGGTAACAGGGCGTCTTTGATCAGGGCATCGCACTAGGCAAGTGCACTAGTGTGACGCACCTCCAACTCCCTTGTCAGTCCTACTGTTTGCACCGTAAGCGCACTCTGCTTACCGTGTCACCCATGTCGTTTACTGCGTACACATCCAAACCGTTGGCCGGCCGCCGGGAGTGGACCGCCCTGGGCGTCCTCCTGTTGCCGTGCCTGCTCGTCTCGATGGACGTCTCGGTGCTGTACTTCGCGGTCCCGTTCCTGACCGCGGAGCTGGAGCCCAGCAGCGTCCAGCAGCTGTGGATCCTGGACGTCTACGGCTTCGTCCTGGCCGGCCTGCTGATCACCATGGGAGCGCTCGGCGACCGCATCGGCCGCCGCAAGCTGCTGCTGTCCGGCGCCCTCCTCTTCGGACTCGCCTCCGGGGCCGCCGCCTACGCGCAGAGTGCCGAAATGCTCATCGCCGCACGGGCGTTGCTCGGCATCGGCGGCGCGACCCTGATGCCGTCCACGCTCGCGCTGATCCGCAACCTCTTCCACGACGCCAGGCAGCGCGGCAAGGCGGTCGCGATCTGGTCGACGGCGGTGACCGGCGGCATCGCGATCGGCCCGGTGCTCAGCGGGGCGCTGCTGGAGCACTTCTGGTGGGGTTCGGTGTTCCTGGTCAACGCTCCGGCGATGGTGCTGCTGCTGGTCTGCGGGCCGCTGCTGCTGCCGGAGTTCAAGAACCCGGCGGCCGGACGCTTCGATCTGCCCGGCTCGCTGCTGTCCCTGCTCGCGATGCTGCCGGTGGTCTACGGGGTCAAGGAGATCGCCCGCGACGGCCTGGCGGCATGGCCCGTACTCGCCGTCGTGGGCGGCCTGCTGGCCGCCGCGGCCTTCGTGTACCGCCAGCGCACCGCCCGCCACCCGATGCTCGATCTGGAGCTGTTCCGGCACCGCGGGTTCAGCGTCTCGGTGCTGATGAATCTGCTGGCGATGTTCGCGATCGTCGGCTGTGCGGTGTTCTTCACCCAGTACCTCCAGTCCGTACGGGGCATGAGTCCCATGGAGGCGGCACTGTGGAATCTGCTGCCGACCCTCGCGGTGGGCGGGATGGCGCCGGCGGCCACCGCGCTCGCCCAGCGGATGGACCGGGCGTATGTCATCGCCATGGGGTGCGTCATCGCGGCCGGCGGCTTCGTCTGGCTCTCCTGGCTGGAACCGGGCTCGGCCCTGTGGTTCGTCCTGGTGGGCTCGGCGGTCTACGCCTCGGGCCTGGTCATGGTGATGTCGCTCGGCAACGAACTGGCCATCGGCCTCGCGCCGCCCGAGCGGGCGGGTTCCGCCTCGGCCGTGCTGGAGTCCGGCACCGAACTGGGCGGCGCACTGGGCATGGCGATCCTGGGCACCATCGGGAGCGCGATCTACCGCACGGACATCGGTGACGCCCTGCCCGCCGGCCTTCCGGCGGGCGCGGCCGACGCGGCACGGGAGACGCTGGCGGGCGCCGCCGCCGTGGCCGGTGCACTCCCGGGCCGGGCGGGCGAGGCGCTGCTGACCGCGGCCCGCGCCGCGTTCACCGGGGGACTACAGACGGCGGTGCTGGTCGCCGCGGGCGTCATGGCCTGTGCCGCGGTGGCGGCGCTGACGCTGCTGCGGGGGCTGCGGACCACGGGAGCCGAGGGGGAGGCGGACGCCACCGGGGTGGTCGGTGTGCAGTGCGGCTCCTGACGGCCGCCGCCCGGTTCACTCGGGCGTGACGCCCAGCATCCGTTGCAGCAGCTCCCTCAGCAGCGTCCGCTCGGCGACCGTCAGCCGGCCGAGGGGTTCGCGCGCGAAGTGGAGTGACGTACGCAGTGCCTCGGCCGTGCGCGCGCCCTCGCCGGTCGGGGCGGCGAGCTTGACGCGGCGGTCGGCCGGATCGGGGCGGCGCTCGACCAGGCCGCGGGTCTCCAGGCGGTCCACGATGCCGGTGATGTTCGACGGCTCGCACTTCAGGCGCTCGGCGACCTTGCGCATGGGCAGCGGCTCGGCGGAGAGCAGGCTGAGCACCCTGGCCTGGGCGCCGGTGAGGGAGTGCTCGGCCGCGGCGTGCTCGTACTCCTCGTAGTAGCGGGCGACGACGGTGCCGATGAGCTCGACGACCTCGACGGTCAAGGAGTCTGCGCGGGGGGTCATGCACACGAGGATACCCATTTACTTGACAACATGAAATATCGAGGGGCATGGTTGTTTCAGTACCTGAAGCTTTAGGAGGATCGCGTTATGTCCGCACTGCCCACGACCGGCCGCGAATGGCACCTCGTCGCCCGCCCCCACGGCTGGCCCACCCCGGAGGACTTCGCGCTGCGCGAGGCCGCGGTGCCCGAGGTCGGTGAGGGTCAGATCCTCGTCCGTACGCAGCACTTCTCCGTCGACCCGTACATGCGCGGCCGGATGAACGACGTGAAGTCCTACGTCCCGCCCTTCCAGCTCGACCAGCCGATGGACGGCGGCGCGGTCGGCGAGGTCATCGCCTCGCGCGACGACTCCATCGCCGTCGGGGACCACGTCCTGCACGGCCTCGGCTGGCGTGAGTACGCGGTGCTGGATGCCAAGCGTGCCGCCAAGGTGGACCCGTCGCTGGCTCCGCTCACCGCCTACCTCGGTGTGCTGGGCATGCCGGGCCTGACCGCGTATGCGGGTCTGCTGGAGGTGGCGTCCTTCAAGGAGGGCGACGCCGTCTTCGTGTCCGGCGCGGCCGGCGCGGTGGGCAGCGAGGTCGGCCAGATCGCCAAGCTCAAGGGCGCCTCCCGGGTCATCGGCTCGGCCGGCTCCGACGACAAGGTCAAGCTGCTCGTCGAGGAGTACGGCTTCGACGCCGCCTTCAACTACAAGAACGGCGATGTCGCCAAGCAGCTCAAGGAGGCCGCGCCGGAGGGCATCGACGTCTACTTCGACAACGTCGGCGGCGACCACCTCGAAGCGGCCATCAGCTCCCTCAATGTCCATGGCCGCGCCGCCATCTGCGGCATGATCTCGATGTACAACGCGACGGAGCCGAGCCCTGCCCCGCGCAACCTCGCGATGGTGATCGGCAAGCGGCTGCGCCTCCAGGGCCTGCTGGTCAGCGACCACGCCGCACTTCAGCCGCAGTTCGTCGAGGAGGTCTCCGCCTGGATCCGCTCCGGCGAGCTGAAGTACAGCGAGACCAAGGTGGCCGGTATCGAGAACGGCGTCGAGGCGTTCCTGGGCCTGCTGCGCGGTGAGAACACCGGAAAGATGATCGTGAGCCTCACGGACTGACGGTGGCTCTGGCTGCCTGACGCAGGGCTTGGCGGTCTGACGGTGACCCTGGCGGTCCGACGCAGGACCTGGCGGGGAGAGTGGGTGACTCCCCGGCGGGGGCCTTGCGCCAGACCGTTAGGCTCAGCGGCAAGCCGTCGCGATCCGTGGGCGCGAGTCGCGGCGAACCACAGGAGGATTTGGTATGTCCATCCAGACCGTCGACGTCGTCTACACGGCCGTCGCCACCGCTGAGAACGGCCGTGACGGCCGCGTCGCCAGCGATGACGGCAAGCTCGACGTGATCGTCAACCCGCCCAAGGAGCAGGGCGGCAGTGGCGCCGGCACCAACCCCGAGCAGCTCTTCGCGGCCGGTTACAGCGCCTGCTTCCAGGGTGCGCTCAGCGTCGTCGCCCGCCGGGAGAACGCCGATGTCTCCGGCTCCCGGGTGACCGCCCAGGTCGGCATCGGCAAGACCCCGGACGGTGGCTTCGGCCTCACGGTCGAGATCTCCGCCGCGATCCCCAACGTCGACGCGGCGACCGCCAAGGACCTCGTGGAGAAGGCGCACCAGGTGTGCCCGTACTCCCACGCGACCCGCGGCAACATCGAGGTCAAGCTGACCGTCGCCTGACGCACGGCCGCACCGGCACGCACGCAGGGGCCGCATCCCGCGACGGGGTGCGGCCCTTGGCGTATGCGGCGGGGCGGTCTCTGGCGTCCGTGGTGGGGGCGGTCCCTGGCGTCTGCGGCGGGGGCTGCCTCTGGAGTGTCTGCGCGGGCTGCGGCCCCCTGCGTCCGCGGTGGCGGGTGCGGCCCTGTGTCTGTCGCAGCGCGCAGGGCCGCACCACCGTGCCCGGCCGCCGCACCCGCATCCCCGGCCCCCGCGCGCCCGCACCCACCCCACCCCGCCCCGATGTGACGCAGGCCACCTTCGCCGCATCTTGACGCACCCGCCGTGTAATCGATTTCGTAGCCCCCACGAACTGCTCAAGAAATCGATTACATGTTGATCATGCGCACCCGCTCTCCCGCACGGTGAGCGCGCGCACGGACAGAATGGCAACGGCGCCATGGCGAACATCAAAGATGTGGCAGAGCGGGCGGGGGTCTCCGTCGCCACGGTCTCCCGCGTCCTCAACGGCCACAGCCCGGTCGCGGAGACCCGCGAGCGGGTGCTCGCCGCCGTACAGGAGCTGGGCTACCGCCCCAACAACGTCGCCCGCGCGCTGCGCACCGCCCGGACCGGTGCCCTCGGCCTGATCATCAGCGACCTCACCAACCCCTTCTTCACCGAGCTGGCCGACGCCGTCGAGGACGAGGCCCGCAGCCTCGGCTACAGCCTGGTCATCGGCAATGCCGGCGAACGCCCCGCACAGCAGGACGACTACATCCGCACCCTGCTCGACCGCCGGATCGACGGTCTGCTGGTCAGCTCGGCCGGCACCGGCTCGGCGATGCTCCGTGAGGTCGTCGCCTCCGGCACCCCGCTGGTGCTGCTGGACCGCACCGTGCCCGGTATCGACGCCCCCTGCGTACGCGCCGACGGCCGCACCGCGCTCACCGAGCTCGCCGCCCACCTCGCCGCCCTCGGCCGCCGCCGGCCCGCGATCATCGTCGCCCCGGCCGGCACCCCGACCGGCGACGAGCGCCTCGCCCTCTTCCGTACGGCGCTGGCCGGATACGGCCTCACCCTGCCCGACGAGCGGGTCGGCGCCACCCCCGACCTCCAGCACACCGGTGGCCGGCGGGTGATGAGCGACTTCCTCGACCTCGCCGAGCCGCCGGACGCGGTGCTGGCCACCGACAACCTGATGGCGCTGGGCGCGATGGACGAACTCCGCGCCCGCGGGCTGCGGGTTCCCGACGATGTGGCGCTGGTGGTCTATGACGACGTGCCGTGGTTCACCCACACCGACCCGCCGCTGACCGCCATCGCCCAGCCCACCCGCGAACTGGGCCGGGCCGCCGTCCACACCCTGCTGGAGCGGATCGAGGGCCGGCCCGCCGCCTCGGTGCTGTTGCCGGCCCGGCTGGTCACCCGCCGCTCCTGCGGCGAGCTGCCCACCCCCTGAGCAGGCCCGCCCGGCGCCCGGACCGGCACTCCGGTCCGGCTCCCCCGGCCGGGCGGGCCACCCGAGTCAGTCACCACACGAGTCATCCGAGGAAGAGAGGGGCAGCGCATGACCGGCGTCAACGACGACGTACCGGGCGGCCGCGAACTGCTGCGCGTCGAGGGGGTGACGAAGTCCTTCCCGGGCGTCCGCGCGCTGGACGGCGTGGACCTGACCCTGCGCACCGGTGAGGTGCATGTCCTGCTCGGCGAGAACGGCGCGGGCAAGAGCACCCTCATCAAGATGCTCTCCGGCGCCCACCGCCCCGACGAGGGCCGCATCCTCGTGGACGGCGAGGAGGTCACCATCCGCTCGGCGCAGGACGCCGAACGGCACGGCATCGCCACCATCTACCAGGAGTTCAACCTCGTCCCCGGGCTGACCGTCGCCGAGAACATCTTCCTGGGCCGCCAGCCGCGCACCGCGCTCGGCCTGGTCGACCGGAAGACGATGCGGGCACGGGCCGCCGAACTGCTGCGGCGCGTTCGCCTCGACGTCTCCCCGAACACCCCGGTCGCCGAACTGGGCATCGCCCGCCTCCAGATGGTCGAGATCGCCAAGGCGCTCAGCCTGGAAGCGCGCGTCCTGATCATGGACGAGCCGACCGCGGTCCTGACCTCCGAGGAGGTCGAGACCCTCTTCGGGATCGTCCGCGAGCTGCGGGACACCGGCGTGGGCATCATCTTCATCACCCACCACCTGGACGAGATCGGCGCGCTCGGCGACCGGGTCACCGTCCTGCGCGACGGCCGGTCCGTCGAGGAGGTGCCGGCCTCGACGGACGAGGACGAGCTGATCCGCCTCATGGTGGGCCGGGACATCGCCGAGCAGTACCCGAGGCAGCGCCCCGAGACGCCGGGCGCGCCCCTGCTGCGCGTCCGCGGTCTGACCCGCAACGGCTCGGTGGCCGGGCCGGTCTTCGAGGGCATCGACTTCGAGGTCCGGGCCGGTGAAGTCGTGGGTCTCGCCGGGCTGGTGGGCGCGGGCCGCACCGAGGTGGTCCGGTCGATCTTCGGCGTGGACCGCTATGACGCCGGTACGGTCGAGATCGACGGCAAGGAGCTGGCCCGCGGCGATGTCCGCGCCGCCATGCGCGCCGGGCTCGGCCTCGTACCGGAGGACCGCAAGGGCCAGGGCCTGGTCCTGGACGCCTCCCTCCAGGACAACCTCACCCTCGCCAGGCTCGACCGCGACACCCGCGGCGGACTGGTGGACCGGGGCGCGCAGCGGCGCGAAGCGGCCACCGTCGCCGAGCAGTTGAAGGTCCGGATGAGCGGCCTGGGACAGAGCGCCCGCACCCTCTCCGGCGGCAACCAGCAGAAGATCGTCATCGGCAAGTGGCTGCTGGCGGACACCAGGCTGCTGATCCTCGACGAGCCGACGCGCGGCATCGACGTCGGCGCCAAGGTCGAGATCTACCAGCTCATCAACGACCTGACGGCGTCCGGCCGCGCGGTGCTGATGATCTCCAGCGATCTGCCCGAGGTGCTCGGTATGAGCGACCGGGTGCTGGTGATGTCGCAGGGCCGGCTGGCCGGTGAGCTGTCGGCCGAACAGGCCACCCAGGACGCCGTGATGGAGCTGGCGCTCCAGTCCCCGCACGGCACGAGCACGAAGCACAACGACAAGAGCGCGATGGAGGGCTCCGATGTCCACTGAGGTGAAGACAGGAGCTGCCGCCGAGGCGGTGGGACGGGCACCGGACCGGGACGGCGCGGGGGCGTGGTTCTCCCGGGCGGTCCTCAGAAACGGCCCGCTCGGCGGACTGATCGCCCTGGTCGTGGTGATGGCGGTGCTGTCCAGGGACTTCCTCAACGGCCAGAACCTCCTCAATGTCGGTGTCCAGGCGTCGGTCACCGCGATCCTCGCCTTCGGCGTCACCTTCGTGATCGTCTCGGCCGGTATCGATCTGTCGGTCGGCTCGGTCGCCGCGCTCTCCGCCACCGTCGTCGCCTGGGCGGCCACCGGGGAGGGCCTGCCCGTCTGGATGGCGGTGCTGCTCGGCCTGGCGACCGGCGCGGCGGCCGGTCTGGTCTCCGGCGCCCTGGTCTCCTACGGCAAGCTGCCCGCCTTCATCGCCACGCTGGCGATGCTCTCGATCGGCCGCGGTCTGGCCCTGGTCATCTCCGGCGGCTCCCCGATCCCCTTCCCCGCCTCGGTCGGGGCGCTCGGTGACACCCTCGGCGGCTGGCTGCCGGTGCCCGTCCTCGTCATGATCGCGATGGGGCTGATCGCCGCGCTGATCCTGGCCCGTACGTACTCCGGCCGGGCGATGTTCGCGATCGGCGGCAACGAGGAGGCGGCCCGGCTCTCGGGCATCAACGTCAAGCGCCGCAAGCTCGCCATCTATGCGCTGTCCGGGGTGTTCGCCGCGGTCGCCGGCATCGTGCTCGCCGCCCGGCTCACCTCCGCCCAGCCGCAGGCCGCCACCGGCTACGAGCTGGACGCCATCGCCGCCGTCGTCATCGGCGGGGCCAGCCTCTCCGGCGGCTCCGGCAAGGCCTCCGGCACCCTCATCGGCGCGCTGATCCTCGCCGTCCTGCGCAACGGCCTCAACCTGCTGAGCGTCTCGGCGTTCTGGCAGCAGGTGGCCACCGGACTGGTCATCGCGCTGGCGGTGCTCCTGGACACGCTGCGCCGCCGGAGCGCGCGATGAAGGCCCGTAGGAACGCCCCGAGGAACGCCCGGGGGAACGCCCGGATCAAGGCGTCGCTGGCGGCCGGGCTGGCCGCGACCGTCGCCCTGGGGCTGGCCGGCTGCGACCGCGGCGGCAACACCGACCTGGGGCTCGCGCTGTCCACGATGAACAACCCGTTCTTCGTCGGCATCAAGAAGGGCGCCCAGGCCGAGGCGGACGCCCGCGGTCTGCACCTCAACATCACCGACGCCCAGAACGACCCCACCCAGCAGATCAACCAGATGGAGACGTTCACCAGCCAGAACGTCAAGGCGGCCATCATCAACCCGGTCGACTCCGACGCCGCCGTACCGGCCGTCGGCGTCGCCAACCGGGCGAAGGTGCCGGTCATCTCCATCGACCGCGGTGTCAACGGCGGCAAGGTCGGCTCGACCATCGCCTCCGACAATGTCGCGGGCGGCCGGCTCGCCGCGAAGACGCTGGCCGAATCGCTCGGCGGCAAGGGCAAGGTGGCCTTCCTGGAGGGCCAGGCCGGCACCTCCGCCGCCCGCGAGCGCGGCAAGGGCTTCGAGGAAGGCATCAAGAAGTACCCCGGCATCGAGGTCGTCGCCCGGCAGCCCGCCGACTTCGACCGCACCAAGGGCATGGACGTGATGACCAACATGCTCCAGGCACACCGCGGCATCGGCGGGGTGTTCGCGGCCAACGACGAGATGGCGCTGGGCGCGTCCAAAGCGCTGGGCGGCCGCTCCGGCAAGGACGTGAAGGTCGTGGCGTTCGACGGCACCCCGGACGGCGTCAAGGCGGTCCGCAACGGCACGCTGACCGCCACCGTCGCCCAGCAGCCGGAACTCCTCGGCAAGCAGGCCGTGGAGTGGGCGCTGAAGGCCTCCCGTGGTGAGAAGCTGCCGCAGTCGGTCAGGGTGCCGGTGGTGCTGGTGACGGCGAAGAACGCCGCGAAGTTCGACGGCTGAGAGCGCGGCCCCGGCGGGCCGCACGGCAACGACAGGTGAGTGAAGTGGGAGAGCGGTGCATGTATGACGTCCTGGTGGTCGGCTCGGCCAACGCGGATCTGACGGTACGGGTCGAGCGGCGGCCCGGCGCGGGCGAGACCGTGACCGGCACGGACCTGGTCGAATCGGCCGGCGGCAAGGGGGCCAACCAGGCGGCCGCCGCGGCCCGGATCGGCGGGCGCACCGCGCTGCTGGCGCGGGTCGGCGGCGACGCATACGGCGAACTGCTGCTGCGCGCCCAGCACGACGCGGGCACCGATGTCTCGCCGGTGATCGTGGACGACGCGGCCCGTACCGGCACCGCAATGATCATCGTCGACCCGGACGGCGACAACAGCATCGTGGTCTCGCCCGGCGCCAATGCTGCCCTCACCCCGCAGGACGTGGCCGCCGCGAAGGACACCATCGCCGCGGCCGCGGTGGTCTCCCTCCAGCTGGAGATCCCCATGGAGTCCGTACGGGCCGCCGCCACGGCCGCCGAGCAGGCCGGCACCCGCGTCGTCCTCAACCCCTCCCCGGCGCCCGAGGCGACCGCGCTGGCCCCCGAACTCCTCGCGGTGGCCGACCCGTTGGTCGTCAACGAGCACGAGGCGCGGCAGCTCTCAGGGCTCGCCGACGGCACTCCCGCCGAGTGGGCGCAGGCGCTGCGCGAGAGGGGCGCCCGCTCCGTCGTGGTCACCCTCGGCGGCGACGGTGCGCTGGTCCTGGACGCCTCGGGAGCCGCGGACGTCCCGGGCGTTCGGGTCAAGGCCGTGGACACCACCGGCGCCGGCGATGCCTTCACCGGCGCCCTCGCCACCCGCCTGGCCCGCGGCGACGCGCTGCCCGAGGCGGCGCGCTTCGCCGTACGGGTGGGCGCCGCCGCCGTCACCAAGCCGGGCGCCCAGCCGTCCTATCCGACCCGGGCGGAACTGGAGGCACTGGCGCCCGAGCTGCCGCAGGGCTGAGGCCCGGGACCTTCGCCGCGCACGAGCCTGCGCACCGCCGAGCGGTACGGGGGCCGGGTGCGCGGCGGCACGTCACCGCCCGTCGCCCTCCGTCGGCCCGTCCCACTCCTTCGGCCCGTACAGCGCATGGTCCGCGCCGGTCGCCAGGGCCCAGTAGCGGTCGCCGTAGGACCAGTGCCACCACTCGGTCGGGTAGTTGACCAGCCCGGCGGAGTTCAGGGCGGCGTTCAGCACCCGCCGGTGGGTGCGGGTGGCGGGGCTCAGATCCGGGGCACCCGTGTAGCAGGCGCCGTTGCTCTCCTCCGGACCGGCATTGATCGGAGTCCCCATGTCGACGTCCTCGCCCTCCGTGGTGACGAGGGTGAGGTCCACCGCGCCACCGGCGCTGTGCGGGGCGATCCCGGGCGGCGACACATAGCGGCTGGCGGCCTGGTGGAGACGCCCGGCGTCCCGGTCGGGGTGCAGGGCCCGCAGTTCGTCCACGTACTCCTCGAAGTAGCGGCGTTGCAGCTCCAGTGGCCGGTAGCCCTCGACGATCTTCAGCCGCAGCCCGTCCGGCAGTGCCCGCTGCGCCGCCAGCAGCCGCTTCAGCACTCCCTCGCGCAGCTGCGCGTAGGCGCCCCGCTCGTCGTCCCGGAGGTCGGCCACCAGCAGCTCGGGCGCCGCGGTCCGCACGTCCACCAGCGGCTCGCCGCACTCCTGGACGGGGATCGCGGCCACCTCCGGGTCGGCCATCAGCGTGATCCGGTCGCGGACATCGCTGAGCACCAGCTCCGCGCCGTCACCCGGCACCGGCCCGGTCCACTCGGCGGCCGCCGCCACCCGTTCGCCGGACGGCAGCCAGACGCCGCTGAGGCCGCACCCCGGACCGGAGTGCCCGGTCCCCGTGCCGTTGGCGAGCAGCACCTGGAGCCCGTGCTCCCGCGCCAGTTGCCCGTACTGCGCCACCCGCTGTGCCGAGTCGTGGAAGGAGCTGGCGAGATACACCCGGCAGCCGTCCGCCGCGGCCCGCGCGGGCACCTCGGGGAAGCTGTTGTCGAAGCAGGTGGCGAGGGCGAACCGGATGCCGCCCAGGGTGAAGCGGCCGTCGGCGGTGCCCGCCGCGAAGAGCGCGCTCTCGCTCGCTCCTTCGCTCTCTCCCTCGCCCTCGAACAGGTGGATCTTGTCGTAACGGGTGAGCAGCGTGCCGTCCGGTCCGAGGACGAACGAGGAGATCGCCGGACGGTCCCCGTCACCGCCCGTCCGCCCCGCCGCGTTGACGACCGCCGCGACCCCCGTCGCCCGGCATGCCTCCCGTACGGGGGCCAGCCGGGCGTCGTCCTCCGTGACCGTCATGCCTGCCGGGTCGGCGGCTATCAGGTGCCGGTCGTAGTGCGTCAGCGCGAGTTCGGAGAAGACCACCAGGCCTGCGCCGCGCTCGGCGGCCTCGGTGATGAGCGCGGCCATCCGTGCCGCGTTGGCCTCGATGTCGCCCGGTACGGGGGTGAATTGTGCGGCGGCAATGATCATTCGCCCATGATGCCGGGTGACGGGACGGGACGGGACGGGACGGGACGGGGCGGGGACGGGGCGGGGG